>NZ_JAKJSE010000012.1:0-184172 GCF_050336585.1 Enterovibrio makurazakiensis
GCGACATATCGCGAAGCGATACTCTCAAACCCATGATTCGTTMMTAGAACAAACCATGAAAAGTGGCTCCCCCTGCAAGACTTGAACTTGCGACATACGGATTAACAGTCCGCCGTTCTACCGACTGAACTAAGGGGGAACAGATTGTGTGGTTTGTTCAATATCGCGAAGCGAYATTCTCAAACCAATGACTCGTTCTACGAACCAATCATTTAAAAGTGGCACCCCTGTAAGACTTAACGGGGCCGCCTAGGCTTGCGACATATCGCGAAGCGAYAYTCTCAAACCMATGAYTCGTTCYWWGAACMAAYCATKAAAAGTGGCTCCCCCTGCAAGACTTGAACTTGCGACATACGGATTAACAGTCCGCCGTTCTACCGACTGAACTAAGGGGGAATCTCTGAAAGCGGGGCGAATCTTAGCTATCACCTCCTAGGCTGTCAACCTCTGAAACAGCAGAAATTGTCGATTTTAAATCATCTGTTTATTGTGCGATCAGAGTTGGCTGCTTTTTTGCTCTGATGGCTATATATGCACCAGTATTTCGCTTGGATCAGCGTGACATGAAAAATAAATTGCGACTGGAGAGGTAACGTCAACGAAATCTCAGATGACCACCATCTTGATAGTAAAAATGGGCATCAGACTTAGATTGATTAAAAAGTGCGCAGTGCTTTTTTGCTATTCCAATAATTGCCATGAAATTGACTGACGAATTGCTCTGTTGATGACTTAAAACTTTGTGATGCACCTCTCATTGGGCGGTTTGATGTGTGATTGGTCGATTAAGGGAGTATTTCATTAAAAATACATTGACATTACCAAGTGCTTTTAGTGATTGCATTGGCAAAGGTTACCCACAAAATCTGTGGATAAGTATGTTAATCACAGCTTTTATCCCCATTAATTGATCCTTTGTTATGGAAAAAAACAGAAAACGAAGCGACGTCGCATTGGAATTCGGCGTAATGACAGTATGTTGGGCTTTATCCCGAAGACATTTGCCTTTCTCGATCAAAATTAACTTGTACACATGGATTTGTGGTTTTGACTCGTGCAGAAAATTTTCTGCAAGGCGTTTGCGATGATACGGTAAATGAGACAAGCTAACGGTAGAAGGATTATCAAAAGGATGAGATTGTGGAAGCCTTACCCAAATTGAACTTGAAGGGGAAAGTCAGTGATATCGAGTGGCAATGCCGCATCGATTTGGCTGCATGCTATCGTTTAGTCGCTGATATGGGATGGGGCGACCTGATTTATACCCACCTCTCTCTTCGTGTCCCTGATACGGATACCTATCTGGTTAATGCATTCGGTGTCGCATTCGATGAAGTGACTGCTTCAAACCTAGTGAAAGTTGACCTTGCTGGCAATATTCTTGATGAAACCCCATTCGACATAAATCCTGCAGGGTTTACGATTCACAGTGCGATTCACGAAGTGCGCCAGGATGCACATTGTGTTATCCATTTACATACTAACGAAACCATTGCCGTCGCAACACAAAAAGAGGGGTTACAGCCGCTCAGCCAATATTCCATGTTCTCATTACCGTCTTTGTCTTATCACACCTATGAAGGGTTAGCGGTGAATGATGAGGAGCGACAGCGTCTTCAACGTGATTTGGGGAACACGAATCATATGTTGTTGGTTAACCATGGTGGCTTAACGCTAGGCCCAACAGTGGGTGATGCCTTTATGCGTTTTTATGATATGCAACGTGCTTGTGAGGTGCAGCTAATGCTGCAGTCGGCAGGCAAGGACAATGTTGTTGTACCGCAGTCGATTCAAGACAATATCTTTGCACAGGCGAACGTGGTGCATTCAGGCGCGACGGGTGGTCAAAAAGCATGGCCTTCTTTATTACGAAAAGCATGGCGTCTTGATCCCAGCTTTATGGAATAGAAAGCTTTACGGCATAGAAAGATTTATGGAATAGAAAATCACGTCATCTTAACAAGCGACGTGTGTTAACCCGATTTTGGAGTACAAGGATGAAAGTAACATCAGTTGAAGTGTTTGATATTCATTGCCCAGACCGCCCAACGTGGAATCCGGTGTTTGTGCGAATTCACACAGATGAAGGGATCAGTGGTGTTGGTGAAGCAGGTTTGGCGTACGACTTAGGCCACAGCGCTGCGGCACATATGGTGAAAGAAATGGCGGAAGCCTTTCTTATCGGGCATGACCCATTCCAAACAGAGATGCTTTGGTCTCGCATGCTGCGCGAGAGTTTTTGGGGGCTTGGTGGCGGGCCTGTTGTCTATGCGGCGATGAGTGCCATTGATACCGCGCTTTGGGATATAAAGGGTAAGGCACTGAACTTACCGGTTTATCAATTGCTTGGTGGCAAGGTAAACGACAAGTTGCGCACTTATGCGTCGCAGTTACAGTTTGATTGGGATAAAGACTTCAAAGCGCTCTCTCGTCCTGAGGAGTACGCGGAGGCTGCGTTAAAAGCGATTGCCGAAGGGTATGATGCCGTGAAAGTCGATCCGATTATGTATGACAAAGATGGCAACACTTACTACGAGCGTACGAAAATCATTTCTCGTGCAGAGATGAAACTGTACCGTGCCCGTATGCAGGCTATTCGTGAAGCGGTTGGCGATGAAGTTGACATCATTTTTGAATGCCATAGCCTTCCTGGCGCGACCACAGCCATTCAGTTAGGCGAGATTGCCGAAGAGTTCGACTGCATGTATTACGAAGAGCCAGTCAACTACTTGAACCACTCTTTACATGCAAAAGTCGCGGACAAAGTGAAAGTGCCTATCGCCGGTGGTGAGCGTTTGTACAATCGTTGGGGTGTAAGGCCGTACCTAGAAGATCAGAGTGTTGATGTTCTGCAGCCAGATATTGGTTTGTGTGGCGGCTTTACCGAAACGAAAAAAGTTTGCGATTACGCTGATATCTTTGATGTTCGTATTCAAGCACATGTTTGTGGAGGGCCTGTGGCAACAGCAGCGTCCTTGCACTTGGAAACGGCGATTCCAAACTTCTTGATCCATGAGCATCATACCTACGCCATTAAGGCTTGGAACCGAGAGCTATGTATTCAAGACCCTCAACCTGTTAATGGTTTCTTTGAAGTGTCAGAGGCGCCGGGTATTGGTATTGAGCTAAATGATGAAGTGGTGATGCGCTCGCCGCGCATTGTCATCAAATAAGCGTTTTAACACTACGTAACCCTATGCGTCATCAATGCCAATTGGTGTTGTAGGGGAAGAAATTAAACAACCCGCATGATGCGGGTTGTTTGTTTTCGATAAGCCGAAATAACGTCGGTAACAACATCGGGAAATAGCGATCTAAAATCGATAAAACCGCTGGGCGTTGGAAAAGCGAAGTTTCAGCTTTATGTCTTCAGTTATCGGCAACTGAGCATACTCATTCCAAAGGTCACGATAGCTTGAGCGAAATTGGCAAAGAGGGAAGTTGCTCGCCAACATCACTCTGTCTTCGCCAAACCAAGCCAAGAGTTCACCAATACGTTCGCTTATGATTTTCGATTCATACTGCCGCTCGACCATCTCCCAACCTGACGCTTTAATGTATACGTTAGGCTTCTTCGCGAGTCGCTGCAGATTATGCGCCCAGATATTTCTGTTTTTAGACGGTGCAAATCCGGCATGGTTAAAGGCAACGATGAGATTGGGAATATTCTCAATAACTGAAAGAAATGTTGTCATTGCCGCGGTGTTATCACAATCAAACTGTGCCTCAAATATGAGGTTAGTGTCCGCTATCACCTGTAGATTGGTCTTTACATTCTCATCGCTCAGCAAAACCTCTGCATCGTCATCAAGTATGTGCCTGACACCAACCACAGAGTTGTAGCGACAAAGTGCAGATACCTGCTTGAGAAATGCTGAGCGCGACAGAGTGAGGTCAACACAGCCAATACTTCTTAGTGGCAATGAAACGGCTTCTTCCAGCCACGCAATTTCGCGCCAAGGCTGCGCGTTATCAAATCCCGCTTCTATATGCACGATGCCTGAAAGCTGCTGTGGGTTTGATAGTGTCAGATCGGACTCAGACCAATTTTGACAAATCATCGATTTGTCAGGCCAAAATGGCGGATTGCCATCTCGTACCCAGTCATAGTGTCCGTGCTGTAAATCGAACAAATGTAGGTGAGCGTCAATAATCTCCATCACTTACTGCGCCGTATAGCCGCCATCAACGGCGTGAAGACTTCCGGTAATAAAGCTGGCTTTGTCACTTGCAAGGAACACAACGAGATTGGCGACTTCTTCAGGTTGCGCAATTCGTCCAAGTGGTTGCAGTTTGCCTTCTTCTTGATGAATGTCGTCTTTATTTGCACCTGAACGTGCGCAATAGCCGTCGATAGCTTTGTGATAGAGCGGTGTTTCAGTGGTACCAGCACATACGGCATTCGCACGGATGTTGTAGGCTGCAAAATCCAGAGCGGTTGTTTTTGCCATGGATGCAATGGCATGTTTACTGAGGTTGTAGGCAAATGAATTATGTTTAGCGATGGTGCATTGATCTGAACCGAGCAACACAATGCTGCCTTTATTAGCGGCCTTCATTGCTGGTAAACAGGCTCGAATAGCAAAGTATGCCCCTTTCACATTGATGGCTAACACACGGTCCAAATCGGCCTCGCTGGTGTTTTCAATGGTTGAACTAAAGTGGATACCCGCATTGCAAACCAGCACATCAATAGTGCCATTGTCTGCCAATATTTGGTCAACGGCAGATTGCACTGCTTGGGTGTCGGTGACATTGCATTCAACCCATTCGCCAACGGGAGCTGGTTGGAGGTCTAAGCTAAAGGTTTTATATCCTTCAGTGATTAAGCCCCGAACCACGGCCAGCCCAATTCCCGCAGAGCCACCTGTCACGATTGCGACTTTATTCATTTTATTCCTCAATATATAAACGTAAACCAATGCGCATTTGTTCGTTGGTATCTTATTTTCGTTGCGCATGACTTCGAAAACTAATGAGTGTGATGATCCGTGGCGCGACAAAAGAAGTCAACTGGCTCAAGGCATTGCTGCTAATAAAAGAAAACACGTAGGAAATTAGCATGTCAGTGCTTTGTCAGTTGACTTAGTGCTAGCAGCGGGGAAAATGATGAGTTCGAAATCACTAGTCACGGATGCGTCATGGTTAAAACCTTTAACTTACATTCGCCTTTCAAACCAGCAGGTGATCAGCCAACAGCGATCAACCAACTACTGGATGGGTTGGATTCGGGATTAGCACACCAAACATTGCTGGGTGTTACGGGGTCGGGTAAAACCTATACCATGGCCAATGTGATCGCCCAGACGGGGCGGCCGACCATGATCTTGGCACCCAACAAAACATTGGCAGCACAACTTTATGGTGAAATGCGAGAGTTTTTCCCTGAGAATGCAGTCGAATATTTTGTTTCTTATTATGATTATTACCAGCCTGAAGCGTATGTGCCCTCAACGGATACCTTTATCGAGAAAGATGCATCGATAAACGAGCACGTTGAACAAATGCGTTTGTCTGCCACCAAAGCATTAATGGAAAGACGCGATGTGGTGATCGTCGCTTCAGTGTCTGCCATTTATGGCTTGGGTGATCCCAACTCATACTTGAAAATGATGCTTCATTTACGTCGTGGTGATGTCATTGATCAGCGAAGCATTCTCCGTCGTTTGGCGGAGATCCAATATAGCCGCAATGATCAGGCATTTACTCGCGGTACATTTCGTGTGCGTGGTGAAGTGATCGATGTTTTCCCAGCTGAATCTGATCGTGATGCTATTCGCGTTGAGCTGTTTGATGGCGAAGTGGAATGCATCAGTATCTTTGACCCGCTAACCGGCGCTATTTCTGAACGAGACTTACCGCGTTGTACTATCTACCCTAAAACCCACTATGTGACGCCTCGTGAACGCATTATGGAAGCGATTGAACACATAAAAGTGGAGTTAGTTGACCGTAAGAAAGTGTTGCTCGAAAACAACAAATTAATTGAAGAACAGCGGATTTCCCAGCGAACCTTGTTTGACCTTGAAATGATGCAAGAGCTTGGTTATTGCTCGGGCATTGAAAACTACTCTCGCTATTTAAGCGGCCGAAATGATGGCGAGCCGCCTCCAACATTGTTTGATTACCTGCCGGCAGACGGTTTACTGATCATCGATGAATCTCACGTCACAGTGCCGCAGATAGGCGCGATGTATAAAGGGGATCGCTCTCGAAAAGAAAACCTTGTGGAATACGGATTCCGATTACCCTCGGCGCTTGATAATCGACCTCTAAAGTTTGATGAGTTCGAGTCGATTGCACCGCAGACTGTGTATGTGTCGGCAACACCTAGTGCGTATGAGATTGAAAAGTCAGACGGTGAAATCGCGGAGCAAGTCGTGCGACCGACGGGACTACTTGATCCGGTTATTGAAGTGCGACCTGTTTCGACGCAAGTTGACGATCTTCTCTCAGAAATCCGTATCCGAGAGTCGAAAAATGAACGCGTGTTAGTAACGACGCTGACCAAACGCATGGCGGAAGATCTCACTGAGTACCTTGAAGAACATGGTGTACGCGTGCGGTACTTGCACTCTGATATCGACACTGTTGAACGTATCGAGATTATTCGCGATCTTCGACTGGGTGAATTTGATGTGCTGGTGGGTATTAACTTACTTCGAGAAGGCTTAGATATGCCAGAAGTCTCTTTGGTGGCGATTTTGGATGCTGACAAAGAAGGGTTCTTGCGTTCGGAGCGGTCTCTTATTCAGACCATTGGTCGAGCAGCGCGTAACTTGAGCGGTAAAGCTATTCTCTATGGCGATAGTATTACCAAATCTATGCGAAGAGCGATTGATGAAACCGAGCGTCGTCGAGAGAAGCAAGAGGCTTATAATACTGAGCACGGTATTGTGCCGCAAAAGCTAAACAAAAAAGTTTCCGATATTATGGAGATGGGCGGTAAGCGAAAATCTAAGCCTAGAGTGGCGCCTTCTTTGAAAGCAGTCGCAGAGGAAGATGCACTGTATGAAAGCAAATCGCCTCAGCAGATTGAAGCCCGAATACAGAAGTTGGAAGCGCAGATGTATGAGGCAGCTCAAAACTTGGAATTTGAAACTGCGGCAGGTCTACGAGACGAAATATCTTCACTTCGTACTCTGTTTATCCAAAATAGCTAAAAAAAAAGCCAACCGTAAAGAGTCGGTTGGCTATCTTGTTTCAGTGAACGAAGTGCTCACAAACAACGTCAGTTGGCTAGGTGACCCAGAAGGGTCAAGTTAACTAAAGCATTTAACATGCCAACTTTGCTGAACACTTATAAAGGTATACTCACCGGACTCCATACTGCGTAATTGCAATTTCTTTTGCAAATTGCAATGCAAAACGCGTGCAAATTTGCCTAGTTACTGAAATTCAGCGTTATACTTGAAACATGATTTTCGAGATTAATAACAATTTATAGAATTATAGCGGGGGTTCAATGCTAGGTTCTGGCGCTAAGAAGCGCGTGCTGATGGTGGAAGATACCGCATCAGTTGCAGCGTTATACAAATCGTATCTCAATCCACTAGACGTCGATGTCGAGATAGCAAGTACAGGTCAACAGGCTTTAGATCATTTTTCTTCTGGGCACACATTTTCGTTGATCTTACTGGATCTGCGTTTGCCCGATATTTCTGGTTTTGAAGTATTGGCTGAAATTCGAAAACACCAACCGGAAATTCCTGTTGTCATCATGACCGCACATGGCTCTATAGATGCCGCCGTAGAGGCGTTACGTTATGGCGCCAGTGATTTTTTGATAAAGCCGTGTGAAGCCGAGTTGCTGCGCGCGACGGTGAACAATGCACTAAAGCCAAAAAGCAAAACCGCGGGTTCTGCGCAAGAGGGCTCGTACTACGGATTTATTGGACAAAGTTTGTCCATGCAAGCGGTTTACCGAGTTATTGAATCTGCTGCGCCTAGCAAGGCAACGGTGTTTATTACTGGTGAAAGCGGCACAGGGAAAGAAGTGTGTGCAGAGGCTATTCATGCAGCAAGTGCTCGCGCCCAAAAGCCGTTCGTTGCGATTAACTGTGCTGCGATTCCCAAGGATTTGATCGAGAGTGAGTTGTTTGGTCATATGAAAGGGGCGTTTACCGGAGCAGCATCTGAACGAGAAGGTGCGGCTGAACTGGCGGACGGCGGTACTTTGTTTCTTGATGAAATATGCGAAATGGATTTAGATCTTCAATCTAAACTGTTGCGATTTATTCAAACGGGTTCATTTCAAAAGGTGGGTTCGTCCAAGGTTAAACATGTCGATGTGCGTTTTATTTGCGCCACGAACAGAGATCCATGGGTTGAGGTATCAAAAGGTAATTTTAGAGAGGATCTCTACTACCGTTTGCATGTCATTCCGTTAGGACTGCCGCCACTTAGAGATCGCGGCGAAGACGTCGTTGAAATTGCTCAGTCGTTGTTATTGATGTTTGCCATGGAAGAAGGGAAAGAGTTTCGCTCCTTTAGTGAAGGGGTGACTCAAAGGCTTTTGAACTACGAATGGCCAGGTAATGTGAGGCAATTACAGAACGTTATTCGTAACACAGTCGTGCTGCATAGTGGACAAGAAGTAACAGAAAATATGTTACCTCCGCCATTGTCTCTCGTTTCTGGTGTCAAAATTGCATCACAGCCTCCTATAAGAAATGCTCAAGTAGCAATAGAGCGAGTAAATGATGGTGGATTCTCGGCGGCGACGGAAATGTTGAAGCAAGGAATCACAAGCAAAGCGGACATTGAACCTTTGTGGTTGGTTGAGAAGCGAGCGATACAAATTGCGATAGATGCCTGTGATGGCAATATCCCGCAAGCCGCTGGCCTCTTAGAAGTTAGTCCATCCACTATTTATCGTAAGCTGCAGAGTTGGCAAGAATCTCAATAGAAGGAAAATGTTTATGGCGTCCATAGTGAACCATGAAACGTTGCGGCGGCTGGCAGTAGAAGTAGGGGAAGAAACCGTTTCTTCTCTTTTGGTAGTTTTTAGCGACGAGCTAAGCCGTTATTCAAATGAATTGTCTGAAACACCGAGTGCAATGCAGGTGCGTGAGATTAGTCATGCAATAAAGAGCAGCGCAGCAAGCTTTGGTGCAGACGAGCTAGCAGAATTGGCTCGCGAGTGTGAGTCACGAGTCAAGCTAGGTCAGGAGTCGTGGGTTCATGAGCAACTGCCTCGCCTGACATCGATGATTGAAGGAACAGCGTCTCAGTACAAGGCATTAGCTAGCAGACAAGATCTTTTTGATAGATAACGTTAACTTATCTCTATCATGTCTCCACTGGTGGTTGGCGGAAGCAAGGTCCTCAACCACCTGTTGATAACTATCCTCAAGTTCCTCGTCCAAGTCTGGACCCAAAACAATATCAATCGCTCTGCCTCCCATGGAGCGCTCACACCAAGAAAGCATCGTTTTTAGCGACATGGAGCCTGCAGGGCCTGTTTCTTTGCCGAGGTTTCGGACAAACATGATGTTGGCCTGTGTTTGCTTGAGGGCACGACTGATTTCGGGCAGTAAGATAGGTGGCATTATACTCGTTAAGAAACTTCCAGGGCCAAGTATCACAAGGTCTGCATCGTTGATGGCGAGTACTGCTTCTTTGGTCGCTGGTACGACAGGATCAAGCATGAGTCTTGCTGGTGGCTCGGGTAAATCATCGACGTCTGTTTCGCCAGAGATGACGATACCGGCTCTGGTTTGTGCAGCAAGGTCGGCAGGGTGTTCTGACATGGGAACAATGTTAGTGGTCACTTTCAGCATGTCACGGATGAGATTGATTGCTTCTAATGGTCGAATTGACAAATTATCAAGCGCTGTCAGCATCAGATTTCCTAGGTTATGACCGTCTAATTCACCATTTCCCTTGAATCGATACTCGAAAATCATTGAACCGATGGAAGGTTCTGTAATCAATTGGTTGATGCAATTACGGGTATCTCCCCAGGCGATACCCCCCTGACAGGCTCGAATTCTGCCGGTTGAACCGCCATTGTCTGTGGTAGTGACAATACCGGTAACATTTTCTCCGTATTCACTCAGTGCTGAAAGCATACGTCCGAGACCATGCCCACCACCGATAGCAACGATTGTTTGATTATTTTTTTTAGTCGTCATCGCAATTACTTTTGTTGTTGTATACAGCAATAATAAGGCATAGATCGTAAAAACTGTCACAATCTTCTGCTTTTCATTGATTGTTTTGATTTTTAGATCACGAGAAGCGAAAAAAAGACCAGATTTTATCTGATCTTTCTTTGGAAGGAGCAGCAGGGAGCGACTAGTGAGGATCCTTCATCAAACTCAGCAGATATTCAGCGGTATCACTGCAGGAGTTGGCGGCCATTAGCACTTGTTTCTCACTGGCAGGTATGGGTAGGAGTTCTAACCACCGTTGGCACAACCAGCTTAAGTTGTCGAAATTTGGCGCTTTGTGAAGAGAGCTGAGTTCAGGGTATCGGTCGAACATGATTTGCAACCGCTCTGCCAATGGCGCGGCATCGTTACTTACTGCACGTTCTGGCCACTTTGGTAAAGGTTGGCATTGTGCGTCTAGAATTCCAGCTTCATTTTCTTTGATGCTATCAATGACAAAACTCTCATGACCACATACGGTAATAGTCAGAGCGCCATCGTCACTGGCCATGTTGAAGTCTTCAATCGTCACTCGGGTTCCGATACCTGCGCCAATAGGGCTGGTTTCATCCATACATACGCCAAGATCCAAACCGTGCTGCATGGCATATTTCACGGTATTGAGTTGTTCTCCTTGCACCACGCGAAGTGGAAGACGGCCAGAAGGTAATATATGACGATTATTAAACAATATTGGTAGTGTGATTGCCATCGCGAGCTCCCAGTCATATGCTTGCAGCGATTGTTATTTTGGCCATTTGCCTATGTATGCTGCGCATTATTGTCATTGGTTTATACCCCGAGTGATGTGTTACGGACTCGGGAAGTACCGGAACTACTTAGATACCTGTGTCTTTCAATCCATACTGCAAGTTCAATGCCTACTAAACGACGCCCAGTTTCTGCGTCTTGTCTGGTGGTCATTGCAAATTGCATTTCAAAACTGCAAATTTTGAATACCAAAATGCTAACGATTGGCTGGCACAATACTCTTAAAGTGTAAGCCCTGTTCGTCATAATGAAGGAAAAAATGATTCTTCCTCTCATTTAGGCATAGAAACAGCCAGTGTATAGATTGAAACCAAATTGTGCTTTAAGGTTGTGTGTTAGGTCTGTTTGTGTTTTGAGACGGTAAGCAATTAGTTGTGAAAGTGCCGCCTCTCCATAAAAGTGACCGTCATTTATTGTTAATAGATGACATAGTTTGCTAAATTAACCCCACTGGTTTGAGGTTTTGTGTAAAACAAGTCTCTTACTTCAATGACTCCGAAGCCTAGTTCGCTAAGTTCACCCGAATATGGGGGCTAGGCCGTGACATTATGTCACCAGGGCGGCCATAGAAATGTGTCCGTCTCCCGTATTTGGAAAGGTGTTTTGTGGCTGTTCAATTTCAAGATTCTTTCGATCGCAAGTTTTACTACTTGCGGTTGTCGATTACAGACGTGTGTAACTTTCGGTGCACCTATTGCTTGCCGGATGGTTATAAACCTGCCCAGAAGAATTCAAGCTTTCTTTCCCTCGATGAGTTGCGTCGAGTGGTTGCGGCGTTTGCTGATTGCGGAACATCTAAAGTCCGTATCACCGGTGGTGAACCCAGCTTAAGAAAAGACTTCACTGATATTATTTCGATGATCTCGGCCCAAGAAGGCATCGAGAAAGTCGCGATGACCACAAACGGTTATCGTTTGGCTCAAAAAGCGCAGGAATGGCGAGATGCGGGTCTAACTAATATCAATGTCAGTATCGATAGCCTTGACCCTCGAATGTTCCATCAGATCACGGGCGAGAACAAGTTTCATCAAGTGATGAAAGGGCTCGATGCTGCGTTTGATGCGGGATTTTCACAAGTGAAAGTCAATGCGGTGCTGCTTAAAGATCTAAACAGTGGCGAGCTACCCGCGTTTTTACGTTGGATCAAAGACCGACCTATCCAATTGCGTTTTATCGAGTTGATGCAAACGGGCGAGATGGACTCTCTTTTTGATAAGCACCATCAATCTGGCGTCTCAATCCGTAATCATCTCATCGCTAATGGTTGGGGTATGAAAGTGCGAGAGGCGAGTGATGGCCCTGCTGAAGTCTATTGTCACCCTGACTATCTCGGTGAAATTGGCCTCATCATGCCGTACAAAAAAGATTTCTGTCATTCTTGCAATCGCTTACGTGTTTCTGCTCTGGGTAAACTCCACATGTGCCTGTTTGGCGATTACGGTGTTGAACTACGTGATTTGTTGCAAGAAGACTCGCAAGAGACTGCGTTGATTTCACGTATTCAAGGCCAGCTTTCAAACAAAAAAGAAAGCCACTTTCTAGATCAGGGGCATACCGGCATGACGCCGCACCTGGCATCCATCGGCGGTTAATACCGTTCATTGACATTATTCGTTGAGGTTTAGATTTTATGGGTCACGCTGTTACTGAGTTTTCGCCAGCAAAAATTGCCGTACTGACGGTTTCAGATACACGTACAGAAGAAAATGATACGTCTGGTCAGTTTCTGGTTGATGCGCTGAAAGAAGCCGGCCATACATTGGCAGACAAAAAAATCGTTATCGATGACATTTATCAAATTCGTTCTATTGTTTCGCAGTGGATTGCTGATCAAAACGTTCAGGCCATCATGATCACTGGCGGTACGGGTTTTACGTCACGTGATAGCACCCCAGAAGCGATTAAACCGCTTTTCGACAAAGAAGTTGAAGGCTTTGGTGAGTTGTTCCGCGCGATTTCTTTCCAAGAAATCGGCACATCGACTATCCAGTCTCGCGCAATTGCGGGTTTTGCTAACCATACCGTGATTTTTGGTATGCCAGGTTCGACAGGCGCTTGCCGCACTGGTTGGAATGGCATTATCAAGCAGCAACTTGATGCGAGTCACCGCCCGTGTAACTTTATGCCACATCTTGGTCAATAATCCATGAGTCAGTTCACGCACATTAATGCTTCTGGCGAAGCCAACATGGTCGATGTTTCTGCCAAAGCTGAGACAGTCAGAGAAGCGCGCGCTGAAGCTTATATTGATATGGCGCCAGAAACGCTTGAGTTGATCGTATCAGGCCAACACCACAAAGGTGACGTGTTTGCGACGGCGCGTATCGCGGGAATTCAAGCGGCGAAACGTACTTGGGATTTGATTCCGTTGTGCCATCCTCTGATGCTAACCAAAGTGGAAGTATCACTCGAAGCGCTGCCTGAAACCTCACAAGTTCGTATTGAATCATTATGTAAACTCACCGGTAAAACCGGCGTAGAGATGGAAGCGCTAACCGCAGCCTCTGTTGCAGCGCTGACGATTTACGATATGTGTAAAGCTGTGCAAAAAGACATGGTGATTGGGCAGGTGCGTTTACTGGAAAAAACAGGCGGAAAGTCTGGTCACTTTAAGGTGGAACAATGATCCAAGTGTTTTTCTTTGCTCAAGTGAAAGAGCTTGTGGGAACCAGTTCCGTGACGCTTGACGCTGAGTTCTCTTCTGCAGAAGAGATTCGCCAGCACCTTGCGGCGAAAGGTGACAAATGGTCATTAGCGCTTGAATCTGGAAAATTGCTGGTGGCAGTCAACCAAACGATCACCGATCTTTCATCACCGGTCAAAGATGGTGATGAGGTGGCTTTTTTCCCACCCGTCACTGGGGGGTAACCCATGATTTCAGTGCAGCACGAAGATTTTTCGATTGCCGATGAATATCAGCGATTGAATGACAGTGATAGCGACGGTGCGATTGTCACGTTTGTGGGCAAAGTTCGAGATATGAACTTGGGTGATAATGTCACTGGGTTGACACTTGAACATTATCCCGGCATGACCGAAAAATCGCTTAACAGCATTGTTGATCAAGCTAAGGCTCGTTGGCCTTTGACGTATGTGCGGGTTATTCATCGTGTGGGTGCGCTGAGCATCGGTGATCAGATTGTGTTTGTCGGCGTATCTAGTGCTCACCGTAACGCTGCGTTTGAAGCATGTGAGTTCATCATGGACTATTTAAAAACACAGGCTCCTTTTTGGAAGAAAGAGCGCTTGAATGATAATGAACGTTGGGTGGAAGCGCGCGATAGCGATGATGCTGCCGCAAAACGCTGGTAAGTTATCAAGCTTCAAAACGACTGAATAAATAAAAAGGGATGCCGAGGCATCCCTTTTTGGTTCTATTCGCTGTATCGCGATGGCCTCTCAGTCAACGGCTAGTGAGAGACTTAAGAATTATCCGCAGTTTGCTGCGCCTAACTCTTTCCAAACACCCCATTGACCAGTAGTGCCTGGTACTTCATTGGTTGTCCACCACTTGGCTGAGTACTCTTTACCACCTTGAGTCACTACATCACCAGAGTTGTAAACCACGCCTTCTTTCCATGCGTTTGCACAGATTGGGTCAGTCACGTCTTTTTGCACTGCAACTGTTGCTGATGCGCTATCTGCAAGCTTGCCATCAGACACAGTCACAGAGAACGTAAGGTTAGTGGTTGATGTGTAGCTGTCTGCAACAAATGATAGTGACGCACCGTTTACGGTTGCTTGAACTCCTGCTGGGATATCCCATGTGTAAGTCAGCGTGTCGTTATCTTTATCGCTTGAACCACTTGCGTCAACCAGCACCATGTCGCCTGCTTTTGCAGTGGCTGGCGCATTGATAGCGGCCACTGGCGCAGTGTTGGTTGGCTCGGTTCCACCTTGCTTCTTCGCGATCACTGTCACGGTATCAACAGAGGTAGCACCTTTGTCGTCAGTGACGGTTAGAGAGAACACATACTGAGTGTCAACGGTTACTGCTGGAATATCAGCAGAAGCGGATACCGCATTCGCATTAGTCAGTACAACCGATGGACCGCCAGTTTGCTTCCAGCTGTAAGCGACAACTTGACCATCAGTATCGTTTGATGCTGAACCGTCTAGTGACACTATGCTCGCTGCTTCAACCGTTACATCTGCACCCGCATTGGCAATAGGCGCTTTATTGCGTGGTGGCTGTGTACCGTCTTTAGCCAGTGACTCTTGCATTGCATTAAGGATGTCACCGTTGTCTGCATCAATCTCCCAAGCAAATAGGCCTGCGAAGTTGTTTTGACGAACATATGCCCCTTTCGCCATGACAGAGCGTTTGTTGTCGTAAGTGACCAGGTCACCGTTTGATGGGTCCCAAGCCCAAGGAGCTTCAGCTTGTTCGTCATAGCCTAGGACGACGCCCGCTTTATTCTCGTAGTCAGAAACGACATCTTTATAGTCGATGACGCCTGCTTCCCAAGAACCCGCAATTTTGCCGTTACCTACGCCCGTCATTGGGTTCGTTGGGTCAGACATGCTTGCTTCGGTAACACCTGTCCAGCCACGACCGTACATTGCTGCACCAACAACCAGTTTTTGAGGTGGAACGCCCTTCTCTAGAAGAAGGTTGACGCCGTTAACAGTGGTGTAAGCAGGTCCTTTACGTGGTTTCCCTTCAGCGTCTAAGCCTTTGCCAGCACACTCGTCAGCAGACATGTGGCTGCCGCAATCCAACGCTGCTTGATGGCCGACAACGTTGTTCCAACCGCCATAGTAGTCGTACGTCATCGCAAAGATGTAATCCATGTATGGCACAGCGTCTACATAGTTAACGTCTTCGATTTTGTCGTAGCCAACGCCAACGGCTGAGGTCAACTCGTAGGTGCGGCCTGTGTCAGCAGACAATTCATCTAGCATAGCGCGGAGTTCTTGCATCAATACGGCATAAGTATCACCGTCTTTTGCAGAGTCACCAAGATTAGGGTTAGCGCCTGAACCACCTGGGTATTCCCAGTCAATGTCTACACCATCGTAGAATTTCCACGTTTGTAGGAAACGCTTAACGGAAGCGACAAATTTGTCACGTTTAGTCTTATCACCAAACTCGTAGAACGGGTCAGAAAGCGTCCAGCCACCAATAGATGGAAGGATTTTCAGATCAGGATAACGCTGCTTGAGCGCCATGATCTGGCCATAAGTCCCTTTATAAGACGATGAGAAAGATTGCCCAGACTGCGGGTGAGGCATTTGAACTGCAGCCCATGGGTCGTGAATAACAACTTCATAATCTGGTAAGCCTGCACACGCGCGGTTTAGCGCCGCTAGGGGGCCGTCTTCCAAAGAAGGGTTGTTGCCACAAATAGGGACGAAGCCATAGATAATGTGTGTTAGGTTCTGAGCTGGAATTTTATCAACGGCAAATTTTCGGCCATAAACGCCCCATTCAACAAAATAAGCACCAACAACGGTGTCTACTGGGGTTGTGTAGTTGCCATTGTTAGGGTCAACATTCATTGGCAACGGATCAAGGTGGCTACCGTCTGTGTCTGCCACAACGATTTGCTTTGGCGCGCTTGGTGTACAAGTTTGCGCAGCACCTGTGCCACTACAAAGCTCAACAACCATGTCGTATTGACCGCCTTTAGCTACTTGCAGAATAGCTGATTCTTTCTGGCTTGCTGATGGCGTTACGTTTGCTTCATGAACAACGTTGCCATTTAGAAGAACGCGCCATGATTCAGCTGGGTCACCAGACCAACGGTCCCAAGAGACGGGCACTTCAGCAAAAGGTTTGACAGTGACTAGGTCTTTATATGCAGTGGCAGCGTCATTGACTTCAATGATGGCGAAATTGGTTTCGCCCCAACCAATGATCGGTGCGCCGGGTGCAGCTAAGGCAGGGGAGGATATCGCTCCTGCCACAGAGGCAGCAAGCAGCCCCTTGAGAAAAGCCGTTTTGTTCATCTTAATATACCTCGAAAATTTATTGCGAGAATTAACTATTCAGCGCATGAATGTGGGCTAATCTTCGTTAACCCTGATTAGATAGTTGTTGTTAAAGCTAAGTAAGGCAAAATTAAGAAGAAATGTTTTAGAGGGATGAAAGAAATTTGAGCAACATCTCCGTTACATTGCGGTTATTTTTTCTACAGCAAGTCACAGAAATGAATGCTTTTTATTTATATTGAATTAAGTGATATGTCGATCATTAGGATTGATCGAGAAAAATGAGGCAAAAAAATAGCTTCTCAAGAGAGAAGCTATTTATTCAAGCGATAAACTGCGTTTCAACGGTTGCCTTTTGCTTTTTCATCGTTTGCTGGTTTTTGTTTCCCAACAGGAATAAAGCCATGTCGAACACGAGAGCACAGAGGTCTAGATTGTGAGCCAGCGGGTCTCATTTTTTGATCGTCTCTTTTCTATTGTTTGTTAAAAGTCATTATGTTTGTTGCTGCTGCACCTCAATGCCGAAAAACAACGAATCGTTACATCGGTACAGAGACATAGTGCGCAATAATTAAGACTTTAACAATTGAATATGAGTCACAGCGGGAACTTTTTTGAATAAATTCTAAACAGGATTTTTTTTATTCCAATTGGTTATTAAAACGACAAAGTGATTTTAATTGCTTGTTTTGTTGAGGAAAGAGCAATTGGAGGTGCCGAAGTTCTCATTGTGTCAAAACTGCGTCTGGTATGCAGTTATGCTTTGCTACACTTTTAATGTTAGAAAAATGCACACGCAGTATTTGTGCCTGAGCGGTAACCATCAATCAGGAGGATTACAATGGGACATAAGCGTATTAGTAACAAAAAGATCCAGCAAATGTTACACGACATCATGCCAGAAGACGCACAAAAGACGAAAGATGATTCCCTCGTTGAAGGAAAGACAGCGAAGGGTAACGATGAAACTCCTCTTAAGCTTGATAACGAGCAGAAGTAGCGATTTTTCACAGAGACTTTTAAGTAAACAATACACATAAATCGTCTAAATGGAGCCAGTAGCTAACCCTGCTGGCTTTTTTATTATCTGAAAGTCAGTCCTGTCTAATTGATCAATTTATCATACGACGAACACCGAACCATTTGAAAATATGGATAAAAAATATAATCAATGTAGGCACATCATTGCCTGAGATCAAGGTAGAAACAATGAAGAACCCACTATAATTGAGTGGTTATTTATGCAAATTTTGTGAAAAATGATTCAGGTTTTAATCTTTTATTTGTTACTAAATGTGGATATATATCGGGATATTTACCGATAACATCGAATTATTCTGCTTAAAAATTGTTCTTTTTGGGTATTTTCTGCAATTTTATACTTTCATATGCCTCAACAGTGAAGTATCTGTTCAATCACGCTCATACATATGGTCATATCTGCTGCTTTTTCTCTCCATGTTGGTTTTATGTGACTTTTTTTGTCGATTTTGTGGCAAATTACTTTGATGCTTGGTAATGTTCCAAGCAATTCTCCACCCCTACTGAATTGATTCGATGAAATGAGACTTAGTTTTCATCTCGATTTAAGCGTGTCGGAGAGTGTCATGGATGCAAGCAAAGGATAAATTGGAGTATCTGCATGTATAAGAACAAAATCACTCAGGCGCTATTACTGGGCGCTGGTCTAGCGGTTTCCGCTACCTCTTTCACTGCAACAGCTGTCGAAGTTCCTGCTGGCGTAAAACTCGCTCCAGTGCAGGAAATGGTTCGCGGTAACGGTACTGAAGTTGCTTCGCTTGACCCGCACAAAGTAGAAGGCGTGCCAGAAGCTCACGTTCTGCGTGATTTGATGGAAGGTCTAGTTATTCAAGATGCTGTCGGCAATACCATCCCCGGTGTTGCAGAATCTTGGTCAACGGATGACAACCAGACCTTCACATTTAAAATCCGTAAAGATGCAAAGTGGTCAAATGGCGACCCTGTCACCGCTTATGACTTCGAATACAGTTTTAAGCGCGCGGTAGATCCAAATACAGCATCGCCTTACGCGTGGTATATCGAAAAAACCCAGATGAAGGGTGCGAAAGATATTATTGCTGCGAAAAAGCCAGTTGAAGAACTAGGTGTTAAAGCGGTCGATGCCGAAACGCTCGTTGTTGAAACTGAAGTGCCTCTTCCTTATTTCGTGAAGATGATGGCGCACACCACCATGTATCCTGTGCACAAAGCAACGGCAGAAAAATTTGGTGATGCGTGGACTAAACCTGAAAACTTTGTCAGTAATGGTGCTTATCAGCTAACTGACTGGGTTGTTAACGAAAAAATTGTCTTGTCGCGTAACGAAAATTACTGGGACAACAAAGACACGGCTATCGATAAAGTTACCTTCCTGCCAATCGAAAACCAAAATGCTGAAATGAACCGTTTTCTTTCTGGTGAAATCAACATTACTTATGAAGTGCCGAATGAGCAGTTCCGTCGCTTGAAGAAAGAATATCCGCAAAATGTGGTTGTTTCGCCAAACCTATGTACTTATTACTACGGCTTTAATACCCAAAAAGCGCCGTTTGATGATGCACGCGTTCGTAAAGCTCTCTCTTACTCAATCGATCGCGATATCGTTTCCAATGCAATTTGGGGTCAAGGTCAAACGCCTGCATATGCACTGACTCACAGTGGTATTACTGGTTTCACACCGGATGCACCAGAATATGCTGGTATGACCCAGAAGCAACGTGTTGAAAAAGCGAAAGAGCTTTTGACAGAAGCTGGTTTTGGAAAGGGTAACCCACTTGATTTTACCCTGCTTTACAACACCAGCGAAAACCACAAGAAAACGGCTGTTGCGATTCAGTCCATGTGGAAAAAGTCTCTGGGTAAATTTGTGAACGTGACCTTGGAAAACCAAGAGTGGAAAACGTACTTAGACAACAGTAAGCAAGGCAACTTTGATGTCCGTCGTGCAGGCTGGTGTGCTGACTACAACGAGGCGTCATCTTTCCTAGCGATAGCAAAAACTGATAACGGCTCGAATGATCAGAAGTACTCGAGTGCTATTTTTGATAAAGCCATGAACGATGCTGTCAAAGTCGCTAAAACGGAAGCTGAGCGTAATGGTTATTACGCAATCGCTGAAGCTCAATTGGCGAAAGACATGCCAATCGCTCCTATTTTCCAATACGTTCAGCCGCGCTTGGTTGCAACAAATGTAGGTGGCTACCCAGACAAGAACCCTCAAGACAATATCTACACCAAAGATATGTTCATTATCGCAGAATAATAACAGGGTCGTTCCATGCGTCTGTGGAGGTTTCCACAGGCGCATGTGTTTTTGAGCATATGTGGGATGCTTTATGTTTAGATTGATTTTTACTCGTACGTTAGAAGCAATACCAACCTTGCTGGTATTGATCACGATTTCGTTTTTCTTGATGCGTTTTGCACCAGGAAACCCTTTCTCCTCTGAAAAGACGCTGCCTCCGCAGGTCATGGAAAACATCAACGCAAAATATGGCCTTGATAAGCCCGTGTTTGAGCAGTACACCACGTATTTGGGAAATATTCTGCAAGGCGATTTTGGCCCTTCATTCAAATATAAAGACTATACAGTGAATGAATTGGTGGCTTCTGCTTTGCCAGTTTCCGCAAAAGTGGGTTTTTATGCCTTTATTCTTACTGTTGTTGTCGGTGTGACGATTGGCACCATTGCGGCCTTGCGGCAAAACAGCTGGGTCGACTATCTCATCATGTCCACGTCCATGTTCGGTGTGGTGTTGCCTTCGTTCGTACTTGCGCCAGTGCTGATTTACATCTTTTCAATCGGTCTTGGATGGCTACCCGCGGGTGGTTGGAATGGCGGCGCCATTGAATTCATGATCTTACCCATCCTTGCCATGTCGTTTCTATATATCGCTACCTTTGCTCGTATTACGCGTGGCAGCATGATTGAAACCTTGAACAGTAACTTTATCCGTACCGCAAAAGCCAAGGGCTTGAGCATGAGATATATCGTTATCAAGCATGCTTTGCGTCCAGCTATGTTGCCAGTGGTGTCATACATGGGCCCTGCATTTGTCGGCATCATTACGGGCTCTGTCGTCATCGAAACCATTTTTGGTCTTCCTGGTATTGGTAAGTTATTTGTTAACGCTGCGTTCAACCGTGACTATTCACTGGTGATGGGCGTGACCATTTTGATAGGTACTTTGTTTATCATCTTTAACGCCATTGTGGATATTTTGCTGGCGTGGCTAGATCCGAAGATTCGTTATTGAGGTTTGAAATATGCTGTTAAAAAGAGAAGAAAATAACGAAGCTATCGACAACTTTTCTGCACAACTTGAAGTAGAAGGTCGCAGCTTGTGGCAAGACGCACGTATTCGTTTTATGCGTAATAAAGCTGCAATGACCAGTTTGGCTATTTTGCTATGCATTACCTTGTGGGTGATTGTGGGGCCATTCTTTGCAACCTATGCATTTGATGATACCGATTGGTATGCCATGCATGCGGCGCCATCATTGGGCGAAGAAGGCCATGTCTTTGGTACCGACGCACTGGGCCGAGACATTTATGTCCGAACCTTGGTGGGTGGCCAAATCTCCTTAATGGTTGGCCTGATGGGTGCCTTGGTTGCAGTCCTTATTGGTACTGTTTATGGCGCAGCTTCTGGTTATATTGGTGGCCGTACTGACCGTGTCATGATGCGTATTCTGGAGATCCTGAACGCGATTCCTTTCATGTTCTTGGTGATTGTACTCGTAACCTTTTTTGGCCGAAACATTGTGCTTATCTTCGTTGCTATCGGCGCGATTGCTTGGCTAGACATGGCGCGAATTGTCCGAGGACAAACGCTGAGCCTACGTAACAAAGAGTTTATTGAAGCCGCTCATGTCTGCGGTGTGAGCACGCGAAATATTATCCTCCGTCATATCATTCCAAATGTGTTAGGTATCGTGGCCGTTTATTCAACGCTGTTGATTCCAAGTATGATTTTGATTGAATCCTTCCTCAGCTTTTTGGGCTTAGGTGTACAAGAGCCAATGACAAGTTGGGGCGCGTTGTTGCAAGAAGGTTCGCAAACGATGGAACTTGCGATTTGGCAACTGGCTTTTCCAACCATGTTTATGGTGACCACATTGTTGTGCTTCAACTATGTGGGTGATGGTCTTCGTGACGCGCTAGATCCTAAGGATCGATAAGGAGGAAGTATGAGCCTATTAGATGTGAAAGACCTGCGCGTAGAATTCAAAACCCAAGATGGTTATGTTACCGCAGTTAATGACCTGAACTTTTCTCTGGAGCGTGGCGAAACGCTGGGCATTGTGGGTGAGTCGGGATCAGGTAAGAGCCAGACAGTGTTTGCGATCATGGGTCTGCTTGCGAAAAACGGTGCCATTAAAGGCAGCGCAAAATTTGAAGGAAATGAAATTCTTAATCTGCCGGAAAAGGAACTGAATAAGATCCGTGCAGAGCAGATTGCGATGATTTTCCAAGATCCGATGACATCGCTAAACCCATTTATGAAAGTCAGTCATCAACTGATGGAAGTACTTATGCTGCACAAAGGCATGGGTAAAGCAGAAGCGTTTGAAGAATCGGTGCGTATGCTGGAAGCGGTGAAAATTCCAGAAGCGCGAAAGCGAATTACCATGTATCCCCATGAGTTTTCGGGCGGTATGCGCCAACGCGTGATGATTGCTATGGCATTGCTGTGTCGTCCAAAGTTATTGATTGCTGATGAACCAACCACCGCATTGGATGTGACTGTTCAAGCGCAAATCATGGATCTCCTCAACGAACTGAAATCAGAATTCGACACCTCAATTATCATGATTACGCACGATTTGGGTGTAGTAGCAGGTTCGTGTGACAAAGTGCTGGTGATGTATGCGGGGCGTACCATGGAATATGGCAAGGTGGATGAAATCTTCTACACTCCTAGCCACCCTTACACGGAAGGACTCATCAAAGCGATTCCACGTTTGGATGTTGAAGGCGATGTATTGCCAACCATCCCAGGTAACCCACCAAACCTAATGAAACTGCCACCAGGTTGTCCTTACCAAGATCGCTGTCACCGTGTGACAGATCGCTGTAAAACTGAATCACCGATCTTGACGCCTTATGAAAATGGCCGTCTCCGTGCGTGTTTTTCTGATGTAGGAGCTTGGTAATGAATGCTGTAGAAAAAAAGCTTCTGCTTGATATTAAAGATCTTAAAGTTCACTTCAATATTGCGTCAAAGTCTCTTTTGCCTTGGGCAAAACCTGCTGTATTGAAAGCGGTTGATGGCGTGAACATCAAACTGTATGAAGGCGAAACGCTGGGCGTTGTGGGCGAGTCCGGTTGTGGTAAATCCACTTTTGCTCGTGCTGTGATTGGCTTGGTACAAGCGACAGAGGGTGAGGTGGTTTGGCTAGGGCAAGACCTAACTAAACTCGGCGGGAATGACTTGCGTGAAAAGCGCAAAGAAATTCAAATGATTTTCCAAGATCCACTGGCGTCGTTGAACCCACGTATGACGGTCGGTGACATCATTGCTGAGCCGTTAAAGACCTTCTACCCAGAGCTTTCTAAAGATGAAGTGAAGGCGCAAGTCCAAGCGATGATGACGCGTGTGGGCTTGTTGCCTAACGTAATAAACCGTTATCCGCATGAGTTCTCTGGCGGACAGTGTCAGCGTATTGGTATTGCACGCGCACTTATCTTAAAACCTAAGTTGGTGATTTGTGATGAGCCGGTATCTGCACTTGATGTGTCGATTCAAGCGCAGGTTGTGAATTTGCTGAAAGAATTGCAGCAAGAAATGGGCTTGAGCCTGATTTTCATTGCGCATGATTTGTCTGTGGTGAAGCATATTTCCGATCGCGTATTGGTGATGTATCTGGGTAATGCCGTTGAGTTGGCTGAAGGTAAGTCGTTGTTTAGCGACCCTCAGCACCCTTACACTCGCGCACTCATGTCAGCGGTGCCCATTCCTGACCCTATTAAAGAACGGAACAAGAAAATTCAAATGTTGGAAGGCGAGTTGCCATCACCGATGAACCCACCGTCGGGCTGTGTGTTCCGTACCCGTTGCCCTCAAGCAACGGAAACATGTGCACAGAAACGACCAACATTGCTAGGCTCGGATGCACATGCGGTGTCTTGCTTGCAGGTTCACCTGTAAACACGAATACCAAGGTGACATTCAATGAGACATAGAGACATAGAGACATAGAGACATCGTGAAAAATAAAAAAGCCTTCCGCATGGAAGGCTTTTTCTTGAGGGTTTTTCTGTGTGACATTCAGGCTTAGGCCTGTGGATACCAGTAACCTTGGTTGCACAGACTGAGTAGGAGAGCGAGTAATGCTGGGTTAGCAGCGATGTCTCCTAGGTCTTCGCCAGAGAACGATTCTTGGTCACAAAGCACACGAGCTGCTGCCTCACAACCTTCTGGAAGCTCGATCGATTCGCCGTTAAGGAAAATCACTGATAAGTCGTCTTCGTGGTACAGCGCTTTTAGGCCAGAGACTTTCTCGAGTACTAAGTTCTCATCCATGAATTGGAACAGCTCATCTGCTGCCCACGGTGGCTCTGCTGGCATGATGTCGAGTTCATGACGTGACTGGCTCAACTGCTCGCCCATCCAACGTGATTTGGCTTTTGGGTCGTTCAACAGCTTCATCAGCATATTGTTCAATGCGTCAAACTCAGCGGTTGGAATCATGCCATGTTCATTGCGAGTTTGTAGGTTGGGATCGTAGTAGTGAATATCACCCAACTCATTGGTTAGCACGTAGTCCGCAAAGCCGCTTAGAAGCTCTAGTTTCTTCGGAGAACGATAACCAATGGAGTAACTCATGGATACATCGATGGTGTTGCCTTCGTGTGGGAAACCTGGCGGGATATACAGAATATCGCCAGGCTCTAGCACTTCATCAATGATCGGATCAAAGCCTTCGATTTGGCGCAAACCTGTGTGGTGGTTAGCGTCTTTGTATTCGCCTTTGTCACCCACGCGCCAGCGACGTTTACCCATACCTTGAATGATGAACACATCGTATTGGTCGATGTGCGGACCTACGCCGCCATTTGGCATTGATAGGCAAATCATGACGTCATCAAACAACCAGTTTGGCAGCACACGGAACGGTTCAGCCAAATCACGTAACCCTGGGTGCCAGTGGTTCGCTGCTTGGATGATCAGCTGAGAGTGAGTGTCTGGGAAGTCGTCGAAGTGCTCAAAAGGACCGTGCTGGGCTTGCCAGTTACCATCAAGGTTAGTCACAAAGCGTGAATCGATTTCTTCCTCCATTGCCAATCCCGCCAATTCATCTGGCGTGATAGGGTCATCAAACTCAACGAAACCGTTGCGAATAATGGTTGGCTTTTTATGCCAGTGAGTCGTGAGGAACGTGTTTAGATCGAAATTTAACTGATACATAAGGGTGTGCAGGTTTCTAAGAATGGGCTCAAGTATATACCCAAACAACCTGAAGATGCAGGATTCAGCGAGGTTTACTGACGTTATGATCTAGGCGTCCCTTTGCTGATGTAGTGATCTCCATCAAAAGGGATAACACCGAGCATGGCGTCAGTAAACTCGCCCGAAGGGACGCACTGATGGCCTCTGAAATCGAGCATCTTCAGGTTGATTGGGTATATGAATATGCAGAGACGGGAGAGAAATAAAAAGCCCGGCAGAGCCGGGCTTCAATCAATCTGCGCGTAGTAGCAGAAAGAACAATCGCTTACAGCTGATCAGTCAGCTTGATAGCATCGCCGATGTAGTTTGCTGGGGTCATTTGCTTCAGACGCACTTTCTCGTCTTCAGGCAGATCCAGACCATCGATGAATGCACGCATGCCTTCGCCGTCAACACGCTTACCGCGCGTGAGTTCTTTCAACTTCTCGTATGGCTTTTCGATACCGTAACGACGCATCACGGTTTGTACTGGCTCTGCCAATACTTCCCAGTTTCTGTCGAGTTCAGCTTCAAGCGCAGCTTGGTTAACTTCCAGCTTGCTGATGCCTTTTAGGGTCGAGGTGTATGCAATGATTGCGTAACCCACGCCAACGCCAAGGTTACGAAGAACCGTTGAGTCAGTCAGGTCACGTTGCCAGCGAGAGATTGGCAGTTTTTGCGCCAAGTGGCCAAATACTGCGTTCGCGAGACCTAGGTTGCCTTCTGAGTTTTCGAAGTCAATTGGGTTCACTTTGTGTGGCATGGTTGAAGAACCAATTTCGCCAGCAATGGTTTTTTGCTTAAAGTGACCCAGTGCAATGTAACCCCATACATCACGATCGAAATCGATCAAGATGGTGTTGAAACGCGCAATTGCATCGAACAATTCTGCGATGTAATCGTGCGGTTCGATTTGCGTTGTGTAAGGGTTCCACGTTACGCCAAGCGATTCAGTAATGAATTCTTCGCTGAAACCGTGCCAATCAACTTCTGGGTAAGCAGAGATGTGTGCGTTGTAGTTACCTACAGCGCCGTTGATTTTCGCTAGGATTTCGACGTTTGCGATTTGCTTGAACTGACGCTCCATACGGTATGCAACGTTAGCCATCTCCTTACCCATGGTGGAAGGAGAAGCTGGTTGACCGTGTGTACGAGACAGAAGAGGCACTTCACGATATTCAACAGCCAGTGCTTTGATCGCATCAATCACGTTGCGAATTTCTGGCAGGATCACTTCATCACGTGCTTCTTTAAGCATCAATGCATGTGAGGTGTTGTTGATGTCTTCTGAAGTACATGCAAAGTGAATGAACTCGTTAACCGCGTTCAACTCGGCATTGCCAGCGACTTTTTCTTTCAGGAAATACTCAACCGCTTTCACGTCGTGGTTGGTGGTGCGCTCAATGTCTTTGATGCGTTGTGCATCAGCTTCGCTGAACTCAGCAGCGATTTGGTCTAAAAGCGCGTTTGCTTCTGCGCTGAACGCAGGTACTTCCTTGATAGCATCTGTTGCTGCCAGTTTTTGCAACCAACGAACTTCGACGATCGTGCGGTACTTCAATAAGCCAAACTCACTGAAGATTGAACGCAACGCAATCGTTTTCGTTCCGTAACGGCCATCCACCGGTGAAACAGCTGTCAGTGCTGACAGTTCCATGGTCTCTCTCCTGAATTATTATTACGAATTTCGGGCTAAGATGATTTTGGCCTGCTCAATCATTTGTTTGCGGCCAAAGATAAGATGACGGCGCTTTCCGCCGACCTGACGCCAAAGAACCGCGCTGCGGATCCCTGAAAGCAGCAATGCTCTCACGCGATGCTGAACGCCAGTTTGCTGAAGCTGGGCAGGGTTGCCAGTCACTTGGATACGCGGGCCCAATGGGCTGATCGTGTCCAAATAAACACTGGCAAGGTTGCTTATCATTTGTTCATCAAGCAGGTCAAAGTGTTGCACTTGGCGCTGGACGGTCTCTAAACGGTCTCCCAATTGCGCGAGGCTATCGCGGCGACCAGAGAGTTTGCGTTCCAACGCAAGTAAGTTGATAAGGTAACGAGTAAGTTCACTGCCACCGGGACTGTTGTCCAGTTCACCAATAAGCGTATTCAAACCCACTGTGAGGCTTTCTTCATTGCCGAAAACCTCCAGTGTAGAAGCGGGGTTAGTGACGATAATACTCTTCAAACTGGCGCTCAGTGCGTCGGCATCACAAGTACCTGTGCGCGACACTTCCTGCACTAATTTGACGGATTGACAGATACTTGCGAACGCGATGGTTCGATCAAATAAAGTATTAGCCACTGACGATTGCTCCTTAAATTCGCTGCTCGATAATGCCGCCACCTAGGCAAACATCACCGGAATAAAATACCGCGGATTGACCAGGGGTTACCGCTGCTTGCGGTTCATCAAAGATAACTTTGATCTGGTCTCCATCAATGGGCTCGATGGTACATGATATGTCTTGTTGGCGGTATCGTGTTTTTACGGTGCACTTCAATGGTTCGCTAATCACTTTACGATCAACCCAATGCAGTTGAGCCGCTACCAGTCCTTTTGAAAATAGACGTGGGTGATCATGGCCTTGTGCAACAATCAACACATTGCGTTCAACGTCTTTGTCGACCACATACCAAGCAGCTTCTAGACCGCCACCGCCTTTTTGACCACCAATGTGGAGGCCTTTACGCTGGCCTAAGGTGTGGTACATCAAACCTTGGTGTTCGCCAATGGCTTGACCTTCAGTGGTTTCAATCACACCCGGTTGTGCGGGTAGATATTTTGACAAGAAATCAGTGAATTTACGCTCACCAATGAAGCAAATACCCGTCGAGTCTTTCTTCTTCGCGGTGATCAGACCTTGTTCTTCCGCAATGCGGCGAACTTCAGGCTTTTCCAATTCTCCTACTGGGAACAGGCTGCGGGCAACTTGCTCATGGCTCAAGGTGTAAAGGAAGTAGCTTTGGTCTTTGTTGTTATCAACGCCACGCAACATTTGCACGGCTTCGCCTTCCTGTGTCGGGAAGGAGCGACGAACGTAGTGACCCATTGCAATGTAATCTGCTTCTAGCACTTCGTCGGCAAATTCCAAGAAGGCTTTGAACTTGATTTCTTTGTTGCAAAGGATGTCTGGGTTTGGAGTACGTCCTGCCTTGTATTCGGTGAGGAAGTGCTCAAAGACGTTATCCCAGTATTCAGCTGCAAAGTTAATGGTGTGCATCTCAATACCAAGCTTGTCACAAACGGCTTGTGCATCGGCCAGATCTTCCGCTGCCGAACAGTACTCATCGTTGTCGTCTTCTTCCCAGTTTTTCATGAAAAGGCCTTCTACCTGATAGCCTTGTTGCTTCAGTAAATAGGCGGACACTGAGGAGTCGACGCCGCCGGACATACCGACAATAACTTTTTTGCTGCTGTTATCTGACATGACGAAATTTCTAGCTCCAATTAAATCGGTGGCAGAGTTTACCAGAATCCTTTGCGCTGTTACAGATGAGAACTCAATCACATTTTCATTGTTTTTGGGGTGGTGAAACCTCTCTCCATTCACCCGGTTGCAGTCCTTCTACCGTCCAACCCGCCATTTGATATCTCACAAGGCGTAAGGTTGGGTGGCCGATTGCTGCAGTCATGCGGCGAACTTGACGATTTCGGCCTTCCTCGAGCGTGATTGCTAACCATGTGGTTGGCACTGAAGGACGATGACGAATCGGTGGGTTTCGTTCCCACAGTTGCGGTTCCTCCATGATTTCTACGCCCGCTGGCAACGTCCAGCCGTCATTAAGCTCGACGCCTTCTCGAAGCTGTTTGACGGCTTCGTCGGAAGGAATGCCTTCAACTTGCACCCAATAGACTTTGGGTGATTTGGATTTTGGCTGGGTGAGGCGAGCTTGCAAGATGCCGTCATTCGTCAACACAAGCAGCCCTTCGCTGTCTTTGTCTAATCGGCCTGCCGCATACACATCTTTGACAGGAATGAAGTCTGCCAAGGTGGAATCATTGGGCTCTCCGGTGAACTGTGTCAGCGTGTTGAAAGGTTTATTGAATATGATGACTTTGGTCGGCCCTTTAGGCTTTGCAGGTTTATCGGTCCGACGGCGTGAAGTGCGTCGGAAATTAGGGTTTGAAGCGGGCTTGGTCACGCTTCTTTTCGATGTAGTTTTAAACGTCATGGAGTACTGTCAATCAGGTCTGGTTACAAATGAGACCTTGGTATTATACATGGAATAATGTGATTGGCGTGTTGCGGGAATTGCAGTATTCTTTTGCTCGCATGTTATACCAAGCAGAACAATTACCTGACGTGCTACATCAGATCATTGGCTCAATAGTGATGTGGTGATTGTACAGACGCACGACGGCAAATTGTTCTGTTTGGTGAGCGCTAAATAGAAAATGGACGCTAGGAGAATTAAATGGAAAGCAAAGTAGTCGTACCAGCAGGTGAGAAGATTGCAGTCGAAAACGGCAAGTTAGTCGTTCCTAACAATCCAATCATCCCATACATTGAAGGTGACGGCATTGGTATTGATGTTAGCCCTGCAATGATCAACGTTGTTGATGCGGCAGTAGAAAAAGCTTACGGCGGTGACCGTAAGATCTCCTGGATGGAAATCTACACTGGTGAGAAGTCAACGCAGGTTTATGGTGAAGACCAATGGTTGCCTACTGAAACACTAGATTTTATTCGTGAATACAAAGTATCAATCAAAGGCCCATTGACGACGCCAGTTGGCGGCGGTATTCGTTCACTGAACGTTGCATTGCGTCAAGAGCTTGACCTTTACATCTGTGCTCGCCCTGTTCGTTACTTTGCTGGTGTACCAAGCCCAGTGAAGCAACCAGAACTGACTGACATGGTTATCTACCGTGAAAATTCAGAAGATATCTATGCTGGTGTTGAGTTTAAAGCGGGTACTGCTGAAGCTGACAAAGTCATCAAATTCCTGAAAGAAGAAATGGGCGCAACGAAAATCCGTTTTGACGAGGAATGTGGTATTGGTATCAAGCCTGTTTCTGAGCAAGGTACTAAGCGTCTTGTTCGCGCAGCAATCCAGTACACCATCGACAACGATCGTGACTCAATGACATTGGTTCACAAAGGCAACATCATGAAGTTCACCGAAGGTGCCTTCAAAGATTGGGGCTACGAAGTTGCTAAAGAGGAGTTTGGTGCAGAGTTGTTGGACGGTGGTCCATGGATGACGATGAAGAACCCAAACACTGGCAACGAGATCATCATTAAAGATGTGATTGCAGATGCGTTCCTACAGCAAATCCTGCTGCGCCCAGCAGAGTATGATGTCATTGCAACGATGAACCTGAACGGTGACTACGTATCTGATGCACTTGCTGCACAGGTAGGCGGTATTGGTATTGCACCAGGTGCAAATATCGGTGACGGCATTGCACTGTTTGAAGCAACTCACGGTACTGCGCCTAAGTATGCAGGTCAGGACAAGGTTAACCCTGGTTCTTTGATTTTGTCTGCGGAAATGATGCTTCGCCACCTAGGTTGGACTGAAGCAGCAGACCTGATCATTTCTTCAATGGAAAAAGCGATCAGCAACAAGACTGTGACTTACGATTTCGAACGTCAAATGGAAGGCGCGACACTGCGCAAGTGTTCTGAATTCGCACAAGACATGATTGACCAAATGTAATTTTTGGTGAGTTCATTAGAAACCCAGCTTCGGCTGGGTTTTTTTATGTCTATCAGATATGCATATGTCAAAACACCTTTCAATAGTGATGAAATGCCCCCTCATCAGAGAGCCGCTCACAGGGCTGTCATAAGCGCGTTTGTCATGTAGCAAGTGACAGGGCGAGTTGTTATTTATGCATCACGTCTAAATGGTGTTGGAGCGCTTAGGAGAGCAGCTAGCTGGGATAGGGATACAGAAGTAACGACAAAAGGAAGGTGTTGCTTGATTTGGGCGTGTCTAAAAACAAAAAGAGCGAACATGTGTTCGCTCTTTAAAAATGTCGACCTTCGGGCAGCAAAAAGATTGTAGCAACGCTATTTTATTTTAGGGCTTCGTTTTCTACGGGAACAATTTCACTAGCGTGATAGCCTTTCGGACCTTCTTGCACTTCATAATTCACGGTTTGACCCGCCTTCAAAGTGCGATAACCATCCATCTGTATCGTCGAGTAGTGTGCAAAGATATCTCCGTCACCCTCGTCAGGGCAGATGAAACCAAACCCTTTAGCATTGTTAAACCATTTAACTGTACCAGTTGCCATGCGAAACATCCCTCTTGCATTCAAATTGCATAACTATGAGTAAAACCAACATTTGCAATCATGTTACTCAACCGTAATTGATGCTGTATGTTTTTACTTCAATTCCCACTCTAGTAGAAAGATTTAGACAGTCAAGCGTCTTAAAGCCTATATAACAACATTTTAATAAAAATAACCAGCGATGTTACGGAAGGATGATGTGAGTATCATTTTGGTAGGATCTGTTTCATAAACATATTCATATTTCAGTATTGAGACCTTTGCTTGCCCAGTTTATTTACAGGTTCATCAGTTGCAAACACTATGATATGTCCGATTATGGTGGCTCAATGTGAGTGTATGACATTGATAAAAATGGTAATAATGGAGGGTTTTGAATTTGGTGAATTAATTGAAAGATACAGTTGGTTTTAAGTATTTCATGGGTGAATGGATGACGGATTAGTATTAACGGCGAAAATTAACTTTATAACAAATAAGACATTGTCCTCTTTATGAGACCATGTTTTTACCTATGTTTTGTATGGAATTTCTGACACAAATGATTGCATATGTGTTGATGTGCTTTGTATGACAATTCGAGGAACACAACGTTGCAATGTTGAAGCTGTGACCTCATATTGGATGAGGCAGGCTGAAATTCGTTAAGTAGGTTCTAGCAACGTAGTATTGTTTTGGTTGCTGGAATACAATCTGTGGATTACGTTTTAAGTAGTGGTAGCAAATCTTGTGTTTGATATCTCAATCTGCAAACCTGACGTATAAAACATTGTTTTGTAAAGAACACTTGAGCTACCTTAAAGATTGTAAGCAGTTATGAGCAAAAAGTACGAATGGATAGTTCCGGATTCAGATGTAAAAGAAGCGGAAGAGACCAAGGTAAAACCACCATCCTTATATAAAGTGATGTTGAATAATGATGACTACACCCCCATGGAGTTTGTTGTAGACGTATTACAGCGGTTTTTCTCCATGGACATAGAGAGAGCAACACAGTTGATGTTGGCTGTGCATTACGAAGGAAAAGCGGTCTGCGGCATTTTTAGTGCAGAAGTTGCTGAGATGAAAGTCGCCCAAGTAATGATGTATGCGAAAGAACATCAACACCCATTGCTGTGCACAATGGAGAAAGCCTAAGAAGGAGAATTGGTTTTTCTCCGGCACACCATAATGTGGTTTTTGAGGGAGGTGCCTTATGCTAAATAAAGAACTCGAAGCGAGCCTGAATGGGGCTTTTGCAAGAGCACGTGAAAAACGTCATGAGTTCATGACGGTAGAACATCTACTACTGGCGCTTCTGGAAAATGTGGCTGCTCGCGAAGCTTTGCTTGCGTGCCGCGCTGACCTCGATGCTTTACGAAAAGAGCTAGAAGCTTTCATCGAACAGACCACTCCGCTCATCCCTGTTGATGACGATAATCGTGAAACCCAACCAACGTTGAGTTTCCAGCGCGTACTTCAACGTGCTGTATTCCATGTTCAATCTTCTGGTCGTAGTGAAGTGAGCGGTGCGAATGTTCTCGTGGCTATTTTCAGCGAGCAAGAATCGCACGCAGCATATTTGCTGAAGAAGAATGATATTAGCCGACTAGACGTTGTTAATTACATCTCACATGGCACGACCAAGTCGTCTAACAATGATGAAGAGCTCCCTGGTGCTGATTTGTCTTCGGAAGAAGCGGCAGTAGAAGGCGGGGAAGAACGTCTAGAGAACTTTGCGACTAACTTGAATCAACTTGCCCGTGTAGGTGGCATTGATCCTCTGATTGGACGAGACAAAGAACTTGAGAGAACCATTCAAGTGTTATGTCGTCGTCGCAAAAATAACCCATTACTTGTGGGTGAAGCAGGTGTAGGTAAAACTGCAATAGCAGAAGGACTAGCCTGGCGTATTGTTGAAGGCGAAGTGCCTGAGATCATTCAGAACTGCATCATCTACTCACTGGACATTGGTTCTTTGCTTGCGGGTACCAAGTACCGCGGCGATTTTGAAAAGCGCTTCAAAGGTATATTGAAGCAACTTGAAAAAGAAGAACATGCCGTTCTGTTTATTGATGAGATCCACACCATTATCGGTGCGGGTGCTGCATCTGGTGGTCAAGTTGATGCTGCAAACCTTATCAAACCATTGCTGTCTAGCGGCAAGTTGCGTTGTATTGGTTCTACTACCTATCAGGAATACAGCAGTATTTTTGAGAAAGAGCGAGCGCTAGCTCGTCGATTCCAAAAAATCGATGTTATCGAACCTTCGTTGGATGACACCACCAAGATTTTGATGGGCCTGAAACCTAAGTACGAAGCACACCATGAAGTTCGCTATACCAACAAAGCCATCCGTGCTGCCGTTGAGTTGTCGGCTAAGTACATCAACGACCGCCATCTTCCGGACAAGGCTATTGATGTTATCGATGAAGCGGGCGCGCGCTGTCGTTTGGCTCCAGCGAATAAGCGTAAGAAAACGGTGGGTGTCGGCGACATTGAAAATATGATTGCTAAGATGGCACGTATTCCTGAAAAGTCAGTATCGTCAACGGATAGAGAAGTGCTTAAGTCACTCGAGCACAAGTTGAAGATGCTGGTGTTTGGGCAAGACGATGCCATTGGTGCGCTATGTGAAGCCATTAAGCTAAGTCGTGCTGGTCTAGGCGCTGAAAACAAACCTGTGGGTTCATTCTTGTTTGCTGGGCCAACAGGGGTCGGTAAAACAGAAGTGACGGTGCAACTGGCACGAGCAATGGGTATTGAGCTTCAGCGCTTTGATATGTCCGAGTATATGGAGCGTCACACTGTCAGTCGTTTGATTGGTGCGCCTCCAGGCTATGTCGGGTACGACCAAGGTGGTTTACTAACTGATGCAGTGATTAAGCACCCACATAGTGTTGTATTGCTTGATGAGATAGAGAAAGCACACCCAGACGTGTTTAACTTGCTTCTTCAAGTCATGGATAACGGTACGCTGACTGATAACAACGGTCGTAAGGCGGATTTCCGCAATGTGATCCTAGTGATGACAACCAATGCTGGCGTAACGGAAACAGTACGCAAGTCGATTGGTTTGATTCAGCAAGATCATAGTCACGATGCGATGGCGGAAATTAAGAAGGTATTCGCACCAGAATTCCGAAATCGTCTTGATAACATCATATGGTTTAACCACCTCGACAAAGAAGTCATTCTTCAAGTGGTGGATAAATTTGTTGTTGAACTTCAAGCACAGTTGGATGTTCGTGGCGTGTCACTAGAAGTGACCGATAAAGCGAAACTTTGGCTGGCAGAGAAAGGCTATGACAAGTCAATGGGCGCTCGTCCAATGGCACGTGTGATGCAAGAGCATGTGAAGAAAAACCTAGCAAACGAACTGTTGTTTGGCTGTTTGGTCAATGGTGGCACGGTGAAGGTCGGTCTGAAAAACGATTCGCTTACCTTTAGTTTTAGCGATGAAATGGAGCCGGCGTAATCGTCGGCTACACTTTTCACCAAAAATCACGATTCACAAATGACAAAACCCGGCTAAGAGCCGGGTTTTTCGTGTTCGCGAGACGTGAGGATTAGCGCGCGCGGAAGATAATGCGTCCTTTCGACAAGTCGTAAGGCGTCATTTCAACGGTAACTTTGTCACCAGTCAGGATACGGATGTAGTTTTTGCGCATCTTACCAGAGATGTGAGCAGTGACTACGTGGCCGTTCTCTAGTTCTACGCGAAACATGGTGTTTGGCAGGGTGTCCAGTACGGTACCTTGCAATTCAATTACGTCTTCTTTTGCCATTTAATCCTCTTAGGCTATCAATCAGCCATTTTTCGACTGGCAGATAATGCCTTGATTCGTTAAGTCTGTAAAGTTCAGGGCCGAAATTTTACCCCTTTGCATCCTCACTGACTAGTAAAAATCAGCTATCGGTTAAGGTTTACACCAAATAGTTATTAGTTTGGACACAAAATAGCAGGCTTTAGTGGGGTGGCGGTAGCCATTCCGGTTGCGCAATTACTCTGACGTTTTCCATTCGCCAGCAGTAAAACGCTCATTCGGGGTGAATTTTTGCTTATAGCGCATCGCAGCGCAATCATCAATTTGGAAGCCAAGATAAAGCCAAGGAATACCGTGTTGTGCGGCTGTTTGAATTTGGGCAAGAACACACAATGAACCCAAAGACCAAGGATGGTCCGGGTCAAAAAAGCTGTAAATGGCACTGTAACCTTGAACAAGGACATCTGTGACTGCAATAGCGATTAAGGTGTTTCCATCAAAGAGGTGGATGTATTTTGAGCGTTGCCAACCGCTTTGGATAAAAGAGAGGAAATCTTGTTTGTTTGCCGGATACATAGAGCCGTTCTGATGGCGTTGATTGATATAGCGCTCATAGAGCGAAAACCAATCTTCGTTTAAGGTATCTTCAATTCTGATTTCTAATCGATTGAGTTGGTTGATTTGCCGTTTCTGGCTCTTGCTCGGCGTGAACGCTGCGGTATCAACACGCAGTGAATGGCACGCCGTGCATTCAGCACAGTGAGGTCGGTAGATGTTATCACCACTTCGACGAAACCCTGATTGTATCAACGCATCGTAACTGGGCATGTTGTGTAGTTCAGCATCGAGAACGATTGCGACCGACTCTTGGCGATCAGGTAAGTAAGAGCATGACGAAGGTGGCATGACGCCAATGCGAAATGAACGCGTTGCTCTACGCATTGCTTGCTCCATCAATCCATTGAGATTGAAAGAGAGAAGCATCCGTCATTCGATGTTTAAGCTGATCGAGTCTTCGAATGAAATCGGAGCGAGATAGAGGCGTCGCGCCAAGAGTAGAAAGGTGCTCTGTCATCATTTGACAGTCGATGAGCTTACCGCCGTGTTTCTTGAAGTGTTCACAGAAGCGCCATAGTGCAATCTTGGACGCATTGGTTTGCAGTGAAAACATGGATTCGCCACAAAATAGCGTTCCGACACTGACACCGTAAAGACCGCCAATCAATTGGTCATCTTGCCAGACTTCTACGCTGTGGGCGCCACCTTGACGGTGCAGCTTTTTGTAAGCGTCTCTCATCTCTTGCGTGATCCAAACTTGATGAGCCCCTCGGATCAATGCGCAGTGCTCAATCACATCATCAAAACGGTAGTTGATGGAAACGCGTATGTTCTGTTTTCGAGCATATTTCCTGAGGCTTTTACTTGGGATGAAGGTGAGCGGGTCGATAATTGCGCGTTCTGAAGGTGACCACCAAAGGTAGGGCTCATCATCACCGAACCAAGGGAATATACCGCGCTCATATGCGGCTCTAAGACGCTGTGGAGAGAGATCGCCGCCTATCGCAAGCAAACCATCGGGTTCTTCAAGTGCGCTGGTGACAGAGGGGAAATCCTCCGGATCATTCTCATCCAATGGTGGAAGGTAAATGGTCATAACTACTCGTTCGTTTTGATTACGTCTATTCGCGTTAAAGTGGAAAAAAGAGAGCCGAAGCTCCCTTTTTCCAATTATAGATACACTAACACAGGCTCACTACTGAATACGCTGGAGCAAGTTCGAATATCGACCACCCGCCGCTTTTAACGTGTGGTGGCTGCCTTGCTCAATGATCTGTCCTTCGTCCATTAAACACACAGTGTCCATATGCGTTAGTCCCACGAGACGATGAGTGATGAACAGTACGGTTTTGTCTTGAGCGTGTTCAAGAAGCAAAGAGAGAATATGTTGCTCAGTTTTTACATCCAGTCCTTCTGTGGGTTCGTCCAATAGTAATATCGGCGCATCGCGTAACAACGCACGAGCAATGCCAAGACGACGGCGTTCACCACCAGATAATTGACGACCACCATCACCTAACCAAACATCTAACCCTGGCCCATCAAGAAGATCAGAAAGTCCAACTTGTTCAATGACTGCAATGAGCTCCGCGTCAGAGGCGCTAGGTTTCGCCATCGATAGATTATTGCGCAAGGCGCCATTAAAAATATCAACGCGTTGACTGACTACGGCTATTGAGCTTCTTAGTGCCGACTCTCTCCACGCGGTAAGCGGCTGACCATCTATCTCAACCTCACCTTGAGAAGGGTCCCACGAGCGGGTCAATAGCTGTAGTAGTGTGGATTTACCGCAACCTGTACGTCCTAACAGTGCTACTTTCTCGCCTGCTTTAATCGTTAGTGAAACGCCATCAATCGCTGGTTTATCCGCATCATGGTAGGTGTAGCTCACGTTATTGAAACGGATGTTACCTTTAGCTGTATTGTTGTAACCGGTAGGATCGAACGGTGTTTCTGGTGTTGCTTCAATGATTTCATTCAGTCGTTTTGCCGATGTCATTGTTTGGCTTAAATATTGAAAAGCACCGGCGACGGGCATCATCAACTCAAAGCTAGCCATGGTCGTAAATGCCACCATCGCCACCATCGGGTTCGGGTATTGTCCCCCAACGCCGTCAGCTGCAATCCAAAGCATCAACACCAAGGTTAATCCATTTGCTGCCAGTAAGATGCCATTGGCAAGACCAGTTACGCCCGCCATGCGACGTTGTGCATTGAGAAGCCGAGCCTCTGCGTCATGTGCGCGTTCACGGTATCGATCTGCTGCACCAAAGATCTGCAGTTCCGCGTGACCTTGAAGCCAATCTAGCAGTGACACTCGAAGTTCTGACTTTGCCCGCGTGATCCCTGCACCATGCGGCTCACCGAGGCGGTAGAAAATGACAGGGAGGATCAGCATGAGTGATAGTAGAATCACGCCCAGCGTCATGCCTAATTTGGGGTCAAACCAATAGAGGAAACCACTAACGCAAAATATACCCAAAATGCCAACGAACAGCGGGCTGATAAGGCGCAGATAGACATGATCCATAGCGTCAACATCTGCCACCAAGCGGTTGAGAATGTCAGCGTCTCGTAAGTTACCCACTTTGCCAGGGATCAGCGGCGTGAGCTTTTCAAAGAAGAAAATACGAAGGTCAGCCAGCAGTTTGAATGTGGCATTATGGCTGACGACACGCTCGCCCCAGCGTCCTGCGGTTCTTGCGATAGAAAATCCGCGCACGCCCGCAGCGGGAAGCATGTAGTTAAAGTTGGTGGCAGCAGCCAGACCGGCAACGGCTGACGCTGCGATAAACCAACCCGATAGAGTGAGTAGGCTGATTGCAGAGGCCAGCGTCGCAAAGGACAAGAGCATGCCCAAGGACAGACCAAACCAATGTTTTTTATAAAGCCTTAGAAATGGAATGAGATCACGCATCAAGATCACTCCTGTCTACAGCTTGGATCATTTCAGAAAATAGCCCTTCGTGCTTGAGGGCGTCGAATGTACCTTGCTGCACCAGCTTACCTTTGCTCATGACCAATATATTGTCTGAGGTACCCAGTTGGTCAATGCGGTGGCTGACCAGCAAGGTGGTGGTGTCTTTGGTTGCTTTGTCTAAGCTCTCCATCACCAATCGCTCACTGGATGCGTCTAAGCTTGCTGTAGGTTCATCGAGTAGCCAAAATCGACCATCTTGTAGTAATGCCCGAGCAACGGCTATTCGCTGTGCTTGTCCGACAGATAAGCCGCTAGAGCGATCACCAACGGGGTGTGAATAGCCTTGATCTAACCGCTGAATAAATTCATTGGCATGCGCAGCGTGGGCGACGCGTTGGATTTGCTCTTCCGTTGCTAATGGTGCTGACAGGCAAATGTTGTCTTTGACGCTGCCGTGGAAAAGCTGAGGGTTTTGTCCCACCCAACTCACTTGTTTGCGCCAATGTGACAAATCGGCTTCTTTTAGTTCAATACCGTTTATCACTAGGCTACCGCGATAGGGTAGAAAGCCAAGAACAGCATTGATGAGGCTCGTTTTGCCTGCACCACTTTGCCCGACCAATGCGACGCGTTCACCAGACTTAATCTTAAACGTCAATGGGCCTGCGAGAATAATGCCATCAGGGCTGAGGACTTCAAGATCAGTTGCTGTGATTTCGACGGTATCCGATGCGATTTTTGCCTCACCTGACGCTTGATGTTCTGGTTGTGCGTCAAGGAAGTTAACAATGGATTCTGCCGCGCCTATCGCTTGCGCTTTGGCATGATAGTAGGTGCCGAGATCTCGCAATGGTTGATAAAACTCAGGCGCAAGTACCAGTACGAAAACACCGATAAACAGCGAGATGCCTAAACCGTAGTGACCGAAGTTCAGTTCGCCTATATAACTAAAGCCGAAGTAAACCGCAGTGATCGCGATGGAGAGCGAGGTGAAAAATTCGAGTACGGCTGAGGAAAGAAACGCTAATCGCAGCACTTCCATCGTACGTTTGCGAAAATCCTCAGAGGCGACTTTTAAATGCTGACTTTCTGCATCAGTTTGATCAAACAATCGAATGGTTGCCAGACCACGAAGGCGGTCATAGAAATGCCCAGAGAGACGCTGCAGCGCCTTAAAGTTTCGTCTGTTCGCATCCGCAGCGCCCATGCCAACGAGTGCCATGAAGAAAGGCACAAGCGGGGCGGTCAGTAAGAAAATAAGCCCTGCCGCCCAGTTGAGTGGAAAGACAACAACCAAAATAACCAAGGGTATTAACCCTGCTATGGCCATTTGGGGAAGATAGCGCGCAAAGAAATCCTGCATTTCTTCTACTTGTTCAAGCACCAAGCTTGCCCATGTCCCGGCGGGCTTGCCTTGAATCGTGGCAGGACCAAGTGTTTGCAGCTTATCCAGCACGAGATGACGAATATGAAGGCGGACGGCTTCACCAGCGCGATAACCCGCTTGCTCCTTGCCCCAGCTACACATTGCGCGTAGGCAAACGATAATGGCAAGTCCTACGAAGGACAGCCAGATATCGGATTTGTCGGCTTTCTCGATGATGAGTTCGTGAAGAATGTTTGCGAGTAACGCGGCCTGGGCGATCAAAAATAAACCGGACAAAAATGCCAGTCCGATTGCGGTTATGAGCCATGTTTTGCCAAGCTTGCTTTGTCCTTTTAGCCACTGGACTAGCGAGCGTTGTTTCTTTTTATCCATACTACTTCTTGGTTTTTTAATCCACGGTGTTTCGAACTGTCAGTACAGCAATAACGACAATGTGGATGATAGGAAGGCTGAGTTGGCAAAATATAGGCCCATAAATGGGCCTAAAAACGCGAATTATTATTTGCTTTCTTTTGCGTCTAGGAAGCGCTCGGCATCCAATGCAGCCATACAGCCGGTACCCGCTGATGTGATTGCTTGACGGTAGATATGGTCCATCACATCGCCAGCGGCGAAAACGCCTTCAACGCTGGTTTGTGTGGCGTTGCCTTCAAGGCCGGATTGCACTTTGATGTAACCATTGTGCATCTCCAATTGACCTTCAAAGATGCTGGTGTTTGGTTTATGACCGATGGCAACGAACAAGCCCATCACATCCAAATCTTCGGTGGCGTCAGATTGTGTTTCTTTAATACGAACGCCTGTCACGCCCATGTCATCGCCTAACACTTCATCAAGAACGCGATCTGTGTGCAAAACGATATTGCCGTTTTCGACTTTGTCCATTAGACGGCTAACCAAAATCTTTTCAGCACGGAAAGTATCACGACGGTGGATAAGGTGAACTTCTGATGCGATGTTGGACAGGTAAAGTGCTTCTTCAACAGCCGTGTTGCCACCGCCAATCACCGCGACTTTCTGGTTGCGATAGAAGAAACCGTCACAGGTTGCACACGCTGAAACGCCGCGGCCTTTGAAGTTTTCTTCTGACTCCATACCAAGATATTGAGCAGAAGCACCTGTTGCGATGATTAATGCATCACAGGTGTATTCAGCATTGTCGCCTTTAAGGCGGAAAGGGCGCTGAGTGAGGTCTGTTTCATTGATGTGGTCGAAAATGATTTCGGTATCAAATTTTTCAGCATGTTCTTTCATGCGTTCCATCAGAGCAGGGCCAGTTAACCCTTCTGCATCACCCGGCCAGTTTTCCACTTCAGTCGTTGTGGTGAGCTGTCCGCCCTGTTGTAGGCCAGTAACCATAACAGGCTTAAGGTTGGCGCGAGCAGCATAGACTGCAGCAGTATATCCTGCAGGACCTGAACCTAAGATAAGAAGGCTTGAATGCTTTACGTTACTCATTATTTCTCCGGATGGATTGAGTTTGATCTAATGAGAGAGATTGTAGGGAAAATGCGTAATTAAAGAAAGAGCACCATGCGGTGCCCTTCATTGAAATGTGTTATCTCATATTACACTTTGATTGGCTGTGGATTATGAGATTGCAGCACGTGGGTCTAGATAGTCGAGATTAAAGGCGTCAGCGACTTCTTTTATCGTTACCTTACCGTCAATGACATTCAGGCCTTTTAGTAAGCCTTCGTCACTGAGCAGTGCATCACGGTAGCCAAGGTTAGCCAGTTTCACGATATAAGGTAATGTTGCATTGTTCAGTGCGAACGTTGACGTACGGGCGACTGCACCTGGCATGTTGGCGACACAGTAGTGGACGACATCATCCACAATGTAAGTCGGATCAGCATGCGTCGTGGCGTGTGATGTTTCAAAGCAGCCACCTTGGTCAATAGCAACATCGACAACGGCAGCGCCCAGTTTCATCTTTTTGATATGTCCCGCATTGACGAGTTTTGGTGCTGCTGCACCTGGAATTAGCACTGCTCCGATGACCAAATCTGCGGCGAGAACGTGTTTTTCAAGAATTTCTTCTGTTGAGTAGAGTACTTTTGCGCGCCCCTGAAATTCTTCATCTAGCGCTCTTAGCGTATCAATGTTGCGATCCAAAATGGAAACATCCGCACGCATACCAACCGCCATACGCGCTGCGTTTGAACCAACGACACCTCCGCCAAGGACCACAATTTTCGCGGGTTCAACCCCAGGTACGCCGCCAAGCAGCATGCCTGCACCGCCTCGAGATTTCTCCAATGCTTGTGCACCCGCTTGAATAGACATGCGACCAGCGACCTCAGACATCGGCGCCAAAAGTGGCAATCGACCTTTAGAATCTGTTACGGTTTCATAGGCTATACAGACAGCTTTGCTCTTGATAAGGTCTTGTGTCTGTGGAAAATCTGGTGCAAGGTGCAAATAGGTAAACAATATCTGCCCTTCGCGAAGCATGGCTCTTTCAACAGCCTGCGGCTCTTTAACTTTGACAATCATTTCAGCAGTGGCAAACACTTCTTTCGCACTTGGAAGAACAGAAGCGCCGGCATTGACGTAGTCATCATCGCTGAAGCCGATCCCCATTCCTGCCTGTGACTGGACGTGCACAGTATGACCATGGGAAACGAGCTCGCGTACGCTGGCAGGCACCATGCCCACACGGTATTCATGATTTTTTATCTCTTTAGGTACACCAATGATCATCCTGATTCCTCGCTTCAATATAGAGTTATTAGCTGTTGTTTTGTAGTATTGTTGTATTTAGAGCTAGTATAGTTCGCAAAAAGACGGATTTGATGCTAAAAACATAAGTTATGTTAAAGAAAATGGCATTTTACATTGCAAGGAAGTAATAAGGTGGAATAAAAAATGGTTGACGCCAAAAAGAAACCCTCCAAGGAATTGGACCGCATTGACAGAAATATCCTTAATGAACTGCAAAAAGATGGTCGCGTTTCAAACGTTGAACTGTCTAAGCGTGTAGGACTTTCTCCAACCCCCTGTCTGGAACGTGTTCGTCGTTTAGAAAGACAAGGCTATATCAGTGGTTATACCGCATTGTTGAACCCTCAGTTCCTTGATGCTTCATTGCTGGTATTTGTTGAGATTACCCTGAACCGTGGTGCGCCGGATGTGTTCGAACAGTTTAACAAGGCCGTTCAACAACTCGAAGATATCCAAGAGTGTCACTTAGTCTCAGGTGATTTTGACTACTTGCTGAAGACCCGCGTGTCGGACATGTCAGCATACCGTAAGCTTTTGGGTGAGACGTTGCTTCGTCTACCTGGAGTCAACGACACTCGAACTTATGTCGTGATGGAAGAAGTGAAGCAAACTAACCATTTGGTTATCAAAACGCGTTAAAAAGCTCACGCACCTCGAACAAAGAGGGCTGACATTAGTGTTATATTCTACAAACCGAGTAGCTTGCTGCTCGGTTTGTTTTTTTGTTTGGTGTACACTTTTGCAAGTAAAGGGCGTTGAAAGGGGGAATATGGTTATTTCTTCCTTCGTGTCTTCGGCAAATAATGAATAATCATATACTCAAACAACCTGAAGATGCAGGATTCAGCGAGGTTTACTGACGTTATGATCTAGGCGTCCCTTTGCCGATGTAGTGATCTCCATCAAAAAGGGATAACACCGAGCATGGCGTCAGTAAACTCACCCGAAGGGAGGCCCTCAGTGCGTCCACTTCATCGTTAAGTTCCTGTGAAATAGAATGACTATTCCTACAAGAATTTGCCTTGAACTGAACGCACTGATGACCTCTGAAATCGAGCATCTTCAGGTTGATTGGGTATAAAGCCATAACCCTCACTTTGGGGCTTAAATTTTGAAAGATAGGTGATAATGGAGTTCTTCTTGCGTCAGGAGCAGAAACAGACAGACACCTCACGTCGTTTAAATGGAAAACAACGTTTGAAAGAGAGCGCATTGATTCTTGCGTTGTTGTCTGCTGTGTTCATGCTGGTTTCCCTTCTTAGTTACGATTCCTCCGATCCATCATGGTCACAAACAGCTTGGGATGGTCCTGTTCAAAATGCAGCAGGTAGTGCGGGAGCTTGGGTTGCTGATACCTTTTTCTTTGCGTTAGGTACATTAGCTTACCCAATGCCATTCTTGCTTCTTCTTGCAGGGTGGGTTGTATTTCGTCGCCGAGGAGAAAGTGAGCCTCTTAATTACACCATTCTTGCAACCAAAATTCTGGGTGTCGTTTTACTGTTGCTTACCAGCAGTGGTTTGGCTGATCTGAATTTTGATGATTTCTGGTATTTCTCGTCCGGTGGCGTCGTGGGTGATGTGCTGACCGCTCTTTCCTTACCGTTGTTTAATGTGCTGGGTACAACTCTGGTCTTGATGTTCTTGTGGGCGGCGGGTTTTACGCTTTTCACGGGTATTTCATGGTTAACGATTGTTGATACCTTGGGTGAGAAAACCCTGTCGTCAGTCACTTGGCTTGTGAATAGAGCCCGTGGTGATAAGGCACAAACCTTGGGCGCGACAGTTGATACGTCGGATGCGGATACCGCTGATATCGATCTCACCGATCCCTTGTTCTCCTCATCTTTGAATGATGAAGAACTCGAATTGACTGATATTGCTGCATTGAGCAAGCCTCAACGTGTCGACGATAAAGCAGATAGTGGTCGTCGCTCTGATAAGCCAGTGATACACACCCCAGTCCCAGTTATTGTTGAGCGTAAAGAGCCCGTTATTACTTCGGATTTTGAACCTGAGCACGACATCGCACCTGAGCCTGAATTTATTCCAACCGACAGCGATCTTCGCGTTGAGGATGTCACTCACGTCATTAGTGATGAGCCTGCTCATATTGCGCAGACGAGTGACGTTGGCTTTGAGCCTGATGATGTGTTGATGATGGACACGCCGGCAGTGCATGAACCGAATGAGTCTATGGACGACGAGCCTCCTTTTGACTACGACGACACAGAGGATACGCGCGAGAATGACTCGGCATTTGATGTCGATAATCTTGAGTTGGATCATGAGCCGCGACATGACATTGCCATTGGTAATACGGACGGTTTATCAGAACTTGACCGCGCTCAGGCGACATCCGTGATCCCCGATGATGACCCATTTATGGAAACCATCCGCGAAGCTCAGAAAAATGCGGCGGGAGCACTGCATCCGTTTTTAGTGAAAGATGAACCAAACTTACCTAAGCCCGCAGAACCCTTACCGACGTTGGATTTGCTGGATCCTCCACGCAATACGGCAACGCGCGCGACGGATGAAGAGCTGCAATACCAAGCGCAGTTGATAGAAACACGCTTGGAAGAATACAAAATCAAAGTCACGGTGAAAGGTATTTTCCCTGGGCCGGTGATCACGCGATTTGAACTTGAATTGGCACCTGGTGTAAAAGTCAGTCGCATTATGGGGCTATCAAAAGACATTGCACGCTCTTTATCGACCAGTGCAGTGCGAGTTGTCGATGTGATTCCTGGCAAGCCTTACATTGGCTTAGAGTTGCCTAACAATAGCCGTGAAACCGTGTTTATGTCTGATGTGGTTGCGAGTGAGCGATTCCAAAACTCGAAGTCGCCACTTTCTGTGGTTTTGGGTAAAGACATTGCCGGCGAAGCGATTGTTACCGATTTGGCGAAAGCGCCACACATGCTTGTTGCAGGTACGACAGGTTCTGGCAAATCCGTGGGCGTTAACGTCATGATTGTCAGCATGTTGTACAAAGCGGGTCCAGAAGATGTTCGCTTCATCATGATTGACCCGAAAATGCTTGAGCTTTCGGTTTATGAAGGGATACCACACCTATTAACCGAAGTGGTTACTGACATGAAAGACGCAGGCAATGCACTGCGTTGGTGTGTGGCCGAAATGGAACGTCGTTATAAACTTATGTCCATGCTCGGTGTCAGAAACATTGCGGGCTTTAATGACAAAGTCAAAGAAGCGGCAGACGCTGACCATCCAATTCCTGACCCACTTTGGAGTCCAGGTGATAGCATGGATGAAACAGCCCCTTCGCTGGAAAAACTGCCATATATCGTCGTCATCGTTGATGAATTTGCCGACTTGATGATGGTTGTTGGTAAAAAGGTTGAAGAGCTCATCGCGCGTTTGGCGCAAAAAGCGCGAGCCGCAGGTATTCACCTTGTACTCGCAACACAGCGACCATCAGTGGATGTTATTACCGGCTTGATTAAAGCTAATATTCCAACTCGTATGGCGTTTACTGTTTCTACTAAAACTGACTCTCGTACCATTTTGGACCAAGGCGGTGCTGAATCTCTACTTGGTATGGGTGACATGTTATTTATGCCAAACGGCTCGAATCATCCTGCACGTGTCCATGGTGCGTTTGTGAATGATGACGAAGTACACCGAGTGGTGAGCAACTGGAAGGCGCGAGGGAAACCGCAGTACATCACCGACATTACCAATGGTGATCAAGGTGCAGAAGGCCTATTGCCTGGAGAAGCCGCCGGTGCCGGGGATGGAGAAGAGCTTGATCAGTTGTTTGATCAGGTCGTTGAATTTGTGACTGAATCTCGCAGAGCGTCAGTCTCTGGTGTGCAGCGTCGTTTTAAAATTGGCTACAACCGAGCGGCGCGTATTGTCGAACAGTTGGAAGTACAAGGCATTGTTAGCGCACCGGGTCATAACTCAAATCGTGAGGTGTTGGCTCCGCCACCACCGCCAAGAGATTAATCGGAAACCATAAATGAAAAAGATGATGTTGATGTCTTTGCTGCTGGTGGCACCGGCAGTATTTGCAACACCACAACAAGAACTGAACACACGTTTGGCAAAGCTAAATAGCTTCACTGCAAACTTTGAGCAAATCGTCACCAGCCCTGATGGCGAGGTCATTAGTGAGGGTGAAGGTACTCTTGCCATGAAGCGCCCCAATCTTTTCAATTGGGAAACTGTGATGCCGGATGAAAACATCCTCGTATCAGACGGGAAAACCCTTTGGTACTACAGCCCGTTTATTGAGCAAGTTACCGCAATGTGGCTTGACGATGCGACATCACAAACACCTTTTGTATTGCTGACACGAAATGATCCTAAAGATTGGGGTAACTACAACGTCAAGCAAGACGGTGACACCTTTGTTCTGTCACCAAAGCAAACGGGTAATTTGGGTGAGTTTGTTGTGGATGTTCAACCAGATGGACGTATTTCAGAGTTTGCTGTGGTTGAACAAGATGGACAAACGAGCCGTTTCGCGCTGCAAAATGTCAAGAATGTATCGCCTAGCGATGCGCTATTTCGTTTCACGGTGCCAGAAGGTGTAGAACTGGACGACCAGCGTCAATAAACAATAAAATGCCTCTCTGCGGCGAACTATCGCCCTTACGTAATATCACTATCATGTGAGGTGTTTGGCTTAGTCATGCTAAGTTAACACCTCGCTCCTCAAACCGAGAGTCCTGCTTGTGAGTAATTTCAGTCTGGAATTTGCGGACGATTTTCGCCCTCTTGCTGCACGCATGCGTCCGACGAATCTTTCCGAATATATTGGTCAAAAACACCTTCTTAGTGAAGGGAAACCGTTACGCCGTGCATTGGAGAGTGGGCAACTGCATTCCATGATTTTGTGGGGACCTCCCGGAACAGGAAAAACCACCTTGGCAGAAGTGGCAGCGGGCTACGCAGACGCTGAAATTGAGCGCGTGTCGGCAGTGACCTCTGGGGTGAAAGACATTCGTTTAGCCATAGATAAAGCGCGTGAAAACAAGTTGGTGGGGCGAAGAACGATTCTTTTTGTCGACGAAGTCCACCGCTTTAACAAAAGCCAGCAAGATGCATTTTTGCCGCATATTGAAGATGGCACTGTAACGTTTATTGGCGCGACGACGGAGAACCCGTCGTTTGAGCTCAATAATGCATTGTTGTCGCGAGCGCGTGTTTATAAGCTGAAGTCACTCGATAAAGAAGACATTCTTGAGGTGATAGAACAGGCGTTGACTGATAAAAATAGAGGGTTGGGTGGTGAAAACCTCGTATTCCCTGAGGATGTGAAAGAGCATCTAGCAAACTTCACATCGGGTGATGCAAGGATGACGCTCAACTACCTCGAAATGTTGTCAGACATGGTCGAGGCGGACGATAAAGGGGATAAGCGCATTACCCTAGAACTTCTTGCTGAAGTGGCAGGGGAGAAAATCGCGAGATTCGATAATAAGGGCGACCTATGGTACGACTTGATATCCGCATTTCATAAATCGGTTCGCGGCTCAGACCCTGACGCAGCCTTGTATTGGTATGCCCGTATTATCACCGCAGGCGGCGATCCTTTATATGTGGCAAGGCGGCTACTTGCAATAGCATCGGAAGATGTGGGGAATGCCGATCCAAGAGCGATGCAAGTTGCTATCAGCGCATGGGATTGTTTCACGCGTGTTGGGCCATCCGAAGGTGAACGAGCCATAGCGCAGGCGGCAGTTTATCTAGCTTGTGCGCCAAAAAGTAATGCCGTGTACGTCGGTTGGAAACAGGCGCTTCGTGATGCAAAAATGCATCCCGACTTTGAAGTTCCCAATCATCTTCGCAATGCGCCAACCAGTCTGATGAAGGATTTGGGTTATGGCGACGGTTATCGTTACGCCCATGATGAGCCAAATGCGTATGCCGCGGGTGAGAGCTATTTCCCTCAGGAAATGAAAGGCACACGATACTACGAACCCGTAAATCGTGGGCTTGAAATTAAAATCGCTGAGAAGTTGGCATTTCTTGACCAATTAGACGCAAATAGCCCCCAAAAACGCTAGGAAAAAGAGGGTATTTTGGGTATTGTTTAAGCCCTTAAGACCCCGTTGTTTCCGAATGAAATGTCGCAAAAGACTGGGGCAAGATCCTTTCATATTGGCGTTGTCATATTAGTGCGTGGCAGCGTTAACTCTTTTTCAGGCACTGTTAGATAACGATTCACAGGATTAACATGCTGGATTCTAAACTGCTTCGTACCGAGCTGGACGCAACAGCTGAAAAATTGGCGCGTCGTGGCTTTAAGCTTGACGTCGACACACTCCGCGATCTTGAAGAAAAGCGTAAATCGCTGCAAGTTCGTACTGAAGAACTTCAAGCAGAGCGTAACGCACGTTCCAAGTCCATTGGTCAGGCGAAAGCGAAGGGCGAAGATATCCAGCCTTTGCTGGCAGATGTTGAAAACCTTGGCGAAGAGCTAAACAAAGCAAAAGCTGAGTTGGCTGATCTTCAAAATGAATTGAACGCGATTGTACAAGCCGTTCCTAACGTTGCTGATGACGCTGTGCCAGTAGGCAAAGATGAATCTGAAAACGTAGAAATTTCTGTTTGGGGTGAGCCTAAGTCGTATGACTTTGAAGTGAAAGACCATGTTGATCTTGGTGAGCTTTCTGGTGGTTTAGATTTCGCAAGTGCGGTCAAACTATCTGGTTCTCGTTTTATCGTAATGAAAGGCCAAATGGCGCGTCTACATCGTGCTATTGCCCAATTCATGCTTGATCTTCACACCACTGAACATGACTACACCGAAATGTATGTTCCGTATTTGGTCAATGCAGACAGCCTATTTGGTACTGGTCAGCTACCAAAGTTTGGTGAAGATTTGTTCCACACTCAACCAGCTACCGAAGAAGGTGTTGGTATGTCGCTGATCCCGACAGCAGAAGTGCCGTTGACAAATATGGTTCGCGATACCATCGTTGACGAAGCTGACTTGCCGATCCGCATGACGGCTCACACGCCTTGTTTCCGTTCAGAAGCTGGCTCATATGGTCGCGATACCCGTGGCTTGATCCGTATGCACCAATTCGACAAAGTTGAATTAGTACAAATCGTGAAACCAGAAGATTCAATGGCAGCGTTGGAAGAATTGACCGGTCATGCTGAGAAAGTCCTTCAGTTATTGAATCTGCCTTACCGCAAAGTGATTCTTTGTACTGGTGATATGGGCTTCGGTTCAGCTAAAACCTACGATCTCGAAGTGTGGGTTCCAGCTCAGAGCACGTACCGCGAAATTTCATCATGTTCAAACATGACGGATTTCCAAGCACGTCGTATGCAAGCGCGTTTCCGCCGTAAAGGTGCGAACAAACCTGAGTTACTGCACACACTAAACGGTTCTGGTTTGGCTGTTGGCCGTACCATGGTAGCGATTCTGGAAAACTATCAGCTTGAAGATGGTCGCATTGAAGTGCCAGAAGTACTTCGCCCATACATGGGTGGCGCAACGCATATTGGTTAATTCCAAGTTGATCACTTGTATATCCGCTGACTAACATGGTTGGATATGCTGAAATATAAAGCCGACACTTTGTTGTCGGTTTTTTTATATGTCGTGATACCAAAATCTGCCACTCAGTTCTGTTTTTCTACCTTTGTGTTTTGATGCCATCTTCCAATTGTTTGACTCTTCAATTTATTCTCATCAGTAAGGCATTGAAAATAAAGATTTATTCAGATGCCACATTACGTAAGTAACTAATTAATCACAACCTTCTCATTACATTCTCAATTAATGGACTAACATTACTTATTAGGTAAAAGTCTCAATAACTGAAAGGTAGTGTTGTATGCGAATCAACAATCCAGTGACAGAAAAGGAAGTACGTTTCCCTATTGACTACAACCTACTCTCCACCACTGACACTCGCGGTATTATTAAGTACGTAAGTAAAGAATTTTGTGAAGTTGCAGGTTATACCCAAGAGGAACTGGTTGGACAGCCTCATAACATGGTTCGCCATCCAAGCATGCCGCCGGCGGCGTTCGAGAACATGTGGGACTACATTAAAAGTGGTCGCTCTTGGATGGGGTTGGTGAAAAATCGTTCGAGTAATGGTGATCATTATTGGGTGAATGCGTTTGCGTCGCCTATTAAGAAAAACGGAGAGATCGTTGAGTATCAGTCGGTTCGGATGGTTCCGGACAGAAAAAGTGTTGAGCGGGCAGAAAAGGTTTATCCGCAATTATTGGCAGGTAAAACGCCTTCGGCATTGAAAATGCCCCGTACCCGTTTGTGGCAGCGAGCGTTGATATGGTTTGTTCTTGGTGCAATATTGGCGGGTGCTGCAGGGTTCTTCGCTGGGTTTGTGGCATCCGTTGCGGTTCAACTGGTCGTGTCAGTTGTCGCGATTTTCATGTTGACTCGGCGATTAGAAGCGGTGACTTCGCTAGCTAAAGAAGCTTATGACAACCCGCTGATGGAATATTTATATAATGGTGCCATTGATGATGTCTCCGAGATTGAATTGGCCCTGAAAATGCGAGCGGCAGAGCTGAACGCTATTGTAGGTCGAATCATGGATGGCAGTGATCAAGTACTTAATGCTGCAAGCACTGCGAAGGAAAACGGCGAAAGAACCGCTGGTAACCTTGATAGGCAGAATGCAGAAACGGATCAGATTGCAGCGGCTATCAATCAAATGTCAGCCACCGCTAATGACATGTCAGGTAATACGCAGAGCGCATCTGACGCAGCGTTGGAAGCACAAGATGCGACATTGGCAGGCATGGAAACGGTGGGTAAAACCGTCGATGCGATTCAGAACCTGGCAAAACAGCTTAACTCTGCTTCCAGCGTGATTTCTGAACTCGAAGAACATGGAAAGCGCATTGGTGCCGTTTCCGATGTTATTCAGGGCATCGCAGAGCAGACCAACTTACTGGCTCTCAATGCTGCGATTGAAGCGGCACGTGCTGGCGAGCAAGGTCGAGGCTTTGCGGTTGTTGCTGATGAAGTTCGTGCATTGGCACAGCGTACTCAGGAGTCAACGTCTGAAATTCAGGATGTGATTTCAAAAATTCAGAATGGGACGCAGCAAGCGGTTGATGCGATGTCTCGCGGTACCACTTTGTCAGAAGAATGTGTTGTCAGCGCGGAGCAGGCAGGTGATGTGCTAAGGCGCTCTCAAGAGTTGGTGACTGATATTAACGATAGAAACCATCAAATTGCGACAGCGGTGCAAGAGCAAGCTGCAGTATCCAATGAGATGAACGGTAACATTCAGTCTGTGTCTGAGCTTTCTCAACATACCATCTCAATATCGAGGGAGTCGGTAGAAGAGGCAGAGAGGTTGTTCCAAGCTCTCGCTGAGCAGAAGCGATTGGTGATGCAGTTCCGACGTATTGGTTGATGACACCTTACACTATCCAAAAGCCAGCATATGCTGGCTTTTTTCATTTCACGCTATTGTCCAACCCCTATATTCTTGTCCAAGGTCCAAGGTCCAAGGTCCAAGGTCCCTGATATTTAAGGGCATGACATTCAAGAAACCTACATTCAAAAAACCTGGAACCCAAGGCGCTAAAGAACCACGCAACCTGATGATCTCTGGATCATAACATCAGGTTGCGTAGGGTGTTTTCTTGGCTAGTTTGATGCATGTAGACTCATCAATATTATGCGCTTTGATTAGGGTCAGGAAGAGCATGCACGGTTGTCTTGGCTTTGTGATTCTTTTCCATCAGAGCATCATTGGTGCGTATTGTCAGTTCCTGATCAAAGAGGTGAAGGAGGACAACACTCAAGTCTTGACTGATTTTAACTAAGGAGGATGCGGGTACGTCTCCCTCTTTCGATTGAACAATTGAGTCAAATTGATTATCGATGCGGTCAAATGCCAATGACACTTCAGAACTCGAAATGAGTGATAGTTGATGCATGCGCTTTTGTAGAATTCGGCTTTGCAGACTCACTGATTGCCATGAGGCCATTTTTCCTTCTATCAAACGCATGGTGGCTTGTTCAAAACGTAATTGAGATTCTTTGGTATCTATCCATGTTTGCCAAAATGCTTGGTATTCCTCATACATTGCATCGTGCTTGCTTTCGGCAAGGTATGAGCGGGCTATTTCATCAATGATATAAATGAGATGATCAGAGGTTCTGTGGTGAATGGCATACCAACTCGGCTTGGTCTGGTTAGGCAGTGCCGACAGAGCTTGCTCCATACGTGCGTTTAACACTCGAAATAGAGGTCGTTGAGGATTGCTGCATGATGTTTGCATTTCCTCACAATACTCGCGTATGTCATCACGTGCTTTAGAAGCTTGAGGTGACTGAGGGCAGCGAACATAACGAGTATTGTGTTCGTGAACCATCCACAACAGCGAGCGCAGGCTGTTGATTTGTGAACGATATTGTTCTCTACGCGTTTCTTTTGTGCTGGACATGCTTTTGCCAAGCTGTATTAACCAAGTTGGAGTGATTGCACGTAATAGAGACATATTTCTTTCCTCAGATTGAGAGCCTGAACAGATATTGCAGGTCATATGCCAATTGTTGTTTTTGTTTTAAATCATAGGTTTAAGTGTTTTCTTGTGGATGGCGTGTTCATCCTTGATGCATTAACGAACCAACACGGTGCAATAAATGTGATCATGGTCTCTGAAAGTGACAGGCCAAAATGAAGACAAAAAAAGGGAGCCAATCTGGCTCCCTTTTTTTATTGTGTGCAGTTTGTGGCTGCGACGACAGCGGCGATTACATCACACGCATACCGGCTTGAGCACCTTCGTGAGGTTCAAGCAACCATAGGTCTTTGCCACCAGGGCCAGCAGCAAGAATCATCCCTTCAGACATACCGAACTTCATTTTGCGCGGCTTGAGGTTAGCAACCACAACCGTGTATTTGCCGACCAAATCTTCTGGGTTATAGGCTGATTTAATACCAGAGAACACTTGGCGAGTTTCGCCGCCTAGGTCCAATTGGAATTTAAGCAGCTTGTCTGCTTTTGGCACAGACTCGCAAGAGATGATTTTCGCGATGCGAAGATCGACTTTGGCAAAATCATCGAACTCAATTTCAGCAGCGATAGGTTCTTCTACCAATGGGCTTTTTGCTTTGTTTGCATCCGCTTTTTCTGCGAGCGCTTTCTCAGCTGCAGCATCTTCTTTTGACGTTTCAACCATGGCTTCAACGTGTTTCGGATCGATGCGGCTAAACAGTGCTTTGAACGGGCTAACAGCGTGGCCTGTGAGTGGTTGAGCAATGCCTTCCCACGTCAGTGTTTCGTTCAAAAATGCTTCCGTTCGTTTTGCCAGTTCTGGCATAACTGGTTTCAGGTATGCCATCAGCACACGGAACAAGTTAATGCCCATTGAACAGATCGCTTGAAGCTCAGCATCTTTGCCTTCTTCTTTTGCGACAACCCACGGCGCTTTTTCATCCACGTACTGGTTCGCTTTGTCGGCCAATGCCATAACTTCACGGATAGCACGGCTAAACTCGCGTTTCTCGTATAGATCGCCGATACGTTCTGCTGCACCCGCAAATTCAGCGTAAAGCTCAGGCTCTGCGCATTCAGCGGATAGCTGACCGTCGAAGCGCTTAGCGATGAAGCCAGCGTTGCGTGATGCGAGGTTGACCACTTTGTTCACGATATCTGAGTTCACGCGCTGAACGAAATCGTCCAAGTTCAAATCAAGGTCATCAATGCGGTTGTTGAGTTTCGCCGTGTAGTAGTAGCGCAGGCACTCAGGGTCCAAATGCTTCAAGTAGGTGCTCGCTTTCACGAACGTTCCTTTTGATTTCGACATTTTTGCGCCGTTAACTGTCACATAGCCGTGAACAAACACATTGGTTGGCTTACGGAAACCAGCGCCTTCCAGCATGGCAGGCCAGAATAGGCTGTGGAAATAGACAATGTCTTTACCGATAAAGTGGTAAAGCTCAGTCGTGCTGTCTTTCTTCCAGTATTCGTCAAAGTCGACGTCGCTGTTCTTGTTACAGTAGTTCTTGAATGAACCCATGTAGCCGATTGGCGCGTCTAGCCATACGTAGAAATATTTGCCTGGTTCGCCAGGAATTTCAAAGCCGAAGTAAGGTGCATCACGTGAGATATCCCACTGTTGCAGACCCGTTTCAAACCACTCGGCCATCTTGTTTGCCGTTTCGTCTTGAAGCGCACCTGAGGTGGTCCACGCTTTCAACATGTCGGCGAATTGTGGCAAGTCAAAGAAGAAGTGTACCGAGTCCTTCATGACTGGTGTTGCGCCGCTGACCGCTGATTTTGGGTTGATCAAATCAGTCGGGCTGTAGGTTTCACCACAGTTATCGCAGTTATCACCGTATTGATCTTCGGCGCCACATTTCGGGCAAGTCCCTTTGACGAAGCGGTCCGGAAGGAACATCTCTTTTTCTGGGTCGAACAGTTGAGAGATTGAACGGCTATTGATGAAGCCGTTGTTCTTCAACTGGGTGTAGATGTACGAAGCCAGCTCACGGTTTTCTTCACTGTGAGTGCTATGGTAGTTGTCAAAGCTGATGTCAAAGCCAGCGAAATCCGTCTCATGCTCTTTCTGCATTGCCGCAATCATGGCTTCCGGCTCAATACCCAATTGCTGTGCTTTCAGCATGATAGGGGTACCGTGTGCATCGTCGGCACAAATGAAATTAACAGTGTTGCCACGCAGGCGCTGATAACGCACCCATACGTCTGCCTGAATGTGCTCAAGCATATGACCCAAATGGATGGAGCCATTAGCGTAAGGCAGGGCACAGGTAACCAGAATTTTACGTTGGTTTGCAGCCATAATTTAGTTAGTTCGCTTTTGACAAATGAATCGAATGAATGGCGCAAATATTACCTGATACGGGTGGGAATGCCTAGCGTAACCCAAGTAAACACCTGCTTAAGCTGTCGTGATGTGCTCCTTTCATTGGTATTTTGTTTCTTATGGGTCTGACGCCGTCTTGTTGTAGCGAATGTATTCTTTAACTGCAGGATGAAAATCGTGCGCTTTCGTTTAAATTTCATTAGGCTATGAAAATCGAGTTTGACTAACTCGATATACTCGAAATATATCGTCCATTTGCTTGTGAGTGGGCGTATTCATACATAGAGGGATTGATATGTCTGCCGTCGTCGATTTGCTTAATCAGTTTCAACATCCTGGATTGATCTCTGATTGGGCAAGCCATCCAGGTATCGTGCTTGAGTCAAAACAAGGTGACGTGACTGTGACGTTTCCCTTTGCTGCTGGAGAACTCATCACTGAGCTCGATGCATGGTTAACCGTTCAGAAAACCAATGGCACATCTGTCCCCAGTTTTACGCTCACACAGCGTGTCGCGCCGATTAAGGCAGGTGACAAAGCGTTGATCAAAGGTGTGAAAAACGTGATTGTGGTGAGTTCAGCGAAAGGGGGAGTCGGTAAATCTACCACGTCGGTGAATCTTGCGTTGGCGTTGCATGCTCAAGGCGCCAAAGTTGGCATACTTGATGCGGATATTTATGGGCCCTCGGTTCCTATTATGCTGGGAACCAAAGGTAAGCAACCTGTTACCCTTGATGGTAAAAACATGGAGCCTGTCGAGGCTCATGGTCTATTTAGTAACTCCATCGGTTATCTAGTGCCTGACGAAAATGCCATGGTGTGGCGTGGCCCAATGGCTTCAAAAGCGTTTGCACAATTGGTGAATGAAACCCGTTGGCCTGATTTGGATTACCTTGTCGTGGATATGCCGCCAGGGACGGGAGATATTGCCTTGAGTATGGCGCAGCAATTTCCCATCACAGGGGCAATTGTCGTGACAACGCCGCAAGACTTAGCCCTGGCGGATGCAATAAAAGGCGTCTCCATGTTCGATAAAGTGGCAGTGCCTGTGATGGGTGTGGTTGAAAACATGAGTTATCACATCTGTGGCCAATGTGGGCATCACGAAGCCATCTTTGGGCAAGGCGGCGCACAGAAAATGGCAGAGAGTTTGGATTTATCCGTTCTGGCGCAAGTGCCTCTGCACATGAGTATTCGTGAAGACATTGATGCAGGTAGCCCTACTGTCACGTCGAAACCTGATAGCGAACATGCGGCTATCTACCGTCAGTTAGCGTTGCGCGTTGCTTGCCAACTCTTTTGGAGCGGAGAAACTGCACCAGAGCAAATCTCCATCACCACATTGGGTGAGTAATGAGGGCCGTGTTGAAAGGGTGAATTGATGCGCAAATCGCGTGCAGCTTGGTGAAACATTGTGCATCTTACTTTTATTTGAGATGTTCATCACATATTTTGATGGCGTGAGCGCATCCAACTCCCTATAATCAGGCGGTTTATTTCTCGCCAAACTTCCGGGTATTCATATATGAGTGACAACAACCAATGTGTCATTATCGGTATTGCAGGGGCATCTGCATCTGGTAAAAGTCTGATCGCCAGCACCATCTATCAGGAACTGAAAGAAAAAGTGGGCGATCATCAGATCGGTGTTATCACGGAAGACCGCTATTACCGTGATCAAAGTCATCTCAGCATGGAAGATCGCGTAAAGACAAATTACGATCACCCGCAAGCGTTGGACCATGATTTGCTTTGTAAGCATCTCCAAGCGCTGACGGAAGGTAAAGCCGTAGAAGTGCCACAATATAGCTATGCCGAGCATACTCGTATGGACGAGAGCACCACATTGACGCCGAAGAAGGTGATCATTTTGGAAGGTATCTTGCTACTGACTGATCCACGTCTGCGTGATTTGATGCATGCGAGTATCTTTATGGATACGCCTCTGGACATTTGTTTACTTCGTCGCGTGAAGCGTGATGTTGCAGAGCGTGGTCGTACAATGGAATCTGTTCTTCAACAGTACCAAAACACAGTTCGCCCAATGTTCATGCAGTTCATTGAGCCATCTAAGCAGTATGCGGACATCATTGTTCCGCGAGGCGGTAAAAACCGTATTGCCATCGATGTGCTAAAAGCACATATAGCAAAATTGCTAAAAGCATAATAATAAAGAAGCCGGCTTAGTCCGGTTTTTTTTATCTTTGAGGTTGGGGAAGCCTAAGCCGCACATGGTCAATGCTGTGTGGCAATTTAAGCAGGGAGCGTGCGATGAGATTAAGTGACAAGCATATACGTGAATACTTGGACAGTGGACACATTACCATTGAACCCAGACCCAATGACGAGGCCATTTCGGGTGTGACCGCCGATGTGACTCTTGGCAACCAGTTTCGAGTCTTTCAAGAGTATGGGGCGCCCTATATCGATTTGTCTGGGCCGAAAGAAGAAGTGTCCGCACAACTCGATAAAGTCATGAGTGATGAAATAGAGATTGCCGAAGGTGAGGCGTTTTATCTTCATCCTGGGCAGTTAGCATTAGCAGTGACGCAAGAAGTAGTGACCTTGCCTGATGATATTGTTGGTTGGCTTGACGGCCGTTCATCATTGGCTCGTCTGGGTTTAATGGTGCATGTCACGGCACATAGGATTGACCCAGGTTGGCAAGGTCGTATTGTGTTGGAGTTTTACAACAGTGGTCGTTTGCCTTTGGCGCTGCGCCCGGGTATGCCAATTGGCGCACTGAGTTTTGAAACCATGACAAGCCCTGCAGAACGCCCTTATCACAAAAGAGAAAATGCCAAGTACAAAAATCAGCAAGGAGCTGATGCCTCGCGGATCAACGAAGATTAGATCTTTTCGCTTTGTTTTTTAAATACGCTGAAACGAGGCGTTTTGATGCAGAAATTTGCGTCATAATTCGTTAGTCTTTTGCTGTTATCTCAATGCATCTCAAAAGGAACGGTTTGTCATCATGAAAAAGCTTCTCTACATCCTTCTTGGACTGGTGATGTTAGTGGTTGTCGCGATAGGTGTGCTTGTTGCGGTTATCAACCCTAACGATTTTAAGCCGCTGATTGCTGACGAAGTGAAGAAAGCGACAGGGCGAGAGTTGGTCATCGATGGTGACATCAGTTGGCGCTTCTGGCCGAGCTTAGGTTTGTCCGTTGAAAAATTAGCATTTAAAAACCCCCAAGGTTTCGCTGAACCAAATATGCTCAAACTGGATCGCGCTGACTTGTCCGTCGCTGTGATGCCGTTGATGTCGGATACACTCGACATTGGTCTCGTGAGCTTGTATGGCGCCCATGTCTTTATTCAAACATTGCCAAACGGGCAGAGTAATCTTGATGGGCTGACCGGAGACGCGTCGACCACAGATAGCGAGCCGGAGACTGCGTCACAGACGCCGACCACCGAACCTGCCAGTGATAGCCAAGCCGCTACAGCATGGACCATTACAATTGGTGGGTTGGATGTGGTTAATGCCAGTGCAGTAGTGCGCGACGATAAGGTTCATACCATCAGTGAAATTAGCCAGCTAAATCTTCATATCGGAAAGCTGACCACTGGCACTTGGGTGCCGGTCGAGTTTGACGTTGAAGGAAAGCAAAATGCCATGGTATTTACTGCGAAAGGCCAAATGGAAGCGATGCTGAACAAAGTGGCGATGGAGTCACAGCTTCGTAAGCTGTCTTTATCCGCTTCTTTGAATGACGCCAATATTCAACTAGACAGCCTGTCGCTCACTGCCGATCAGGTTGCACTAGCAATGCCTGCGGCCTTGACGTTTTCTGCCAAAGGCAAGGCGAACGACATGTCATTTGATACGTCAGGTAAAGCCTCTGTGTTGGTCGATAAATCGATAGCGAATATTCAAGCGACTGGCATTGATATCTCGACCCTGTTGGCTGGAGCATCACTTCCGCGGCCAGAGATGAATATCAGCCTTAAAGCGGATGCGGCGTTCAATAACAACACGCAGAAGTTAACACTGAGTCAGTTGGTTGCCAGCCTTGATGAGTTGGAGGTTGATGGTCATGCATCAGTTGCGCTGGCCGATATTCCCGCTGTACGTTTCGCGCTTCATAGTTCGAAGATTGATCTTGATGCGTTTCTAGGCAACACCACAGAGGCGGCACAACCTGCTGTCTCAAAACCTGCGGAAACCAAGCCATCGTCAGCGCCTAATGACCAATCTGCCACCGCTATTGCCAAAGCGCCATTGAGCGATGACGAGCCTGACTTATCAGCCCTGAAAGGGTTGGATATTGCAGGGGAAATCGCAATTGATGAATTGGTCGCCAACAATGTAAAGGTTAGCCAAGTGAAGACCGCATTTGCTGTTAACCGTGGCAAGGTCAACCTAAAGCAATTTGATGCGAAGCTCTATGGTGGTTCAGTGTCTGCCGAAGGCTCGTTGGATGCAACGGTAACGCCTGCTCGCTATCGTGTCACCAAAGACATCAAAAACGTTAACGTTCAGCCTTTGCTAATGGCAGCAGCCAACGAAGATATTTTGTCTGGTCGTGGCAGCATTGACGTGAATGTAAATGGTGTTGGTTTGTCAGAAAAACGTCTTCGCACTGGCATCACGGGTACTGTGGCTATCAACTTTGCAGATGGCTCCATTGACGGTATCAACATCCCTGAAATGATTCGTGAAGCCAAAGCGACACTAAAAGGTAAGCGTGCGGATTATGTCGAGGAAGCTCGTCAAACAGACTTCAGTGCGCTAACGGCGACCTTTAACCTAGGTAAAGGCATTGCATCAACGCGCAACATGAAGATGGAAGCGCCCGCGCTGCGTATTCGTAGTGAAGGTCAAACCAATCTGGTCAGCGAAGATTTGGACTTCGAGGTGTTTGTCTCTGTGGTTGGAACCAGCAAAGGACAGGGCGGGAAAGACATTGATGAGCTGAAAGACGTTACCATTCCCGTTGCGATTGGCGGCACGTGGCAAGCGCCAAGCTACAAGCTAGATGTCAAAGCACTGTTGACCAGTAATAAAGTGTTGGAAGAAAAGGTGCGCAAAGAAGCTGAGCGTGGCTTAGAGAAATTGCTTGGTGACAAAGCGGGCGATGACAAAGTGAAAAACGTGGCGGATAAGTTGCTAAAAGGTTTGTTTAACTAAAGGTTTGTTTAACTAACTGTTAGTGTCTGAAACTTTGCATTAAAAAAGCCGCTATCGCGGCTTTTTTGGTTTGTTGGCTTACGCACGCTGCTTTTTGGCTCGTTTTTCAGTTTTGAGCATGTCTTGAAGCGCTTCCAGCAAATCAACCGCAGACAGTATGCCGACTAAATCATCGGTTTTGTCTAACACCGGCAGTGCGCCGACATTGTAATCCAACAAGGTTTGATTGGCCTTCGACAGGGTTTCGTAGGTTCGGCAGGTAATGACATCTTTGATCATGACGTCACCGACAGTCAGATCATCTGACAACAAATAAGGGTGTTCAATATCCGGTGCTTCATCAGCCCAATTTGGGCGGCGCAGCGATCTGTCGCTGATAATACCAACCAATTGCGAGTCTTGTGTAACCGGTAGATGGCGTATGTCTTTGTCTCGCATTAAAAAGTAGGCTTCGCGTACACCGGTGTCTGCGCTGACGGTGATAAGTTTACGTGTCATGTAATCCGAAACTTTTCCTGGCATCGTATTGAATCCTCCATGTGGTCAAATTTTAAACCTACATAATGTAAGGACTAAATGTTGAGAGCTGTGACTCATATACCCAATCAACCTCGTTGAATCCTGCATCTTCAGGTTGTTTGGGTATAAATATTCTGGAGGAAACAATAATTAACGGTTTCATTCCAAGGAATTGCTTTCACTCTTGGCTCGGTTCGCTAGAATCGGGTCTTCGCTGAACAAACATCTTGAGTTGCTCCGGCATTGAACAAAAAGGAATACACGCGTAGATGGATTCGATTTCTCAAGCAGCCTTAGGCGCTGCTGTTGCAGGTTTAGTGGCGGGCAAGCGCTGCACCCCTAAGGTATTATTAGCGGGAGCGGCGCTTGGTACATTGCCTGATTTAGATGTGGTGTTGGATTACGGCGACCCCATATCCAACATGATCAAACATCGTGGTTTTAGCCATTCTTTGTTTGTTCTAATCCCGTTCTCTGTAGTGCTAGCACTGTTTTGGAAGCGTTTCTTTGCCGCATCATGGCCTTTCGTTCAGTTGCTCACACTGATCACTGCGGCCTTGATTACACATCCGATATTGGATTCGTTCACCTCATACGGAACTCAGCTTTTTTGGCCGTTAGATGTACCGTCAGTGGCAATATCTAGCATGTTCATTATCGATCCCTTGTACACACTGCCGTTACTTATTCCCGTTTTGGCAGCACTAATTTGGCGTCGTCGAGCCGCTAAATTGTGTGGGGCAGGTTTAGCAATATCGACCCTTTATTTGATGTGGTCCTTGGTGGCTCTAGGCCAAGTACAAGAGCGTGTCGAGGAAAACGTCGCGGGTACGCATTTAGAAGGACAGCCTGTTTTCATTTCCCCGACGCCGTTCAATACCGTGCTGTGGCGAGTGGTTGTGCTAGATGATGAGAAATATTGGGAAGGTCTTACTTCGTTGCTGGATGAAGATCCGGTCATAGACTGGATGCCTATGATTCGTGGTGAATGGCCGTTCCCGAGTGAACCTGAGTTGTTGGCACAGTTTGAAGCCTTTACCCGTGGTTTTGTGCAATTTAAACAGCAAGATAATACGTTGACCGTGACGGATCTTCGCTTGGGGATGGCGATGTATCATCCGTTTGAGTTCTTAATGGCGGAAAAGAATGACCAACAGATCTGGCAGCTCGTAGATCCAGTGCAGCTTGATCCTGGCCCTGTTTTACCTAGGCAAATTCCTGCGCTGTGGATGCGGTTGTTAGGTTTACAAAGCATCGACGCCTTGCTGTGTAACGAACATGACTGTTTTCGTGAAGAGCAAATTGAAGAGACGATTCAGTAAGCAACTTAAAGTGTGACTGGCTGAAGCGAAAACGCCCCTGTTCTTTGTATCCTTTGATTCGGATATTTGGAGAGGGGCTTTTTTTGGGGTACATCGGCGCTATCGAGAAAAGGGGGGGGCCTGCTACCAATCGATGCCTTTACGAACTTTTACACCAGAATCAAAAGCGTGCTTTACATTGCGTACTTCCGATACCGTATCCGCCATATCAGTTAGGGTTCGGTGGGCGGCGCGACCAGTAATGACCACGGACTGTTCACTAGGGCGATTCTCTAACGCAGTGACGACTTCATCAAGGTCGATATAACCATAAGTGACCATGTAGGTCATTTCATCAAGCAAGACGACGTCATAGCTTGGGTCAGCAAGCATGCGTTTACATTCAACCCAAATCTCTTGCGCCACGCGCGTATCGTTCTCTTTGTCTTGTGTGTCCCACGTAAAGCCGGTTGCCATGACGTGGAATTCAACACCGCACTGTTGAAGCAGATTTCGCTCTCCACATTCCCAAGTGCCTTTAATAAATTGAGCCACACCACATTTCTGACCATGGCCTGTCGCGCGAGTGACGACACCAAAGCCAGAGGTGGATTTTCCCTTGCCATTCCCGGTGATGATTAGCAGAAGTCCTTTCTCAATCTGAGCAGCAGCTACACGCTCGTCCACTTGTTCTTTTACTTTTTGTTGTCGGGCTTTATAGCGCTCGTCGCTCATTTTGCTTTCCTTTTCTGCTTGTCATGCTGGCTTCTCGGCCGAATCAATATGTTGGCCTTAGTCATTTGGATCACAACATAACAAACCTTGTCATATTTGGAAGCACAGAAGTGATGTTCAACTCTGGTTGGTCAAAATATCCTCGTCTAGATGTACTGATGGGAACGACGGTATCTAGTACATTTTTTGATCAAACTTTTTAACATCGATTGAACGTCTACTTTGCGCTCTGTTGCTTCATTGGTTACAGTGTTTTCAACGTGATAAAGGAATGGAGTGCCAATGTCGGTTGATCATCATAGTAAACCGAAAATTCTCGTCGTATGTATGGGTAACATTTGTCGCTCTCCGACTGGAGAAGCTGTACTCAGAGCGAAAGCGGCGACACGTGGCCTAGATGTGATTGTTGATTCAGCAGGCACCATTGGGTATCACACTGGCGCTAACCCTGATCCACGTAGCCAAGCTGCAGGAGAAGCCAGAGGGTATGACTTCTCAGGGATTACTTCGCGGCAGGTTGATGTCAAAGATTTTGAGCGCTTTGACATAATCTTAGCGGCAGATAAGGCGAATCTGGCTGACTTAATCGATATTTGTCCCCCTGAACACCGACATAAATTGTCCCTTTTCCTCAGCCATAGTCATTCTGAATTAAATGAAATCCCTGATCCCTACTTTGGTGGTGGACGCGGTTTTGAAGTGGCGTTGGATTTAATTGAACAGGCGAGTGATGAAGTGCTTAACCAGTTGGGATAGCGTGAATTCCCTTATATGGATTTGAAGCCCGTCAATGACGGGCTTTTTTGTGGCCATTTCCCAGAGAAAATTTGGATTATTTGCCATAAACAGAGCATTTTGAAGTCATTCAACTTGTTTAAAATATAAGGCTCTTATAAATTTAGGATCTATAGCCAATGTCTTTGTCTGAGGTAAGGGATTGAAACTTCAACAGCTCAAATATCTAAAAGCGATAAAGGACAATAATTTAAATGTGTCCGCAGCATCGCAATCTCTTTTTACCACACAGCCGGGTGTGAGTAAGCAAGTGGGTTTGTTGGAAAAAGAACTCGGGGTACGAATATTTGAGCGCAGAGGTAAGAACCTCAGTGGTGTTACGCCGATCGGTGAACGTATTCTTGAGCAGGTTGAGCGAATGCTCGCGCTTGAGCAAAAAATTAAAGCATTGGCCAATGAGCATCTGGATCCAAGTGTGGGTACACTGAATATCTATACCACTCATACTATTGCTCGCTATCTGTTGCCAAACAGTGTTTCCTATTTCACACAAAAATACCCGAATATCAATTTCCATTTGCACCCGACGCTGCCTTTGCAAACCAAAGGGGTGATCAGCAAAGGCCACTCTGATTTCTCGATTGTTGCTCACGATCTTGGGGCCGACAATGATTTGATTGTGCTCCCTGCCTATTTATGGACACTAGGTCTGGTAGTGCCCGAGGAGCATCCGCTTGCCCATGTACGTAAACCTACGTTAAAGCAATTGGCGGATTACCCCATTTTAAGTTACGAACCGGGTTCGACAGGGCGTAGAACGCAAGATGAGGCCTTTGGTCGTGAAGGGATTTCCCCTAACTATTTCATGACAGTCATGGATGCGGATGTCATTAAGCGATACGTTCAGCTTGGTTTCGGCATCGGCATTGTTTCTACGTTGGCAGCGCGTGATATCGAAAACACCGGGCTGACCTATATCAATCTTGATCACTTGTTTGCTCCGTCGAGCGCGTGGATTTGTTTCTCGAAAGACATTCTTTTGCAGAACTACATGTATGATTTTCTCCTGTCATTTTCTCCTCATCTCACTAAGACGTTGATGGAAAATGTGTTGATGCAAAATAGTGCCGAAAAAGTTGATAAGCTATTTGAAGGCCTTGAGCTACCTGTCTACTAATACGGGATAGCGAGGACAAACAAAAACGCCAGCGAGAGAATCGCTGGCGTTTTTGTTTAACATGAAGTGTGTCAATTGGTTGATGATTCAGACGCTTCATCGTTCTTTGGTGTGCGGATAGTCCTGCCTTGGTTGTTGTTTAGCTCGGGGTGATCCACCAACAAATGCTTTGTGATCTTAGGAGGAACGGATTCATTCTCAGGGTGGTGGTGATGAAAAATCGGCGTACGAGGTCGATATACGTGGGGTGGACGATCGCCCTCCAGTACAGTTTCAGGTATCCGTTTCCCCGTGATGATCTCAATCGCTGTGATTGAATCTGGTTCGGCTTCAATCACTTCGCTCACGTCTATTTCTTCCGTCGCGTATACCGACATCACGCTCATCAGAAATACCGACACGCTCAAGGTGATGAGTCGCGTTGTCGCTTTAGTGAGGTTTACATAATCATACATGGTGCACCTCCTAGGCAACTGGGCCACTTTTGGTGTCTCGTGCTGCAATAAACCCGTAGAAGATGTAGCCAAGTAGCGTCAATATCGCGCCATAGAAAACGGCAGATTGACCACAGGCATACACGCCATAAATACTGTAAAGCACGGCAAATGTGCCGATGGCAGCCCCTGTTTTGTACTCTTTAGCACTCAAGTTTTGCTTACGTAAAATGACTTCGAGCCCAGTGAGCGACAAGATGTAAGGCACCATATTAATAAACACGGCCAGATTGAGTAGGATATTGAACTGACTAACCAAGTTTGGCGAAATGGTCATAATCGCCAGTAGAAGCTCCAACCCAAGCATGATAAGCATGCCTTTAATGGGCGCATTTGATTTGGTGACTTCACCAAACACTTTAGGGAAAAGGCGAATGTCGGCTGCTGCTTTCGATACTTGCGCATTGGTGAACTGCCAGCCAAGCAAGGAACCGATACAGGCGATAACGGCAAGAGCCGTAATGACTTGTCCGACGGTTTCATTGAACATGTAGGTGTACACTAGGCCAAAGGGCGCATCAGATTTTGCCAGCTCCTCATTGGGGATGATGCCTTGAATCACGGATGTTGATGCGATATATACGATGGCGGTAAAGCTGGTGGCAAGCATACAGGCTAAGGGAACATTCTTTTCGGGGTTTTCTACCGCCCCAGAGTTCGCCCCTGCAGATTCAATGCCTAAGAAAGCCCAGAGCGTGAGCGCGATACCTGATGATATGGCGGTGACGGTTGTATCTTGGTGAGGGTTCCACGCTTCCGCAAAGACCTCAGGTTTAAACCAAAACCAACCCGCAACGGACAAACCAACCACTGGAATAATAATCCCCCAGACGGTCACTGCTGATATTTGCCCTGTGAGCTTTGGGCCCCAAAAGTTAGCAACCATAGTGACAACAAGAATACCCACTACGGCGATAAAAGTGTGATAGGGCGTGGTTTTAATCCAAGGAAAGAAGGGGACAAGATAGCCAGCTGCCGACACAGCAATAGCAACAGCACTGATCACCAAACATACATAATAGGTGTAGGATGCAATGAAGAAGGCAGATTTCCCATGTGCTTCATCAGCATAGGCAGACATCCCTCCATCTCGATTACAGTACATGCCACACTTCGCAAAAGCGTAAGCAATACACATCGCGCCGATTGCGGTGACAATCCATGACAATAATGATATTGCCCCAGTTTGAGCCAAACTGGCAGGTAACATGATAATCCCTGAACCCATCATGTTGACGGTCACTATGGTAGTGAGCCCAACCAACCCCATTTTATTTTTTTCTGATGCCATGCTAGTTCTCCACCTCGATATATGTTGGTGCGAAAGGCGGTAATTTGCTCTACCCAAGTCATGGCAATGGCTCTACATCGTGCGTTTGGCAGTTATGGGCATTGTTCCGTCACCTCTATCAAGTGCCAGCAAGATCGCGACATGATTGAAATAGGCATCAGAAAACGTGAGCAATACATGCTTACCGTTGCATTGAAAATAGATGGTGTCACCTTTCCAGATTGATTCTTTTACAAGACAGTTAAACGATAAATGCCTGAGTGAGGCGGAATGTTTTATTCGGTGTGATCGGAGAATTTGTGTTTCTTCGCATCCAGCTGGAATGAACTGAGATGCACCTTTTTACGTTGAATGTCTTTTTTGCGACTTTGTCTCTGCTTCCTCTCTTCTATGTTCAAGATGTCTCAATGAATCTTGAGTCATCTCTTCTTCAAGTACAGTGTCGGAGCTGGGTGTATGAAAACCTACGGAAAGAAATTTAACGTATTGATATTAGAAGAGGCACATAGAGAGGGTGTTGTCGGTAATGCCATTGAAAGGCTAATTTCCGAACTCGAAAGCAGTGGTGCCAGAGTAATGGTAGCAAGCAGTTTTGATGATTGCTATTCAATGATTAACTCCAATACCGCACTCGATTGTCTGATGCTGACATCGGCCATGAGTGGGTCGCAAAGCGAAGAAAACGAACGTTTCTATGTGCTGATAGAGAAACTAAATAAACGTCAGCAAAACGTGCCGGTATTTTTATTGGCGGAGCGCAAGAAAATTACCCTTCATGTCACCCGTGAGATGATGGAGAACGTGGATGAGTTCGCCTGGATCCTTGAAGACACACCGGATTTCATTGCAGGACGAGCCGTTGCAGCGATGGGACGATACCGTAAACAGTTGTTACCGCCCTTGATGGCTGCGTTGATGCATTATGACGATATTCATGAGTACTCTTGGGCGGCACCGGGGCACCAAGGTGGCGTGGGCTTTACAAAAACCCCTGCGGGACAGCGTTTTTATAACTATTACGGTGAAGGGCTATTTCGCACCGACATGGGTATTGAGCGGGGCAGTTTAGGTTCATTACTTGATCATACTGGGGCGTTTGGTGAAAGTGAACGGTATGCAGCTCGTGTGTTTGGGGCTCATCAATCCTATTCCCTAGTGACGGGAACCTCTGGGTCAAACCGAACGATAATGTCTGCATGTATGAAAGCGGATGATCTCGTGATTTGTGACCGTAACTGTCATAAATCTATTGAACAAGGCCTAATGTTATCAGGTGCTCGACCTGTCTATCTTGTCCCCACAAGAAACCGCTACGGCATTATTGGGCCGATTTATCCTGACCAATTATCGAAAAGTGTGCTTCAGCAACGTGCAAAAGAAGAGCCACTGACCAAAGATTATGCCGACCAACGAGCGGTCTATGCAGTATTGACCAACTGTACCTATGACGGCCTTTGTTATAACGCCAAACAAGCGCAAGACATACTAGCGGAAAGCAGTGATCGGATTCATTTTGATGAAGCGTGGTACGGTTATGCGCGTTTCAATCCTATCTACGAAGATCACTTTGCCATGCGTGGTGAGCCGGAAGAAAACCCAGATGCCCCCACGGTCTTTGCCACCCACTCGACACACAAATTGCTGAATGCACTGTCTCAGGCTTCTTTTCTTCATGTACGGAACGGCAAAGGGGCGATCAGCTTTGAGCGCTTTAATCAGGCGTACATGATGCACGCGACAACGTCACCTTTGTATGCGATTTGTGCTTCCAATGATATTGCTGTGTCGATGATGGACGGCAATCGTGGACACTCCCTGACGTTGGAAGTGATACGCGAGGCCGTAGATTTTCGTCAGGCAATGGGGCGGCTAAACCGTGAATTTAATGATAACGGTGATTGGTTCTTTAAACCGTGGAACGCGGAAACAGTCACGGATCCTGCGTCAGGTGAAAGCTACGCCTTTGAAGATGCCCCGGCTGATTTGCTGTGCGAAAGTCAGGATGCATGGGTCATGCACCCTAACGACAATTGGCATGGCTTCAAGGATATGCCTGCAGATTGGTGCATGCTGGATCCCATTAAAGTCAGCATTCTGGCGCCGGGCATGGGCGATGATGGGCACCTGTTAGATTCGGGTGTGCCGGCTGCGCTGGTCACGCTCTACTTGGGACGCTTTGGTATCGTGCCGACCCGCACCACTGATTTTCAAGTCATGTTCCTGTTCTCGATGGGTATTACCAAAGGTAAGTGGGCAACATTAGTGAACACTTTGATGGCCTTTAAGCGCCATTATGACAACAACACGCCACTCGCCGATGCGCTGCCAGATTTGGTGGCAGACTTCCCTGATGTATATAGCGAAATGGGGTTGAAAGAATTGGGTGATAAGATTTTCGGTTACCTCAAACAGCACAACCCAGGCGAAGTCCTGAACGCGGCCTACGAGACCTTACCGGAAGCTATCATTACGCCACATGCTGCATTTGAGGCCATTGTTGCTGATAACGTGGAAATGGTTCCATCTTCCCAATTGGAAGGGCGCGTGGCGGCGAATGCGGTTATTCCTTACCCGCCGGGTATTCCTATGTTGATGTCTGGTGAGAGTTTCGGTGACGAAAACAGCCCGCAGATTAAATACCTCAAGAGTCTTGAAGTGTGGGATGAGGAATTCCCCGGTTTTGAGAAAGAAACTGAAGGCACTGAAATGCACGATGGAATCTATCATGTAATGTGTGTGAAGTCGGTTTAAATACAAACGAAGGGGGAGCAAATAGCTTCCCCCTTTCTTGTTCAATCTATGTTATTTGACGGTAAATTGCCCCATCATTCCCATGTCTTCGTGTTCCAGAATGTGGCAATGGTACATGTATGGCCATTGTTCAGTCGCTTCGTAGTCAAACTTCAGCAGAATTTCCGCGGTACCATTTGGATAAATGGTGTCTTTCCAGCCTTGGTCTTCGGGGGCTGGTGGTTTTCCATTCATTGACAGAATCAGAAAAGACGTGCCATGCATGTGGAATGGGTGTCTGCCTGAATCAATGGTCCACTTTTCCAGTTGCCCTAGCTTCGATTCATGGTTGATGACTTTCATGTTCATCTGTTGGCCATTAATGGACATATCACCCAATTCAAAAACGCGTTCAACCTCAACATCTTTTTCAAGATAAGGTGTGATGGTATTGAGTTGCTTGGGTAACTCGGATGCAAGCACTTTAAGAGAGTCATCTCCCCGAAGTTCAAGAACAGGTTGGCTTTGAGAGAAAGGAATGAGTACAGCGTTGAACCCGTTGTAGTTCATTGGTAACAGCCTTGCCAACAACCTCTGGCTTTCGACGACTGACATATCAACTACGATGTCATTTCGTTCTCCAGGCGCCATTTTCAGCGATGTTAATTCAACTGGCGACGTTAGTAACCCGCCTTCAGTCGCTATTTTATAGAAAGGTTGGTCGCCTTCCAGATAGAACTCATAAGAGCGGGCATTGGAGCCGTTGAGTAAGCGTAATCTGACGAAAGATCGTGGCACCAACGTATAGGGATTGACGGTACCATTGACCACAAGTGTGTCTTCTCTTAAGTCTTCCGGCATGTTGCCAGTTGGGTATGGCGTCATTTTTCCATCAACGAAGCTTCTGTCCTGAATCACCAATGGAATGTCATCAATGCCATAACTGTTTGGTAAACCCAGAGACATTGAATGCGCATCCTCAATAAGATAAAAACCAGCTAACCCAGAATGAACCTGACTCGCGGTGGAGCCTTTAAGGTGAGGGTGATACCAGTTGGTTGATGCCTGTTGCGAAACGGGAATGGTTACGCTCCATGTCTCTCCGGGCATGATTTTGTTTTGAGGCCCACCATCAATTTTTCCTTCAACGTGCAATCCATGACCGTGAATATTAGTGGGTTCATCCAGATGATTGGTGAACTGAATGTCGGTGTTCTCACCCTTGTACATTTTTATCGTAGGACCAAGATAGCCGCCATTGTAGCCGCGTGTTGTGCTCTTTACGCCGAGGAAAAACGCGTGCTCACCTTTTGTAATATCGATAACTATCGGCCCATTTTGGGTACGGCTGTCGATGAGTGTTGGGATATTTAGTGGTGTTTGTGCTGCTGTGGTGGGTGGAGAAGCGCGTAGAGCAATGCTAGCAAAAACGGCAGTAAAAAGAAGAGCGGAGACTAAAAGTATTACGAAGGCCACACGTCGGTTGGCAAACCCTTTTTGGCGCTGAAGTACACCTTTTTGATGTCTGAAACAGGTCATCCTTGTCCTTAAATAACTTAAATATGTTGTGGTTGCGGATTATTTAATAACAGACTGTGTTCGTCCATTTAGAGCCTAGCTCAAAAGTGATACAAACAAGAAAAGATAGCGAGTTGTCCAGATTAACGCATCTTTAGGTATAAGAAGTTGGTGAGAATAGAAAGAAAAAGGCCAGAACTGAAGTATCTGGCCTTTGATGTTTATGGGGGAAAGTAATCGTCAGTGGCAAGCGATATGGATAAAGATTTGCGCACCGATCAGCAAGAAATCGTCATCCACATAGTAAGGGTTTGAGTGCAGGTAGTTACAAATACCCGCATCTTTGTTACCGCTTCCTAGGAAGAACATTGCACCTTTTTGGTTTTCAGCCGCGTTTACCATCAAACTGAAATCCTCTGAACCGGTCATTGGGTTACCGTTTGGATCAAGGCGGTCAGCTGGCACGGTTTCACGCGCAGCATCGACAACACGTTGGTAAGCATCAGGGTGGTTAATAACCGCAGGGTAGCCTTCGCATTCCATGGTGGTTTTAAAGCCACGGATTTCGCTTTCTTTCACGATGCTGTCGAAGCTGTCTTTTAGGATCTTGTCCGTTTCAGCGTCCATCGCTCGGATGGTGCCGCGAGCTTGAGCATGATCTGGGATAGCATTGGGAATGCTGCCGCCATTGAACATGCCACAACCGAAGACAGCAGGGCTGAATGGATTGGTACGTTTAGCAACAATGTAATCCATGTCCATGATGATGCGACTCGCTTCGCGGATGGCATCTAGACCTTTCTGCGGGGTAGAACCATGAGCAGACACACCGTTTACATCCAGTGTCCATGCAGAACCATACGACGACATAATGCCGTTGTTGATTTTGACCATGCCGTATTCAAGCGCAGCATCGTTGTGCAGTGCGTACACTTCGGATACACCGTTCATGCAGCCCAGCTCAACCATCTTGCTTGCGCCTGGAACGCGCATGTCTTCTTCCGCCATTTGGAACACAAAGCGAACGTTGTGCTTCAATGCTTGTTTGTTTTCAGACAGGAATTTAGCCGTGGTCAAGATGATCGCCATGTGTGTGTCATGACCACAGTTGTGTGAACAGCCGTCATGTTGAGAGCGGTAGTCGTTCTCTGTCATGTCGTCCATTTCCAATGCATCCATGTCAGCACGGAAAGCCACTCGATCCAAGTTCTCGTCGATAGTTAGGTCAGCAATAAAGCCGGTAAAACCTTCGTACGTGGTTAGGGCATAGCCGAGTTCGGTCATCAATGCTTGGCAGTAGGCTGTGGTTTTAAATTCTTGGCCTGATGCTTCTGGGATCTGGTGCAAATCACGGCGAGTGTTCACGCTAAAAGCGTGTAGTTCTAGCAGTTTGCTGTCTAGATTAAATTGGCTGTATTTCGCTGACATTAGATGATTCCTTTCATTTGGAAGCCGATTTGGGCAATCATTGATGCACCAAAGAAGCAGCTGGTGGCAACGATAAGGAAGATGACAATAACCTTCCAAGACATCTTCTTAAGTTCTTCCATTTGGCCGCCAACAGACAAGCCCGCAAATGCCAACAATGGCACACAGACAGACAGGAACTGGATTTTACCGACTGATTCGAGGAAGTAAGTACGGATAGGCGTTTCTGGCAAACAAATCAAAATGCCGATAATGGTCGCGTAGGCAAACGTTGGCAGTGAAGAAGGGATAAATTTCTTAGCAACCAACGACAGAAATACAATCACAGACATAGCAACAAAGCTGTTCACCATTTCTAGTGGCGCAGTGCCGTTAGTGAGAAACTGGGTAAAACCTGCCAGTACAATCGCAAGCGAGACCAGCTTCATATCATTCAGAATGGCTTTCATGGCTTATTTACCTTTGTTGCAAATTTTGTAGACGAACTCAGCAAGTGGCAGACCCAAGAAGGTCAGTGACAGTGCGCCAAGTACAGAAGAAAGCAGGTTAGAGGCAGCAGCAATACTGAGTACTTGCTTCGCCATTTCAGGCTCAAGACCCGACACCAGAGCGCCAGATGCAGCACTTAGCATTGAACCACTACCAACGCCTGAACCCGCAGCCAGTGCTAATGGGTGAAGGCCTGTTAGCGGAGCAATACTGCCCAGCACGCTGAACCACAATGTGCCGATCACTGAACCGCAAAGGTAGATAGCGAGCACGCCAACATATTCAGGGCTGCCCGTGCCGAACTTACCTTGGATAACGGCGATTGAAGGTTCACGACTGATTGATGAACAAGCGCCAATGGTTTTACGGCCAAAGCCGAATTTCACTGCAAGCGGAACGGCGACAAGAATTGGAAGCAGGTTGCCCAGTTCTTGGAATAGAAGCGGGATTCCCGCATCAATGATCATGTCTAGGTTAGGGATGATCATGCCCGCGTACTGGGTGCCCAGAACAAGCAAACAGTAACCAACCATTTTGCCGCAGAAGCCTTCTTCTTTTTCAGTGAAGAGTTTGCCCCACGCTTTGACTTTGGTTTTTGTCCAGTTTACCGACAAGCCCATGCCGATCATCACTGCAAATAGCATTGGTAGAATAGATATCGTGGCAAAACCCATATCAATTTTTTGGGTGCCGATTAAAAACTGAGAAATGAAAATCAGGGCAGATACAGCAATAACACTGGTCATAACGACGCGAGCTTGCCCGCTTTTGTTTTCTTCTGTGTTCATAGGTCTTCAACAGTTAAAAGTGGAATTCGGGGCTGATTATAGAGAGCGCGAGAAAGCGAAACGTGAATGAGATCAATAGTTGCAGCGCGATACTAGATGAAAACTAAATATCATATTCCCATATGGAATTAAGGGTTATTGGCAGGTAAAAAGAGGGTGATTTTGGTGTGCGACATGTTGGTGTTTGGCGACAAGGTGCAACACTGATAACGGAGCTCGCATGAAGGTGTAACAGAAGGCTCGACACGAATCGCGCGGTGAATGTGAATGCAAGTTGGTCAGAAAAAAGAAAACCCAGCACGTGGCTGGGTTTGACGTTTTTAGTCTGGCTACCTAATCAACGGTTAGTTGATATGAGTGTGTGATTACAGTAACGGCGAACAATTGCAGGGCGTATTGGCATCAAGTTTGTCGCTGTTTTTCTGGGGCAAATACCAGCTTTCCAATCCATTTTGTAGTTGGCTTGCTGCTTTTGATGGTGACAGTTGCCCAGACATGACACTGGCGCTGGTTTCCCAAATCTCTAGCTCGAGATTTGGCTCCCCACGAGATAACACTTGGGCCGAGTTTCGGATGGTTGAATCACACCGGTCACGCCAAGACATCATCTCTTGTGCTATCGGGTTCTTTACATCAAAGAAGTGGTTAGACAGTGAAAAGAAGCCTGAAATTTCATTGGTGAGCAGTTCAGCAAACTCGGCGGTGGTCATCCATTTTAGAAACAGCTCTGCCGCTTCTTGATTGGTAGATTTCGAGTAGATGCCCATGCCTAAATCAGTATGGTCACTGAAGTAACAAGCATCGCCTTTCTTTTCGATAGGCGGCGGGAATACACCCATGTCGACTTTGCCTGCAAAGGTGCCAATGTCCCATGACCCCGCAGGGTAGATAGCGGCCTTACCATTAGCGAACGCTTCAATAGAATCATTGTAGCCGCGCTGGTCGAAATCTTCGCCCATGTAGCTTGACCACTTGGCGAGTTCACGGAATGTTTTACGATACGCCTGACTGTCCATACGCTCTTTGCCCGTTAACAAGGCATCACGGCCGTCTTCGCCTTTCCAGTGTGTAGGACCAATGTTTTGGAAGCCCATCGTGGCGGCTTCCCACTTGTCTTTGGTGCCCATGGCGAGCGGCAAGTAACCAGCACGTTTCGCTTTTTCTAATGCCCAGTAGAAATCTGCGTTGGTGACAGGCTCGTTCACGCCAATTTCTTTGAAGATGGATTTATTGTAGAAAAAGCCATGGATAACTGATGCCATTGGCAAGCAGAAAGTTTGTGCGCCTGAATCGGTTTGCCAAGGAGAAAGCGCAAAACTTGGGAAGTTTTCCATCCCTTCCATTTCAGTCACTTCTTTTAGCAAGCCACGATTGAACAGCGCTTGAGAGCCATCAAATGGGCGGCAAGCAATCAAATCGCCAGCCTTACCTTGTTCAAAACGCTTCTCCATGTCTCCGTTCCATTTTGACGCATCGAGATCAGGCGGTGAGCGATATTCAACTTTTATGCTTGGGTAGTGCTTGTTAAAGGCTGGAATGATTTTCTCGTTCCATACTTTGTCATCAGATCGCCAAGAATCAATGATCAGTGTTGTCTGAGCATTCGCGAAAAACGATGCCGCCAGAGTGATCGCGGCAAGGGAGAATAGTTTGGTGGTTTTCATGGTCAAATCCTTACACGCGGAAGTTAGCAATCAGGCGTTGTTGTTCCTGAGCCAAAGTGGCCAGTGATTCACTGCTAGTGGCTGAAGCTCTGGCGTCTTTCTCTGATTCATAGGCCACGTGAGCAATGCCATTGATATGCTCGGCGACTTCATGACTCACTTTGATCTGCTCTTCCGTTGCTTGCGCGACGTGTACCGCCATTTCTTGAATCGCTTCCATTCGCGCCACGATGTCTTGCAGTGTTTCGTCAGTTAGGCGCGTTTGCGTCAAACAATCATCCATCTGCTTTTGGCTCGTGTTCATGGTGTCTGCCATGCGCGACGCGTTACCTTGCAAGTTATTGATCATCTGCTGAATTTCTTCGGTCGATTGCTGAGTACGAGTCGCTAGTGCACGAACCTCGTCGGCAACCACAGCAAATCCACGTCCATGCGAGCCTGCACGAGCCGCTTCGATAGCAGCATTTAGAGCAAGCAGGTTGGTCTGCTCAGCGATATCCTGAATGACATGCAAAATCGAGCCGATGTTGTTGGAGTATTGGTTTAGCTCTTGAGTATTTGAAACCGCCTCCTTGATGTTGCTAGACAGCTGCTCGGTCAACTGGCGGCTTAGTGACACCTGAGTTCGGCCGCTGTTTGCGGTTTGGTTGGTGTTTTCAACTTCCGCGACAGTGAGTTCGGTTGAACGCGAGATCTCTTTCGCACTCACTTCCATTTCAGAAATAGCTGCTGCAACTTGGTCAGTGCGGGATTTTTGGTCTTCAACGCGGGTGCGTGAGCTTTCACTCACACTGGCGGCGCGGCTGGCTTCATCAAGAAGGTGCTGCGCCCCTTCGCCAAATTTTGCCAAGGTGCCTGACATGGTGTTAGCCAACATATCAATCGAGCGGCTTAACTCACCAAATTCATCATGTGCCTGATAATTAGCGCGTGTACGCATGTCGCCATCTGTCATACGTGCAAGTACATTGCTGATCAGTGCCAATGGTTTTTGGATGCTACGCGTTGTATGAACGCCAACCCAAAGGCTAATAGCGGCTGCGACTGATGTCATGATAATGATGTACAACAAGGCTTCGCTAACGGCTTTTTCCGCATCATTGCGGCTGGTTTGTGCCAATTGCTGCGCATAGTCAGCATAGGCTTGCAATTGGGACTGAATATCATCCATTTGAGATTCAGTTTGCGTGATTTCACGTTGCAGTTGTGCGTTATTTGACTGCTGGCGACTCATGACATCTAAAATGCCATGATCTGCCAATGTCAGTTGCTCAACTTTCTTCAAGTTACGCGAGTAGCGTGCTTTCACATCCTCTTCGACAGAAATGAGTTCGAGGCGCTTGAATGCCATTTCGACATCTTTTGACAATGTAGCGCGCAATTTAATCAGGTCAGTATCCTGTCCCGCGCGACGAAGCGACTTCATATCACGTGCGATGCCGCTTGTGATGAGCTCTGCTCGGTTGTGAAGTGAGCGCTTGATAGCAGCTTTTTGCAGCAGGAGATTGGCAGCCCACTGATAGGTGTCTTCTAAGCGAAGAAACTGAAGATCAAGAACCTGACGCTTCTCTGTCAGCATGTTCGCTTGCTTTTGCAAATCAATCAGTGTGCTGGCTTGTTCAAAATAACGAGTCGACGCTTGATGCAATGCATCTATCTGACGGCGTTCATCGTTATGCTGTGCATTCTGTTGGGCACGGCTGAGAATTTGGAAAAAACGTGTCTTCTGGCGGTCAAAAAGTGAGTTGACACGATCGGCTTGCGTCGGGTCATTTTGAAAGGTGCGAATAAGAAGGCTGGTACGCATTAACTCTGTGATTAGCTCTCCTGACGCAACGACCATTGGGGTCGATTGGTTAGTAATTTGCTCCACTTTTCCTTGTAGAGTTTTGGCATTGAACAAACTAATGCTGCTCAGCAATGCCATCAATACAAACATTAAGGCAAAACCTGCGATTGTTCTTTGTACTACGGACAACTTCATTGCTCTCTCACTTTTCAGCAGTCTTGAAAATACAGACTAAAAGTAATGCTGGGTTTTTGTTTCTCACCTGAAATTAATACTCCAAGTGATGACGAAAAATGCCAGCGATTGTGACACGATTCATTATTATCGGCATTATATGACTGTTTCTTTAGCGGAAATTTACGTGATTTAGATCATATATTTTGCAGTGTGAATTAAATGGGCTGAAGGTCTTGGTGAGAAAGTAGTCAATATTGAACCAGCGTATCCGTGTTACTCAGATTCAACGTTCGCAAAATTCGCGCACAAAAAAGCCCCATTAAAGGGGCTCGTTAAATAGGCCTGACGAAGAATGCTAGCTAGATTACCATTTCTTCTTAGGCGCAAAGAGCTCGTCGAGTTCTTTGTTATCGTCGTTCTTAGGCTTAGCATTCTCATGGCCTTTGCTGAGAGCCGCATTGACTTCGTTCAGCATTCCAGTGAGGCTCTCTTTGGCTGACTGGCAGTAAGGGTCATTTTTGCTACTGACCACATCTAACGCTTTCTTCAGCAATTGCTGTGCGGTACCCATTTGGCCTTTGATCTTTGCATCGTTTACGCGTTTGAGTACGTTTTCGATATTGATCTTCATTTGCATTTGTTCCAAACGAGAATTCTCAGAAACAAATGCTTGTGTTGGTAGACGGCCTTTGGTGTGCTCCGCTTTTATGACTGCACGCAGACGTTTGACCAATTTAAGCATCGAAATGGCTTCACGATCGCTATCTGGAACACGGAAGGACGTTGAATCCTTGTTTTGATAAGCCTGCTTGATTTGATTAACCTGCGCTTGTACATCGGCGATACGTTGCGGAAGTGAGCGATCGTTTTTATCGATGTCATGCATGGTCTTCAGTGCATCGAGAATTTTTTGATTCAGACATACCAGCAGGGTACCGCTATACGGCAAATTGTGTGCGTTACCGATCAACTCTTCAGTGGCGTCAATAACTGCAATATATTTAGCCATTTCCTGGCGCTTGGATGACTCTACACGTTGTCGCTGCTGGGCCATAATGTTGTAGCCAACAATGAGACCAAGCAGGATGACACATAAGCCAACCACTAAGGCAATATTCATAAGTGAGCGTCGATAATCCCTGTTAAAACTAAGACGGCCTAAGATACACGATCTGCTAGTATGGTCATAGTTTGTTAGTTCTATTTTCGATCTTAGCTAAATTCTGCCGTTTCGTATTGCTTTTGTCTGATTTAGTGCGTTTCACTACACGTTTATTTGCAAAATTATCATCAAGTTATTTTGGTCGTGTGTTTTGATAGATTTCAGCAATATCGAGCGGAATGTGGGCGCTGTGTAATGATTATGTGTCGATTCGCTTCGCCTTCTTATCAATAAGAGATATAACCTAAGTATCTTCTTGGTGTTCTTGATTGTTTCTATGAAATTACAACAGCTTAAATATATTGTTGAAGTGGTGAACCACGACCTCAATGTGTCATCAACGGCAGAAAGTTTGTTTACCTCTCAGCCTGGCGTCAGCAAACAAATCCGCGCTTTGGAAGATGAACTGGGGGTGCAGGTATTTGGCCGAAGTGGCAAGCATTTAACCAAACTCACACCCGCAGGTGAGAAAATTGTAGATATTGCCCGTGATATTTTGTCTCGGGTTGATGGGATAAAATCTGTTGCGTCGGAATATACGACGCCGGACAAGGGCAAACTGAATATCGCCACAACGCATACTCAGGCCAGATATGCATTGCCATCGGTCATTTCTCAGTTTGTTAAGCGATATCCCAATGTATCTCTTCACATGCATCAGGGTGCGCCGAGCCAGATTGTCGATTTCGTGCAAAAGGGAAAATCTGACTTCGCTATTGCGACAGAAGCGTCCCATCTCTATGAAGATTTAATCATGCTGCCGTGTTATCACTGGACGCGATCTTTGATTGTTCGAAGAGATCACCCGTTAGCCTCTCGCTCGTCCATTACGATTCACGATATTGCGCGTTTTCCATTGGTTACTTATGTCTTTGGATTTACGGGGCGCTCCTGCCTTGATATCGCATTTGACCGCGCAAAACTCAAACCCAATATTGTGTTTACCGCCACGGATGCGGATGTCATCAAAACCTATGTTCGACTTGGCGTAGGCATTGGTGTGATGGCGAGCATGGCGTATGACAAAGCGTTGGACTCGGACTTGGTGGCAATTGATGCGAGCCATATCTTTGATGCCAGCACGACGCGTATTGGTTTTCGTCGCGGTACGGTGCTTCGCACTTATATGTATGACTTCATCGAGAGCTTTGCGCCTCACTTAGATCGCAATACCATCGACAGAGCCATGCTACTGAAAGATCCCCTTGAGCTGGAAAACCTATTCAGTCAGGTTGAACTCCCAATTAGATAAGGGCGGAACACGCTGCATTTTAAGGGGCATTGCGTATATACTTCAGTCGCATTACCCGCGTGGTTCACCGTTCCTGTCGTCCAATATTGGAAGTGTATCTTGTCTCAGCCTTTACCTGTGCTCACTGAGCGTTTTTCGTCAATTGACTCATGGCTTCAATCACATACCTCGTTGTGGCAAGGCATGCCCTTTGACTATCTTGATCTCCCATGGCGTGAAACGCATCCTGAACTGTGCCACTGGCTAGACGCTCAAAGTTTGGAGACGCTGCAAAAGTACAAGGAAAATCCACGATGTTTAGCCGATGCGATCGCAGCTTATCTCCCCGACACAAAGAAGATGCTTGCGTTATGCGCGATTAACTCGGCAGATAGCAGTGACGCAGATATACCCTGTGATAACCACCTTGCGACGGGTATTCCTGGTCGGAAATGGGAGCAAATCTCCGCATTCAATCGCGTTATGCCTATGTCCAGTGGTGATCATTGGCTGGAGTGGTGTGCGGGAAAAGGTTACTTAGGACGCGTGATTTCTGCGTCACGTCAGGCTCGGGTCACTAGCCTAGAGTGGCAGAGTGCACTTTGCCAAGATGGTCAGGATTATGCGGACAAGCAGGGGCTTCCTATGCATTTTGTCCAAGGGGATGCTTTTGCATCAGATTCTGAGTTGCTTGTCCGAGACTGTGACCATGCCATCGCACTGCATGCCTGCGGTGATTTGCATGTGACGCTTTTGCAACATAGCGTCTCAGCGAAACCTAAGAGCGTTTCTGTCTCGCCTTGTTGTTATCATTTGATTCGAGACTCTCACTACCAAGCGCTCTCTTCTGCGGGTAAGCAATCTCCATTGGAGCTTAGTCGACACGATCTAAAACTCCCATTACAAGAAACCGTAACCGCAGGGCAAACGGTGAAAAACAAGCGCTTTGTAGAAGTGAGCTTTCGTCTTGGGTTTGATTGCCTTCAACGCGCGTTGGGTGTGAGTGATCACTATCTTCCTGTGCCTAATGTTCAAAAGTCGCTATTGAACGAAGGTTTTGAGGCATTTTGCCTTTGGGCTGCCAAGCAAAAAAACATCGTTTTGCCCGATGATGTGGATTTCACCCACTATTTGAAACGTGGGGAGTCGCGATTTTTGACCGTGGAAAAAATGGAAACGGTGCGCACTTTGTTCCGTCGTCCACTAGAAATGTGGTTGGTGCTCGATAAAGCGATGTATATGAGCGAGAACGGTTTTGATGTTGATATTTACACGTTCTGTGCCCGAGAATTGACGCCAAGAAACATTCTTATTCAAGCCATAAGGAAGGGCTAAATGGAACTGAGCTATGAACAGCTCATTATGGTGGTGCTTGCGCTGGGATTAGGCGCGTTTGTTCAAAGCTTGATTGGCTTTGGGCTCGCCATCGTCGGCGCGCCAATCCTGATGCTGATAGACCCTTCATTGGTACCAGCAACAGTGACATTGGTCACCCTGTGTTTGGCGATTGTGAATACATGGCAGTATCGCGGGCAATTGTCATTGCGCGGTCTTGGCTGGGCGTTTGTTGGGCGTATTCCAGGTACATTCGTGGCTGGTGGATTGTTGTTGTATCTCTCAATCAATGCGCTCGAAATCATTATGGGACTGGCCGTATTATTGGCCGTGGTGGCGAGTGTATTTAAGCTGTCGGTTGAACCCAATAACAAGAACATGTTCTGGGCAGGTTTTGCCGCTGCAGTGATGGGTACAACGACCAGTATTGGTGGCCCACCGATGGCGTTGGTATTGCAGAAAATGGATATCGTGAAACTGCGTGCGAATTTGGCTGGCTACTTTATCTTTAGCTGTACGATCTCTCTCGCAGTGCAAGGCATGACAGGGTACTTTGAACTGTGGCACGCCAATGTTGCATTACTGTCTTTACCTGTGGTGTTTATCGCCTCATGGTTGGCATTGAAAGTTGCACCTTTGGTTCGTGCTGAATGGGTCAGGTATGGGCTGCTGGTACTTTGTTCCTTTGCCGGCGTGACGACCTTTCTCCGTGGTTTTTCTTAAACCAACAAAAAAGCCGACGCGTAGTCGGCTTTGTGTTTATATCGATTGCGAAAATCAGGCTTAGAATTTAAGGCTGACCTGCATACCAATAAACTGGCTGTCGTATGGCGCGCCCGCATCGGCAGCGAATCTTGCTGCGTCATGGTTGTTAAACCACGGGTCGTAGTTCATTCGAACGTCGGTATCACCTTGCCACCAATCGGTCACCCAGTAGTGGATATGACCCACAGGGTTCAGGAAGAACAAGCTGACGCCACCTAGGGTGTCAGAACCCATCACTTCACCACCATCGGCTACGATCTCTTTCTCTGTCAGATACATCCATTCACCCACTGCTGCGCCAAATAGTGGCGTAACAATGATGTCTTGAATAGAAGGGACTTCTGCAAAGCTTTCTACGCCATATTCCCAGAAAAAGGTCGACATGGTGAAGGAGTATAAGAACGACTCGAATTCAGTGAAGCCGGAGTGACGCGCTGCGGTGTAGTAAACACCACCGAAGTACGGGTGCATCACGTAGTTTAGGTAGTGGTCATCTTTATCCCAGACTGGGCCTGCAGACACGTTATCCCACCATTTTCCTGCAAGGTTACTGAAATCGCGATCTTCCGGTGTCCAGTTAGTCACGCTTTCTGGTAAAAACGTCATCAAGCCGACTGTCGCCACACTTAAGCCCAAGATGGTATAAGTTTGACCCATCAAGTAGTCCCAGTCTTTTTCTGGGGCAGTAGACAGATACTTTGGCAAACGATGAGCAGGAGATTCGTTAAAACGCATAGCGCTATCTACTGGCTGATCTTGCGCATCGTTAATAGCAAGGGAGTCAAAACCATAACTGTTCGAGTAGGAATAAGCTTGCTGCTCGAAGTTGATGGTTGAAGCATCAAAAGCCAAGGCCGTTTGAGAGCAAAGCAAAGCGGCCGCAGCCAAGGTTGAGCGATAACGCACGTAGGATCTCCCACACAACAAAAAGCCAAACCATTCAGCGTTGCCATGTAGCCGAGGTTTGGCGAGAAAAAGTGTTCAAAAATAACAGTGGTATTTGGTCGGTGTATGAGACACGTCCATGATAACCACGCTGAAGCATGGGAGTCATAACCGAAACAAAGTGCTAATTGTGAGGCACTCGCAATTAAGCCGCTAATCATAGCAACGTAAAGGGTCATATTTCCACCAAAAACTAGACATCCATCGCTATTTTAATAGTGGTGTGTCTAGAGTGTTCAGGTTTAGTGCGAAGTGCGGCGAAAGCTTGGGCGGAAAAACGGGTGTTTTTCTTGGTGTGGCTGTCAACGATGTCTGTGATAAATACCCGTACTGAATCTGTTTAGCCGTCGTGAATATCGCTGGTTGCGATAGTGTTAAGTGTCTGTGCATAATGGCTTTACACTATCGCTTATAAGGAGATATCAGTGGGACAGAGCAAACTTCGAGTCGCAATGCTAAGTACTGGCGAGGAAGTGCTACACGGTGATATCACTGATACCAATGCAGCTTGGCTATCGAGACGTTGCTTTGAAGAAGGCTTTGCGCTGCATAGACGTGTCACTGTAGGTGATGCGGTTGATGATATTGCGATTGAGCTAGTTAGATGTAGCCAAGTGTCAGACGTTGTGATTGTTAATGGCGGTTTAGGGCCAACCACGGATGATCTCACAACAGAAGCGATGGCAATGGCGATGGATGTCGATCTTGAGTTGAACAACCATTGGCTAACTGAATTAAAGGCACGGTTTGAAAAAAATGGTAATACCATGCCTAAAAGTAATATTAAGCAAGCCATGCTGCCTGAGGGTGCTGAACTGGTGGATAACCCTGTAGGCAGTGCTTGTGGATTTTCAGCCACGCTTAACGATTGCTTGTTCTTCTTTACGCCAGGTGTGCCAAGTGAGTTCAAGCACATGTTTGACAACGAAATCGTACCTCGCCTTCAAACAGGCTTTCCAAACACGACCAAGCAAGAAATTCAGCGCTTATATACCTTCGGCTTCTCCGAATCCCTCCTCAATGACAAACTAGAGCTTTTGTCGCTGCCCAATGAATTTGAGATCGGGTATCGTTCTTCACTGCCTTTTATCGAAGTGAAACTTTTTTCACCTCGCCAGCATAGTGACATCTCGCTGATCACAGACGCGATCCGCAATGTATTGGGCGATCGTTTGGTGGGGGATGGTCAACCCATGTTGGAGTCGGTTGGCAATCTCCTAGAGCAGAGCAAGGTGACAATTTCCGTTGCGGAAAAATTCTCTGGCGGGTACTTGGCCAATTGGTTAAATCAAACAGAAGCTACGAAAGAAGCGTTTGTTCAAGGTTGGGTGCTGAGTGAATCTAGCCTAGTTGCTGAAGGCGATTACAATCCGTTAGCAGCGGTGCTCGCGATGGCGACAGCATCTCGTGAGAATGCGGGTGTTGATATCGGTTTAGCCTCTGGGAATATAGAAGCGGGCCGTGTTGCACTTGGATTGTCTGCCGCTGATGGTGATTGGGGTATTGTCGTGAAGCCCCGTCGTTCTCAAAGCAATGAGAACTTCCGTTGTTACACTGCCACCATGCTGCTAGATATGTTGAGACGCTATCTATGCGGATACGAGATGTTCCCCGATATCGCCTCTTTGGTGACTACAGAGTCGTTGCATATCCCTGTCGACAGTGAAGCTGAGTAAACATGATAAAGACGCCTGATACAGTCAGGCGTCTTTCTATAGTGATCTTTTAATCTCAACGTCAGTGGAAGATCTCAGCACTTAAGCAGCATCTTGAGGTTGCTTAGGTATACAGGTTTAGGTTTAGCTTTTTGGCCACATGCGCAATCATTCGTTGCGCTCTCACGCTGTTTCCTGATTCATCCAACGGGGGAGAAAACGCCGCGATACCGAGTTTTCCGGGCGCGACAGCGAGCACGCCGCCGCCAACGCCACTTTTTCCCGGCAGCCCTACTTCAAATGCCCAATCACCTGAATAGTCATAGAGACCTTCCATCGTCATTTCGGCAAGTACTGGAGCTACGTTTTGTGCCGCGATGATTTGTTCGCTCGATAGCGGATTCATGCCTCGGTTTGCAAGTGTCGCGCTCATCACTGCGAGATCTTTACAAGTCACGAGTGTGGAGCATTGCCGTGTATAAACATCGCAGGCTTCCATGGGATCGCAAAAACAGTTACCCGCCGCATACAAGAGCCATGCAATCCCTCTATTGTGAAAGTTGGTTGTTTGCTCTGATTCATTGATTTCATCGGAAAGCATGATTGAGCCAGCCGTCATCCGCCGTTGCATATCTAAAATGCGCGCCCATCGGTTTTCGGGGTCGGTGGCGTTAAGCAAACTGACACTAGCCATGGCACCCGCATTCACCAGAGGTGAAAGCGGTTTATCTTGGTGTTCACATAGTGCCATCACTGAATTGAAAGGAAGCCCTGTTGGCTCTGCGCCAATCTTCTCTCGCACTATTTCGGGGCCAACATCCTCCATGAGCAGTGCCAGTGTTGCGACCTTAGAGATAGATTCGATAGCAAAACCGTAGTCACTGTCACCCGCTTGATAGATCTCGCCATTTGCTGTGACAATCACTAAAGCGGCAAGATCCGATGGCACTGATGCAAGATACGGAATATAGCTGGCATTTTCGCCACCGGGTAATGTCTTAAATTGGCGATAGGTATCATCAACCAGTGACTGCAGTGTGTCTGGTGAAGGCATGATGTTCATGATGCTGCCCCCTTGCCTTCGCGATGAATCTCCGTGACGCCTTCAGTGTGTTTATCGGAATCATTTTGCAGGCCGGGATGCACGCCTTCAATTTGCCATGTGAAAGGGGCAAAGTCAGAGTTCTCATCTCGCCAATGGGGTTTGCGAACGGCGTAGATCACAAAGGGAATGGCGATGAAAAACAGACTCAATCCAACCAAAATAGAAATGAACACGGTAGGGCTGCCAACGGCAATCTGACTAGGTGGAATGAAGCTGAATGCAAAGGCAATGGCGGATGCAGTAAAACCGACGCCTGCAAAGATGTATAACCCCGTTTTTCCTCCTGGCACATTGTAGGGGCGAGGACGGTTAGGTTGGCTAAATCGCAGGTAGATAGCGGCTGAAAACATCAGCATGTACAGCGTAAGGTAAATAACGGCGGCAAGTTGACTGAGAATTTGATACGCCGCTTCGACCGAAGGTAAAACAACAAAGGTCACCGCGAGAAAGCTCACGATGATCCCTTGCACCAAGAGTATGTGGATAGCCATGCCATTCTTGTTGGTCTGCTGCCAAAACCGCGGCATATAGCCCGCTTTCGCGACTTCCAGCAGGCCGGTCGAAGGCCCTGCGACCCATGTGACAATACCTGCTAATACACCAATAGCGAGACAGATAGCCATGATAGGGCCTAAAAAGCTAAGCCCGGCCCATCGGAACATATCGAAGTATGCGACTAATAGACTCTGTGTCAGGTTGATGTCAGCGCTCGGGATCACGAAGGCGATGGCCAGTGTACCGAGAACGAAGATCACCACGGTTCCTAGCGCGGCGATACCAATTGCTATTGGGTATGAACGGGTTGGATTGTCGAGATCTTTAACGTGGATGGCGTTCATTTCCATACCGGCATAAAACAGAAAAATACTGGCGGCGAGTACAACGTTATTGAAATTTGAAAGATCTGGAATGACGTCTTTCCATTGCATCTCTATCTGAATTTTTTCACCACTGAGCAGGAAGGCAAACCCCAGTATGATGAGAATAATAGCAGGAACAATGGTGCCGATAATGCCACCCCATTTGGACAGTAATGTAAAAGCTGCTACGCCGCGAAAGGCAATAAAGGTCGCAAACCAATAGATAGCTAATACGATAGCGAGGACGAAGAATTTATTCTGTGAGAGAGCGGCATCAAAGGTTTGATCGGGCCCGATAAAGGCCAAAGAGACGGCTCCAAATGTCAGGGCAGTCGGGAACCAAACACACACTTGTACAAACAACAAGAACATAGCCATGAAAGCCAGTTTGGGGCCAAAAGCTTCACCTATCCACCTGAAAATACCGCCTTTTTCTGGCCAACCTGTTGCCAGTTCTGCGGCCACCAATGAAACCGGTATTAGGAAGAATACAGCGGCAAACACATAGAAAAAGACCGAGCTAAGACCGTACTCTGCCTCTGCAGGTAAACCTCGCAAACTGACAACCGCCACAATGTTCATGATGGCGAATGTAACCACACTTATTTTGCCTGTGGCAGCAGCACTGCTTTTCTTATCCATTTTTTAATCCTATGGAGTGAAGGCCACACGAAACGGTGGCCTTTGGACTAAATTGAACGATTTAACGCCCCCGTAAGTGCAGGACTAACCGTGGTGGAATGAGGACGTTGTACTCGATTTTGCTTGTGGATATTGCTTGAAGTACTCGAGGCATCGTTTGAGGTCTTCAAGCAGCAAGGCAACCATATCTTTGCTTACGCCATGGCGGATCATGATGCGCTGTATCACTGTGTCTTGGCGGTTACTTGGAAGCGGGTAGGAGGCAATTTGCCAACCGCGCATTCTCATGCGGTCTGAAAGGTCATAGAGTGTGAATCCCCAGTTTCCTTCTTTTAAGCTGTAGCTAAGGGCGGGTAGTCCGCCTCGTCCGTTATAGAACAGTTCGAAGGGGCCAAGTTTAGCGATTTCGTCAGCTAACCATTGAGCGGTGCTTAAACAAGACTCTTGGATTCCTTTGTACCCTTCAAAGCCTAAACGTAGAAAGTTGTAGTATTGCGCGACGATTTGACCGCCTGGGCGTGAGAAATTGAGTGCAAAGGTAGGCATGTTTCCGCCGAGGTAATCAACGTTAAATACTAACTCATCGGGTAGATGTTTTTTGTCTCGCCATACCACCCACCCAACTCCGAGAGGCGCCAAACCGAATTTGTGGCCTGAACTGTTAATCGACACAACCCGTGGCAGTCGAAAGTCCCATTTCAACTCGGGAGAAACAAACGGAGCGATAAAGCCGCCCGATGCACCGTCGACGTGGATAGGGATATCCAAGCCGGTTTTTGCTTGAAGCTCATCGAGTTTGTTTGAAATAACTTCTACGGGCTCATAAACGCAGGTATAGGTAACACCAAGAGTAGGGACGACACCGATTGTATTTTCATCAACGTATTGTGAGAGTTTGTCGGGATTCATTCCTACTTCGTCGCCATCGAGCGGTATTTCACGCATTTCAACATCAAAGTAGCGAGCGAATTTGTGCCAGCAGATTTGAACGGGGCCACAGACAATGTTGGGTTTGTCCGTCGCTAAGCCGAGCGCCTCGCGTTTTTTTCGCCAGTTCCACTTCATGGCAAGGCCACCCAACATGGCGGCTTCTGATGAGCCTGTGGTCGAACACCCCACGGTGGTTTCGCTTTCGGGGCTATTCCAAAGATTGGCAAGAATATGAACACAACGTGCTTCAATTTCCGCTGTTTGCGGGTATTCGTCTTTGTCGATCATGTTTTTGTCTATGCAAGCATCCATTAATTCGTGAACACTTGGTTCCATCCATGTCGAGCAAAACGTGGCGAGATTCTGTCTGGCATTACCATCCATGAGCAATTCATCACGTAGCAGTTGTGCGATGAGTTCTGGCGGTTGACTTTGTGTGGGTAGAGCGTGTTTGGGGAGCTGAGTCTGAGAAAGGGCTTCTTCATATAGATCTTCTGTTTGAAGGTCGTTTCCTTTGGTGAAATGTAATCCCATACATTGTCTCCTAGCGCGCCGCAAAAAAGTTGGGAATGAGAGCCTTAATGATTAAAACTCATTGAGCTATCAGTATTGGAAAGACGACGGAAAAGAAGTGACCAATATATGAGATAGAATGCACTAACAATGAAAGTTTTTTGGACATCGAGCTTCTACGGTGCAGAAGATCGACAGCATGGGCAGGTAAGAGGACAGATAAGAGGATTGATACGAAGAATATGAAGGTTTTATTGGGGGGATTAGCGAGGAGTTATGTTGAAAAAAAACGCCGCAAAACCTGAGTCAGAGGTTAGCGGCTTTTTTAGCTACAAAAGAAAGCTGGTAGTCGAATTCCAATTCTACGTTGCCAGTAGGTACCGAACCACAAGTCAGGATTTCTCCCGCAGCGACATAGGCCATGGCATCTTGCTGAGTTACCGAACCGTTATCGAGTTTGCAGCGACAAGCACCACATACGCCGTTACGGCATTGGAATTCAGGTTGAAGTCCTGATTGTTCGAGTTGGTCGAGCAGTGGCTGGTGGGTATTACCCACCAGCAATTCGCCATTCACTTTGATAGTGATTTGACTCATAGTTCGAAGTCACCCAAATCATCGATATTCATGTCGTTATCAATTTGGCCGACAAGGTATGAACTGATTTCTGCTTCTTGTGGTGCCACCTGAACATTGTCAGAAGACAACCATGCATTAATCCAAGGGATCGGGTTTTGAGACGCGTTTGAGTATGCAGGCTTCAGTCCAACCGCAGACATACGGAGGTTGGTAATATATTCCACATATTGGCAAAGAATATCCTTGTTCAAGCCGATCATCGAGCCGTCTTTAAACAGGTATTCTGCCCACTCTTTTTCTTGCTCTGCTGCTTCTTTAAATAAGTCGAAGCATTCTTGCTCGCACTCTTTCGCAATGTCTGCCATTTCTGGGTCGTCATCGCCACTGCGAAGGATATTCAGCATGTGCTGTGTGCTAGTTAGGTGCAATGATTCATCACGCGCAATCAATTTGATGATTTTTGCATTGCCTTCCATCAATTCGCGTTCTGCAAAGGCAAATGAACACGCGAAACTCACATAGAAACGAATGGCTTCCAGTGCATTCACTGACATCAGGCAGACGTAGAGTTTCTTCTTAAGCTCACGTAGCGAAACCACGATGGTTTCACCGTTAATGGTGTGCTCACCTTCACCCAATCGATGGTAGTCGCTGGTGGCTTGAATCAAGTCATCGTAATACTTGGCAATGTCATTCGCACGCTTGATGATTTGATCGTTGGCGACGATATCATCAAATACAACTGACGGGTTGTTGACGATATTACGGATGATATGAGTATAAGAACGAGAGTGAATGGTTTCAGAAAAAGACCAAGTCTCAATCCATGTTTCTAACTCAGGAATAGACACCAACGGAAGCAAGGCAACGTTTGGGCTGCGTCCTTGAATGGAATCCAACAGGGTTTGGTACTTCAAATTGCTGATGAAAATGTGCTTCTCATGTTCAGGCAACTTGTTGTAATCAATACGGTCTCCCGAGACATCGACTTCTTCAGGGCGCCAGAAAAACGAAAGTTGCTTTTCGATCAGTCGTTCGAAAATTTCATACTTCTGCTGGTCGTAGCGCGCTACGTTTACAGGCTGACCAAAGAACATAGGTTCTTTGAGTGCGTTATTGTTTGTTTTTGAAAAAGTGCTGTAAGCCATTGCCGTAAAGATACCGTGTAAAATGAAACCTTAAAGAGGGAGCTGATGCTCCCTCCCATTTAGATATTAGATTTTGCAAGCACCGCCTGCGCAATCATCGTCTTGTGCGGCTAGATCTTGCTGTGCATCATCCGCGCCATCACGAGTGTTGTGGTAGTACAACGTTTTCACACCAAGTTTATACGCCGTCAGCAAGTCTTTGAGCAGCAACTTCATTGGTGTTTTGCCACCAGCTTGTTTGCTTGGGTCGTAGTTGGTGTTAGCGGAAATCGCTTGGTCGACGAATTTCTGCATGATACCGACTAACTGTAGGTATCCATCATTAGAACCGATGTTCCATAGTAGTTCGTAGTTTTCTTTGTACTTGTCGTACTCAGGAACAACCTGCTTCAGGATGCCGTCTTTCGATGCTTTGACAGAAACAAAACCACGCGGTGGTTCAATGCCATTGGTAGCGTTCGAGATTTGTGACGATGTTTCTGATGGCATCAACGCTGACAAGGTTGAGTTGCGTAAACCATGCTCGACGATCTCACCACGAAGCGTTTCCCAGTCATAGTGAAGTGCTTCTTCACAAACGTTGTCCAAGTCACGCTTGTAGGTGTCGATAGGCAGCACACCTTGTGCATAGGTGGTTTCGTTGAAAGACGGACAAGCGCCTTTTTCTTTCGCTAGACCCACAGAGGCTTTCAGTAGGTAGTACTGAATTGCTTCAAAGGTGCGGTGTGTTAGACCATTTGCGCTGCCGTCTGAATAACGGACACCATTTTTCGCTAAGTAGTAAGCAAAGTTAATCACACCTACACCTAACGTGCGGCGGTTCATGGTGGCTTTGCGTGCTGCTGGTAGCGGGTAGTCTTGATAATCAAGCAATGAATCGAGAGCACGAATGGTTAAATCGGCCAGCTCTTCAAGTTCGTCCAACTCTTTGATAGCGCCTAAGTTGAACGCAGATAGAGTACAGAGGGCGATTTCACCGTTGTCATCTTCCACGTTGGTCAAAGGCTTGGTTGGCAATGCGATTTCAAGACACAGGTTCGATTGACGAATAGGTGCAACAGCAGGGTCAAACGGGCTATGAGTATTGCAGTGATCAACGTTTTGAATGTAGATACGACCGGTTGAGGCACGCTCTTGCATCATCAGTGAAAACAGCTCAACCGCTTTGACAGTTTCACGCTTAATAGAAGCATCTTGCTCATATTGAACGTAAAGGCGCTCAAATTCTGCTTGGTCAGCGAAGAAAGCATCGTAAAGCCCTGGTACATCCGATGGTGAAAACAGGGAAATGTTTTCGCCCTTAATTAGACGGGTATACATCAATTTGTTGATTTGTACGCCGTAGTCCATGTGACGGACGCGGTTTTCTTCAACGCCGCGGTTGTTTTTCAACACCAGCAGGTTTTCAACTTCACGGTGCCACATTGGGTAGAACAGTGTCGCCGCACCGCCGCGAACACCGCCTTGTGAGCAACACTTAACGGCGGTTTGGAAATACTTGTAAAACGGGATACAACCAGTATGGAATGCTTCACCACCACGAATAGGGCTACCGAGTGCACGAATGCGACCAGCGTTAATACCTATACCAGCACGTTGGCTCACGTAACGCACAATCGCGCTTGCTGTCGCATTGATAGAATCAAGGCTGTCATCACACTCAATCAGTACGCATGAGCTGAACTGACGGGTCGGTGTACGAACGCCTGACATGATTGGCGTAGGCAGTGAAATTTTGAACAGTGACGCGGCATCGTAGAAACGGCGAATGTAGTCAAGACGCGTTTCTTTCGGATAGTTAGCAAACAGGCATGCAGCGACCATAATGTACAAAAACTGTGCACTTTCGTAGATTTCTCCAGTAACACGGTTCTGTACTAAATATTTGCCTTCCAATTGCTTAACAGCAGCATAAGAAAAATTCATATCACGCCAGTGGTCAATATAGCCATCTAGAATGTTCAATTCTTCTTCGGTGTAGTCTTCCAATATGTGCTGATCGTACTTGCCCATGTCGACCATCTTACGAATGTGGTCAACAAGCTTAGGAGGTTCGAACTGGCCGTAAGCCTTTTTGCGCAAGTGGAAAATAGCGAGGCGCGCTGACAAATATTGGTAGTCAGGCGTTTGCTCAGAGATCAGATCAGCAGCTGCTTTGATGATGGTCTCGTGGATGTCTTCAGTTTTAATACCGTCGTAAAATTGGATATGAGAACGGAGTTCGACTTGTGATACTGAGACATTGTCTAGGTCTTTGGCTGCCCACTCGATAACACGGTGGATTTTGTCTAGATCAATGTTTTCCTTTACGCCACTGCGCTTTTGGACGGTAATTTGTTGGTTCATTTATCTTGTTCCCGGTATTTCCTTGCCTGAAGACGTGTTTTCGCAAGATTTCACAAGTTGCAAGGAAGAATTGTGATCAATATTAAACTGATGGCGTACGCATCCAAACACTACATATAGGGGGTTCGCCTTGCTTGAGTAACAAGATAGTGATGAGCTGATGATATTGCAAGTTAGCGAATATTCGCCTTCTGTGGATATCTTGGGGATGATGATTGTTATGTTAGTGCTTACTAACCCATTTGTCCTATAAGATGCAATGGCATAGAAAAATGCAATAATTTTTAGGGTACGGATGTAAATAAAAAAAAATATTATTCTTGCCTAGTAATACAAACAGTGATTCATCTTAACTGCATGAAAGTTGGTTATTTTGTGCGCTTTAGACGTGTGACAAAGATCAGAATAATGACAGAATTCCTACAGGACTGTTAAAAGTAAGATCTGCATCCCACTCAACAGGATTCTGCTCCTCTCCAATGTAACCCCATGCTGCAACAGCGGAATACATGTTGGCTGCTTTCGCCGCGATGATGTCATTTTCGATGTCACCTACATACAAACAGTCAGAAGGCAAAACGTTGATCAAACCAGCGGCATAGATAAGTGGATCCGGATGAGGCTTGGCTCGGCTGAGCGTATCAGCACAAACAAGCGCTGGGGTTTGAGAGAGAAATGGAAAGTAGGGGAGAAGCATCTTAGTGAGAAAGCTGGGCTTGTTGGTCATTATCCCCCAAGGAATATTACGCTCGGTAAGTTCAGAAAGGAGCGTATCGACGCCTTCATAAGGGGCTGTTGCGGTACAGATGCTGTTTGCATAGTGATCGAGAAATGCCAATCTTAGCTGGTCGATATCTATACCTTGCCGTGATTGACCAAACCCTGCTCTCAGTAAGCCGCGAGCACCATGGCTGGTGTTGGCTTGAATCTGTGTTTTAGTTAATGGAGGGAGACCGTGGTCGCGCAGAACATTATTTGCTGCGTTCGCCATGTCTGGCGCGGTATCGAGCAGTGTGCCGTCTAAATCAAACAGAACCGCTTTGATCTTCCCTTTCATTGACTGTCCTTATCCGTGACGTTTTGTCTTTGAGTAAAAAAGAGCCCGGTTATTCCGGGCTTTGAGTATGAACAATGTAGTTGACGTCAACGTTACGTGGCGACAACCAATACTGGTTAGTCAGCGGATTGTAGTGAAGGCCTGTCATGTGTTGTTCTGCAAGCGGCGTAGCATCAATCATCTTTAAGAGTTCTGACGGGCGAATAAACTTATTGTGATCATGTGTCCCTTTTGGAACGATTTTCATCACATGCTCGGCACCGACGATCGCAAATAACCAAGACTTAGTGTTGCGATTTAATGTGGAGAAGAAAACGTGGCCGCCAGGTTTTACCATACGAGCACAAGCTGCTATCACTGAGGCTGGATCTGGGACATGCTCGAGCATTTCCATACACGTGACAACATCGTATGTGCCTGCGTTAGCATCGGCATGTTCTTCCGCTGTTGTTTGGATATAGGAAACGCTAGTACCTGTTTCTAACGCGTGAAGGCGTGCTACTGTCAAAGGCTCTTTGCCCATATCTAGGCCCGTCACGTCAGCGCCTTCGCGAGCCATGCTTTCTGCAAGAATGCCCCCGCCACAACCCACATCCAGTACTTTTTTGCCAAAGATGCCAGCCGTACGCTCGATGACATAGTTCAAACGAAGAGGGTTGATCTCGTGCAGCGGTTTAAACTCGCCGTCTAGATCCCACCATCGTGAGGCCATATCTTCAAATTTCTTGATTTCTGCGGGGTCGACATTTTGTGGGGTCGTCATTGCGTATTTGTCCCTAAATTTTTTTGCCATTATAACCGCTTTATAATCAACAGCGAAATGCAGAAAACGTTGAGGAGAAGGGACAACGAAAACCGGAGGCAGATCCCCCGGCAATGATGTGTTTAACGAACGAATGAATCGGTAATAAAGTTATGCTGCGTTGGTAACGGCAACTGCAGCGAGCAGCCCCAACAAAGTGTATTTACCGATAATGATTGCCATACCCACTGCATTGATTGCTTTGTGTAACATAGCGCCTCCTTGTTGACACTTGATTGCGTCAGAGCTTATTTTTCCTTACTAAGAGGAGGGATATTGGGAGGCACTTCCCACTCTTCTTTTCTTTCTTTTATTACATAGTAAATCGTGACATGCACATGGTTGAAAAAAGGCGCTCATCAAATACTCAGAGAATCTAAAAAAATACGCCTACGCTTCTGTGAGCGATTCTCACAAATTTTTCTAGCTCCACCTTGCCATTGAACGTTTTTTCGCCCTGTCGTGCGTTAGAGCGCCAGAATAAGAGTAATTCGTGATTTATCTCGGGTTTAGGCTGTGACTCTTGGTCTAGTTTTATGGTATTCTCATCGTCTTGCACGTAGTCATTTTTGACATACTTACCTGAGGGATATTGGCTCCATGAGCGATCTTGCTAAAGAGATCACGCCCGTCAACATTGAAGATGAACTGAAAAGTTCTTACCTCGACTATGCGATGTCCGTCATCGTGGGTCGTGCTCTTCCTGACGTGCGTGATGGTCTGAAGCCAGTACACCGTCGCGTTTTATTCGCGATGAACGTACTAGGCAATGACTGGAACAAAGCATACAAAAAATCTGCCCGTGTTGTTGGCGATGTGATCGGTAAATACCACCCACACGGTGACAGCGCAGTTTATGACACCATCGTTCGTATGGCACAGCCTTTCTCGCTGCGCTATATGTTGGTTGATGGACAAGGCAACTTCGGTTCAATTGACGGCGACTCTGCGGCGGCAATGCGTTATACCGAAGTTCGCATGTCAAAAATTGCCCACGAACTATTGGCGGATCTCGACAAAGATACAGTCGATTACGTACCGAACTATGACGGTACTGAACAGATCCCTGAAGTCATGCCGACTCGAATTCCTAACCTTTTGGTTAACGGTTCTTCGGGTATTGCTGTGGGTATGGCAACCAATATTCCTCCGCATAACTTAACGGAAGTTGTTAGCGGTTGTTTGGCATACATTGAGAATGAAGACATCACTATTGAAGAGTTGATGACACACATTCCAGGCCCAGACTTCCCAACCGCTGCAATGATCAATGGCCGTAAGGGCATTGAAGATGCATACCGCACTGGTCGCGGCAAGATTTACCTGCGCTCTCGTGCGGAAATCGAAGTCGAGAAGAACGGCAAAGAAACCATCATTGTTTCTGAAATCCCTTATCAAGTGAATAAAGCGCGTTTGATCGAGAAGATCGCCGAGCTTGTGAAGGATAAGAAGATTGAAGGCATCAGTGCACTGCGTGATGAGTCTGATAAAGATGGCATGCGCATTGTTATTGAATGTAAGCGTGATGCGGTAGGTGAGGTAATCCTCAACAACCTATATGCGCAAACGCAACTTCAGACCTCTTTCGGTATCAACATGGTTGCGCTGGACAATAACCAGCCACGCTTGTTCGGCCTGAAAGACATGCTGAAGTGCTTCGTGAACCACCGCCGTGAAGTGGTGACACGTCGTACTATTTACGAACTTCGCAAAGCTCGTGATCGTGCTCATATCTTGGAAGGTTTGGCGATTGCATTGGCGAACATCGATGAAATCATCGAGATGATTCGTAATGCACAAACTCCAGCGATTGCACGCGAACAACTGCAGCAACGTGGTTGGGAGCTTGGTACTGTTGCTGCAATGCTTGAAGCAACAGGTGTTGACGCTGCTCGCCCAGAATGGCTAGAAGATGAGTTTGGTGTTCGCGACGGAAAATACTTCCTGACTGAGCAGCAAGCACAAGCTATCTTGGACTTGCGTCTACACAAACTGACCGGTCTTGAGCACGAAAAGATCCTTGATGAATATAAAGAGCTGCTAACACTGATTGGCGAACTCATGTTCATCTTGTCTAGCCCTGAGCGCCTCATGGAAGTTATCCGTGAAGAGCTTGAAGCGGTACGTGATGGTTATGGCGATGAGCGTCGTACCGAAATCACGGCGGCAAGCCATGACATTGATATTGAAGATCTGATCAATCAAGAAGACGTGGTAGTGACCCTATCTCATGAAGGCTATGTGAAGTATCAGGTTCTTTCTGATTACGAAGCACAGCGTCGTGGTGGTAAAGGTAAGTCTGCTACGCGAATGAAAGAAGAAGACTACATTGAGCGTCTTCTTGTTGCCAATACGCATGACACCATCCTGTGCTTCTCGAGCCGTGGTCGTATGTACTGGCTGAAAGTGTATCAATTGCCACTAGCTTCGCGCACTGCGCGTGGTAAGCCGATTGTTAACATGCTACCGCTTGAGCCAAATGAGCGCATCACAGCTATCTTGCCTGTGAAAGAATACTCAGAAGACAAGTTTGTCTTCATGGCAACGGGTGACGGTACCGTTAAGAAGACGCCGCTGACTGATTTCAGCCGTCCTCGTAGCGCAGGTATCATTGCAGTTAACCTTCGTGAAGGTGATTCACTGATCGGTGTTGATATCACGGACGGTACACGCGACATCATGTTGTTCTCTTCATTTGGTAAGGTTGTTCGTTTCTGCGAAAGCCCAGTTATCGATGAAGAAGGCAATGCGAAAGGCGGTGTTCGTGGCATGGGCCGTACAGCGGCAGGTGTTCGCGGTATTAAGCTTGCTGAAGGCGATAAAGTGGTATCACTTATCGTACCGAAGAATGATGGCGACGTACTGACAGTCACTGAGAACGGTTACGGTAAACGTACTGAACTTGGCCAATACCCAGCGAAGAGCCGTGCGACTCAAGGTGTTGTATCCATCAAAGTCTCTGAGCGTAATGGTTCAGTAGTTGGTGCGGTTCAAGTCACCGAGGGTGATGAGTTCATGATGATCACCAACGGCGGTACCTTAGTGCGTACGCGCGTTGCTGAAGTGAGTCAGGTAGGTCGAAACACCCAAGGTGTGACACTTATCCGTACTGGCGAGACTGAGAAAGTCGTTGGCCTACAACGTATCGATGAGCCAGAAGAAGAATTGATTCTGGACGAAAACGGTGAAGTTGTTGTTGATGCAGAAATTGTTGAACAAGCATCTGCAGAAGCACCTGTTGAGCCATCAGCAGATACCGAAGAAGACAAAGAAAACGACGAAGAGTAATTCTTCCCTCTGATTCTTTGTTATAGAAAAACGCAGCTTAGGCTGCGTTTTTTATTATCTTTCTAAGCATCGACGTAACTATACCCAAACAACCTGAATCGAGCATCTGCAGGTTACTTGGGTATCGAGCGTATTTCCCGTTCCAATCCCTTGAGAAAGGTGATAAAACAAATAGAACATTATTTATTCATGACTTCCTACGCGCCTTATTCAGTAGCGCTGCCAGCAAAGGGATGAGTTGGCACTATTAAGAAAGTCATTATTAAGCGATTCAACGCAGGAGCATTCATAGATCATGGAAAAGGTACACAATTTCTCAGCAGGCCCAGCAATGCTGCCACAAGCCGTTTTGGAAAAAGTTCAGGCTGAACTGATTGACTGGAATGGCACTGGCTCGTCGGTGATGGAAATCTCCCACCGCAGCAAAGCGTTTTTGGCAGTAGTGGGTGAGGCTGAGAAAAACCTTCGTGAATTACTGTCCATCCCTGATAACTACCACGTTCTGTATGCTCAAGGTGGCGCTCGTGCGCAGTTTGCTGCCGTGCCAATGAACTTACTAGGCAGTAACACCATTGCGGATTATGTTGATGGCGGGTACTGGGCAGCAAGTGCGGTCAAAGAAGCGAAAAAATACTGTACGCCTAACGTTGTGACAGTAAAAACAGAGATTGATGGTAAACGTGCGGTACTTCCAGCTAAAGATTGGAAACTAAGTAGCGATGCAGCATTCGTGCATTTCTGTCCGAACGAAACCATTGATGGTATTGAAATACGCGATTTGCCAGAGACTAACAAGCCTATCGTTGCAGACATGTCGTCGACGATTTTGTCACGCCCGATTGATGTGTCTAAGTATGGTGTGATTTACGCGGGCGCTCAAAAGAACATTGGCCCGGCGGGCATTACCCTGATCATCGTCCGTGACGATTTGCTAGGCCGTGCGAAAGAATTCCTACCAAATGTACTTAACTACACGACGTTGGTAGAAAAAGATTCGATGTTCAATACCCCTCCAACGTTCGGTTGGTATCTCGCGGGTGAAGTCTACAAGTGGGTGAAAGAGCAAGGTGGCGTTGAAGCGATGCAGGTGAAGAATGAAGCGAAGGCTGCGTTGCTTTATGGCTATATCGATTCATCTGATTTCTACGTGAACAACATTCATGAGAGCAGTCGCTCATTGATGAATGTGCCATTCCAACTGGTCAACGCTGATCTAGATGAAGCATTCCTTGCGGAATCAGATGCGCGAGGCTTGAAAGCACTGAAAGGACACCGAGATGTTGGCGGCATGCGTGCATCAATTTACAACGCAATGTCGTTGGAAGGTGTGCAAGCATTGGTTGACTTTATGGAAGAGTTTGAAGCAAAACACGCATAACCTTTCATTCGCTATTGTGTCTGAAACCGCCCTTATTGTGGCGGTTTTTTTTTGCTTTTGTTTTGAGTTTGTTAAATGTGCGCGTTCTTTAGCCAGATGATTTGGTAGCGGAACGCAAACGTTTGCTTTTTGGTTGTGGCTGGATAAAATGGCGCGAAAATCTTCCCCATAATCATCACTTAACTATCTGATTGTTCTGAGTAACAGCAATCACAGAAGACGACTTTCAGATAACTCCTTTGCCCATTCAGCGCACAGGAGTAAGTGTACTTAAAGCAGGTATCAGTAAATGAACGATTCTCATCGTGCAGATAATGTTCGTCCATCAGAACTCATCTATGGACTCTATGACCGACCACCTCTACCACAAACCTTGTTTGCTGCGGTTCAGCACCTACTTGCTATGTTCGTTGCCGTTGTTACACCGTCGCTTATTATTTGCCAAGCATTGGGCCTGCCGACGGAAGACACGAATACGATCGTGAGCATGTCATTGTTTGCATCTGGTCTCGCTTCTTTTATTCAAATTCGAACACTCGGCCCAATGGGTTCAGGTCTGCTGTCTATTCAAGGTACGAGTTTCAATTTTCTAGGGCCAATTATTGGCTCAGGCCTTGCGATGAAAGCAGGCGGTGCGGATACAGAAACCATGATGGCAGCGATTTTTGGTACCATCATGATTGCCTCGTTGACCGAGGTTTTCCTTTCTCGTGTGCTTGAGCATGCCCAACGCATTATTACGCCATTAGTGTCGGGTATTGTTGTCACCCTTATTGGTCTCACACTTATCCAAGTGGGGTTAACCTCAATGGGGGGCGGTTATGCCGCCATTGAAAACGGGACTTTTGGCGAACCGAAAAATCTGCTTTTAGCAGGTTCAGTGCTCGCTGTCATTGTGCTACTCAATCGCATCAACAATCCTTACTTGCGGGTTTCTTCTATTGTTATCGCCATGTCTGTGGGTACCTTGATAGCGTTTGCTCTGGGTATGGTGAACACCGCGCCGACTGACAATGTGGAATGGCTTGCGATACCAAAGCCAATGCAATATGGACTTGCTTTTGACTTCTCGTTACTTGTTCCGTTGGTGATTGTGTTTTTGGTCACATCGTTGGAAGCGATAGGGGATATTACTGCAACGTCGGAAACGTCTGAACAGCCGGTTTCTGGTCCTGTATACATGAAACGCATTAAAGGCGGCGTGTTGGCTGACGGCGTAAACTCAGCGCTAGCAGCCGTGCTAAATAGTTTTCCTAATTCAACGTTTAGCCAAAACAATGGCATTATTCAACTCACGGGTGTAGCGAGTCGCTACATTGGCTTCTTTGTGGCGGGTATGTTGGTTATCCTCGGTCTTGTACCTGGCGTTGCGACCTTGGTTCAGTTAATTCCTGAGCCGGTACTAGGCGGCGCCACCATTGTGATGTTTGGTACGATTGCCGCATCGGGTATTCGCATCATTTCGCGTTGTGAACTTAACCGCCGTGCCATTCTCATCATGGCGCTATCTTTCTCTATGGGATTGGGTATTGCTCAAAAACCGGAGATCCTCCAGTTCATGCCAGATTGGGTGAGAAACATTCTTTCTTCAGGGATGGCGGCGGGTGGTTTAACAGCGATTATTCTTAATTTAGTGCTGCCAATGGAAGATAAACTGTCAGACAAATAAACCACTGACTAGAAAGGTAGCCAATTCGGAAAAAGGGTTGGCTACCTAGTTCGTTTATTTCCATATATCCCTTCGTCGTTAACCATCTTCTTATCCTCACTTTCGTATTTCAGTCTCTATACTGAGAAAGTGGAGGTGTCGCTATGTCAAATCGCTCTGAGTCTGCACAAGTTGGAAGTATGAAATCGTCTTCCGATTTATCACCGTCAACGACGAATGCAGATGCTAGTCATCATGAATCTATACCATTGCAAGCACAGTCATTTCAGGCGTGTCAGTATTGTGATCCTGAAGGCGAACAACACGCATGTCATGAACCTGCAGAAGAGTCGGGTTTTTGCTTTTGGCATGATGAAAATGCTTCCAAGGATGCACCTGATGTAAAAGCGCGTCTTGAAGCTTATGCAAAAGACGGAGGACAACTTCGAGGGATCATTGTTAAGCGTGCTGACCTTCGAGATGTTAACTTGGTGAAACACGGCCCTGGCGGAGGTTACGACCTGAGTTATGCCAACTTCTATCGTTCGAATATGACGTCAGCTCACCTGTTTAATGCCAAGTTTGATCATGGAAGCTTGATGAAGGCCGACCTCCATGATGCCAATGTTCATTGTGCCAGCTTTATTAACTGTAATCTTTTGGGCGTAAAACTGACCGATACCAAGATCGACAACATCAAGGTTGGGAATATCCTTCAACAAGAAGCCGAAGGGAAAGTAGCAGAGCGGGGAAGGGACATGGAAAAAGCACTCGATCTTTACGAGCAATCTGAAGAGATATATCGGGATTTACGTAAGGCATCAGAAGCTCATGGCATCTTCACTATGGCAGGCTATTTTTTACAGAAAGAACTGACAATGCGCCGTTACCAAATGCCATATATGTCAACGCAACGGGCGATGTCTAAGACAGTAGATTTATTTTGTGGTTACGGAGAAAGCCCCATTCGCGTGGTGTTTTTCTCCCTTGCTTTGATATTGATAAGTGCGATGCTCTATTTCATTACTGGCATTCAGTATGCAGGAGACCCTGTCGGCTATTCGTCTGAACTTGGGTTAGGTAGTAATGCGCAGGCATTTGCAGAGTGTCTCTACTACAGCGTCGTGACGTTTACGACTTTAGGGTATGGTGACTACATACCCGTGGGGATGTCGCGATTAGTTGCTGCGACGGAAGCCTTTACTGGCAGTTTCACTATCGCGCTCTTCGTGGTGGTTTTTGTGAAGAAAATGACGCGTTAACAGTTAGACCAATGTAAATAATCAAAATAATCGAAAGCAGCGGGGGCTAGCCGAACCGCTGCTTTTTCGTTACTCTCGGGGTACGAAAAATTAAGGATCCCAAGTATTTCACATGGAGCAATTGACGTTACAACCTATTTCAACCATTAATGGTGAAGTGAACCTTCCTGGTTCAAAGAGCGTGTCAAACCGCGCATTGCTTTTAGCCGCACTCGCTAAAGGCACAACACGACTAACTAACCTGCTCGACAGTGATGACATTCGTCATATGCTCAATGCCTTGACAAAGTTGGGTGTGACATATCGTTTATCTGACGATAAAACAGTCTGTGAAGTTGAAGGCCTAGGTGGTCCTTTTCGTACGTCAGAATCTATAGAATTGTTCTTAGGCAATGCTGGAACGGCAATGCGACCACTGGCTGCAGCGTTGTGTGTTGGCCAAGGCGATTATGTGCTGACAGGCGAGCCTCGCATGAAAGAGCGTCCAATTGGTCACTTGGTTGATGCGATGGTGACGGTTGGCGCAGACGTCACTTATTTGGAAAACGAAAACTACCCACCACTAAAAATTGTGAGCAAAGATATCAATGGCGGCGACGTCGAAATTGATGGCACAATTTCAAGCCAGTTTTTGACTGCACTTCTTATGACTGCGCCCCTATTTAGCGGTGATACCAATATTCGCATCAAAGGCGATTTGGTATCTAAACCTTACATCGACATTACATTGCACATCATGGCGCAGTTTGGTGTTGAAGTTGCTAATAACGATTACCAAACCTTCCAAGTTAAGGGCAATCAGTCCTACATTGCGCCAGGTGACTTCTTAGTCGAAGGGGATGCTTCTTCAGCATCGTACTTTCTTGCAGCTGCGGCGATTAAAGGCGGCGAAGTGAAAGTCACGGGTATTGGTAAGAAAAGCGTTCAAGGCGATGTTAAGTTTGCAGACGCGTTGGCAGCAATGGGCGCAGAAATTGAATGGGGTGATGACTATGTGATTGCTCGCCGCGGTGAATTGAAAGCGGTAGATTTAGATTTCAACCATATTCCTGATGCTGCCATGACCATTGCGACTGCGGCATTGTTTGCAGAAGGCACCACGTCTATCCGTAACGTATACAACTGGCGAGTAAAAGAAACTGATCGCCTGTCTGCTATGGCAACGGAGCTGCGTAAAGTGGGCGCGGAAGTGGAAGAGGGCGAAGATTACATCACTATCACGCCAACGGCTAATATCCAGCACGCTGAGATTGACACGTATGATGATCACCGTATGGCGATGTGCTTTTCGCTTGTTGCATTAAGCGATACACCAGTGACCATCAATGATCCTAAGTGCACATCTAAAACGTTTCCTGACTATTTCGAAAAATTGGCCGGGTTGTCAAAAGGCTAAATTTGATTGGCATTACGAACGTGAAAAACAGGTCGGCTTATCGCCGACCTGTTTTTTTGGTCCGTAGTTCCCTATAATACGCCCCCGATTCCTCAGAGCGGCGTATTGTTCGGTGAATCGCTGAATATTTGTCTTATTACCGCTTTGAACGTACATGATTTGGAGAAGTCTATGTCTACTCTCGCACCCGTAATTACTGTTGATGGCCCAAGCGGCGCTGGCAAAGGAACACTTTGCATGCTGTTGGCTGAAAAACTGGGTTGGCATTTGCTCGACTCTGGTGCGATCTATCGTGTACTTGCTCTTGCTGCCATTCATCACGGTGTTGACCCTGAGTCAGAAGATGCATTGGTTCCCCTTGCTGCTCACCTTGATGTTCAGTTCAAAGCTGAAGGTGAGTTGGTGAAAGTTATTTTGGAAGGCGAAGACGTATCTAGCGAGCTTCGCAAAGAAGAAACGGGTATGGCTGCATCGAAAGTGGCTGCCCTGCCACGTGTTCGTGAAGCGTTACTCCGCCGTCAACGTGCTTTTGCAGAAGCGCCAGGGCTGGTTGCTGATGGCCGAGACATGGGAACGGTTGTTTTCCCTAAAGCGGAAGTGAAAATTTTCCTTGATGCTAGCGCTGAAGAGCGCGCTACTCGCCGCATGAACCAGTTGCAACTAAAGGGGTTAGATGTTAACTTTGACCGCCTTTTGAACGAAATTCAGGAACGTGATGACCGAGATCGCAACCGCGCAGTCGCGCCATTACGTCCCGCGGACGATGCACTATTGCTAGATTCAACTTCTCTCAACATTGAGCAGGTGCTTGAGCAAGCATTGTCCTATATTGAAAGTAAATTTACCGTTACTTCTTGAAGTAGCGGCAAAGCCGTTGGTCGCAAGGATGATGACCGACATTAATATCAACCCCACGTGGTAGGATACCCGTGGACGTTTAAACTAATTGAAGATCAAATTAATGACTGAATCTTTTGCTTCACTCTTTGAAGAATCGCTAAAAACGATTGAAACTCGCCCAGGTGCCATCGTTAAAGGTACTGTTGTAGCTATCGCGAACGGTTACGTTCTTGTTGATGCTGGCCTGAAATCAGAGTCTTCTATCCCTGCAGAGCAATTCAAAAACGCTGCTGGCGAACTAGAAATCGAAGTTGGTGCTGAAGTTGACGTTGCACTTGACGCTATCGAAGATGGCTTCGGTGAAACTCAACTGTCTCGTGAAAAAGCAAAACGTCACGAAGCTTGGATCCAACTTGAGAAAGCTTACGAAGAAGCTGAAACTGTTATCGGTGTTATCAACGGTAAAGTTAAAGGTGGTTTCACTGTTGAGCTGAACGGCATCCGTGCGTTCCTACCTGGTTCACTGGTTGACGTTCGTCCAGTACGTGACACTGCTCACCTGGAAGGCAAAGAGCTGGAGTTCAAAGTTATCAAGCTAGACCAGAAGCGCAACAACGTTGTTGTTTCTCGTCGTGCTGTTATCGAATCTGAAAACAGCGTTGAGCGTGATGAACTACTTGCTTCTCTGCAAGAAGGTATGGAAGTTAAAGGTATCGTTAAGAACCTGACTGACTACGGTGCATTCGTAGATCTAGGCGGTGTTGACGGCCTGCTTCACATCACTGACATGGCTTGGAAACGCGTTAAGCACCCATCAGAAATCGTTAACGTTGGTGACGAAATTCTGGTTAAAGTTCTTAAGTTCGACCGTGACCGTACTCGCGTATCACTAGGTCTTAAGCAACTTGGCGAAGATCCATGGGTAGCAATCGCTAACCGTTACCCAGAAGGTCACAAGCTGACTGGTCGTGTAACTAACCTAACTGATTACGGCTGCTTCGTAGAAATCGAAGAAGGCGTTGAAGGTCTAGTACACGTTTCTGAAATGGACTGGACTAACAAAAACATTCACCCATCTAAAGTTGTTAACGTGGGTGACGAAGTTGAAGTTATGGTTCTGGACATCGACGAAGAGCGTCGCCGTATCAGCCTGGGTCTGAAACAATGTAAGAACAACCCATGGCAAGTATTTGCAGAAATGCAAAACAAAGGCGATCGCGTAACTGGTAAGATCAAGTCTATCACTGACTTCGGTATCTTCATCGGTCTTGACGGCGGTATCGACGGCCTAGTTCACCTGTCTGACATTTCTTGGAATGTTGCAGGCGAAGACGCTGTTCGCGACTTCAAGAAAGGCGATGAGATCTCTGCAGTAGTTCTTCAGGTTGATGCTGAGCGTGAGCGTATCTCACTAGGTATCAAGCAAATGGAAGAAGACCCGTTCAACAACTACCTAGCTGATTTCAAGAAAGGTACTATTGTTAAGGGTAAAGTAACTGCAGTTGACGCTAAAGGCGCAACCGTTGAGCTGATCGAAGGCGTTGAAGGTTACCTACGTGCTTCTGAAGCATCACGTGACCGCGTTGAAGATGCAACTCTAGTTCTTGCAGTTGGCGACGAAGTTGAAGCTAAGTTCACCGGTGTTGACCGTAAGAACCGCGTAGTTAACTTGTCAGTACGTGCGAAAGACGAAGCTGAAGAGCAAGAAGCAATGGCAACTCTGAACAAAGCTGACGAAGCTGCGTTCGGTAATGCAATGGCTGACGCGTTCAAAGCTGCGAAAAGCGAATAATTAATGCATTGTGAGGGGGAAAATTTCCTCCTCTACAGTTATACTGTTGAGAAACATACTAAAAGCGGGGTGTACATGACCAAGTCTGAGCTAATCGAAAGACTATGCAGTCAACAAACCCATCTTTCTGCCAAACAGGTAGAAGATGCCATCAAGGAAATCCTTGAACACATGGCCACTACACTCGAGGAAGGTGACAGAATCGAGATTCGTGGTTTTGGTAGTTTCTCTTTGCATTATCGCGCTCCTCGTGTTGGACGCAATCCAAAGACAGGCGACAAGGTTGAGTTGGACGGTAAATACGTTCCTCATTTTAAACCTGGTAAGGAGCTTCGCGACCGAGTTAACCTTTAAGGTTGATTTGCTTTCGAACAAAAAACGGCATGCGTTATGTGTGCCGTTTTTTTTATGCCTAATACAATGGTCTGACAAGGCAAATTGCTGCATAATCACTGGTATACCCAAGCCACTTTGAACCACACAAATTAAGGTGTCTTAGGTATAATAGTCCAACAAGCAAGTCATCGATGTTAGACGTTTCAGTCTTGCTCATCGTTGGAAGAAATTAAGAGGGAATGACTGTGAAGATTATTGGTATCGTTTTACTGGTCCTGTGTTTTCTAATCACGCTTGCTTTAGGTGCGCAAAATCAGGAAGTGGTTAATTTTAACTACCTGGTAGCACAGGGTGAGTTTAGATTGTCTCTACTACTGGGCGTGGTATTTGGTTCTGGATTCGCACTCGGCTGGTTGATTTGTGGCATGTTGTACATCAGAGCGAAGATGTCAGTGGCTATGATGAAAAAACAAGTCAACAGACAGCGCCAGGAGTTGGACAAACTGAGAATCGACGCCGTTAAGGAATAATCGTAAATGCTTGAGCTGTTGTTTCTATTGCTACCAATCGCCGCTGGTTACGGTTGGTATATGGGCAATAGGAATGCTCGTCATCGTAAGCAGGATCAGTCTCATCATTTATCGAGACAATATGTAGCAGGTTTAAACCTCCTTTTATCTGATCAATCAGACAAAGCCGTTGACCTGTTCATCGAACTGCTCCAAGTCGATAACGAGACTATTGATACCCACTTAGCACTCGGCAATCTTTTCCGTTCCCGTGGAGAAGTAGACCGTGCGATTCGTATCCACCAAAATCTCATCGCTCGTCCTAATCTTACTCTCGATCAACGCAATCTCGCGCTTCAACAGCTTGCCAAAGACTATATGGTCGCGGGGTTCTTTGACCGCGCAGAGAAAATTTTTCACCAATTGATCGATGAACCTGACTACAAGCAATTTGCCCTGCAGCAGTTGCTTGCGATTTACCAACAGACGCGTGAATGGGATAAAGCCATTGATATTGCAACGCGTTTGGTTAAGTCAGGGAAGAGCAAACTCAAACGAGACATTTCACATTTCTATTGTGAGCTTGCCATGCAGATGCTGGCTGACGGTGATGAGAAAGCCACAAGACAATTACTCCGTCGCGCATTGTCGTCTGACAAGGGATGCGTGAGAGCATCGATAATGTTGGCCCGCATCGACATAGGAAACGAAGATTATCGCGATGCCGCAAGAGGTCTCGAACAGGTGCTGGAACAAGATATCGACTTTGTCAGCGAAGCATTACCGTTATTGGCAACCTGTTATCAGCACATGGACAAAGAAATGTCCTTGGTTCGCTTCCTTAAAAACTGCATTGAGAAAAACACCGGTGCATCGGCTGAGTTGATGATGTCTGACATCATTAGCGATCACGAAAACCCAGCCATGGCGCAGAGCTTCTTAACGAGACAGCTCACCAAAAACCCAACCATGAAAGGCTTCCATAAATTGATGGAGCTCCACGTTGAGCAAGCAGAAGAAGGCCGAGGTAAAACCAGCCTGACGACACTTAAGCATTTGGTTGCGGAACAGTTAAAAGTGAAGCCACATTATCGCTGCCGAAAATGTGGATTTTCAACTCACTCGTTGTACTGGCATTGCCCATCATGCAAAGGGTGGGGTTCGATAAAACCCATCAGAGGTCTAGACGGAGAATAATTAGGAATGCAGGATCCAAAAGTTATTGTTGCATTAGATTACCCAAACATTGATCAGGCGCTTGCGTTTGTCGATCGTATTGAGCCAGGTAGTTGCCACCTGAAAGTGGGTAAGGAAATGTTTACCCTTTATGGTCCTGACTATGTGCGCAAGCTTCATGATCGTGGTCATACTGTTTTTCTGGATCTGAAATTTCACGATATTCCTAATACCTGTGCACGTGCTGTTGCGGCGGCAGCAGAATTGGGTGTGTGGATGGTGAACGTTCACGCAAGTGGTGGTGAGCGAATGATGGTTGCAGCGCGTGAAGCATTGGAACCGTATGGGAAAGATAAACCACTGCTAATTGGCGTGACAGTGTTGACCAGCATGGAACAAAGCGATCTTATGGGTATTGGTATCAACCGAGAGCCACAAGAACACGTAATGTCTCTGGCTTCGCTCACACGTAACGCGGGCTTAGACGGTGTGGTGTGTTCAGCGCATGAGTCGAACATGCTGAAATCAGCGCTGGGACAAGACTTCAAACTGGTGACGCCAGGTATTCGTCCAGCGGGTTCCGATGCAGGCGACCAACGCCGTATTATGACCCCTGTAGAAGCAGTGACCGCGGGTTCTGATTACTTGGTTATCGGTCGTCCCATTACGCAAGCAGCAGATCCTATGCAGGTGCTCACAGAGATTAACGCCTCTTTGGCTTAACACGATAGGCCCGATCATTTGGCTTGAGCAAACGCTGTTAGCGCAAATGTCAAAAGAGCGGCTTTTAGCCGCTCTTTTCGTTTTCATTCAGTGATGGAATTGCCTCGAGTCAGGCCAATAAACCGCACGTTATGCCATGTTGTATCTTGAACGTCGGTCCATGGTTGGCGCGGTAAAGTGACTTTCAATAAGACGTTGCGTCAATGCATGTTGCGGGTCAGAAAAGACAGACTGCGTTGTGCCAGATTCAACCACTTCACCATTTTGCATCACCATCACTTTGTCAGCGACATGCTTGATAACTCCCATGTGTTGTGACACATAGATATAGGAAAGCCCCATTAACTCCTGCAACTCTAGAAGTAGGTTTAGGATCTGGGAACGCATAGACATATCTAAGCCATTCAGTGCTTCGTCCGCAACAATGACACAAGGCTGCAGAATTAGCGCTCTTGCCAAGGAGATGCGCTGTTTTTGCCCAGTCGCTAACATTTGCGGATAGAAATAGGCATGTTCTGGTAAAAGTCCGACTTGGCGTAGCGTGTCATTGACTCGACGCTCACGCTCTTGCGGCGTCATATTGGTATTTCGCTTAAGAGGGCTTTCGAGTATTTGACCAATTTGATTACGAGGATTCAGCGATGTATTAGGATCTTGGAAAATCATCCGAATCAACTTACATCGTGTTTTGTAATCATTTGGTCGAAGCACTTCGCCATTCACGCGAACTTCGCCACCTGTCGGCATGACAACACCCGCGAGCATTTTCGCTAACGTCGATTTTCCTGAGCCATTTTCGCCGATGAATGCCAGAGTTTCACCCGCGTCCAATGAGAAAGATACAGGCTTTACCGCTTCAATCACGCGCTTAGTGAAAATACCGGTGCGGTATTGATAGTTTTTGGATAAGCCATCAACTTCAAGCAGTGCGGTCATGTTTTTTGGCTTCCATATTGAGAGGGAAATGACAGGCGAATTTGTGATTCTTCACTTTGATGGTACGTGGTACTTCAACACACTTTCGTTGTGCGTAAGGGCAGCGTGGCCCCAATCGACAACCGATCGGGAGATGCTGTAACGGTGGAATAGAACCAGGAAGCGCCGCCAGTTTACTTTTATGGGGAATGTCTTTACTGAAATCAGGCATGGCACGAAGTAAGGCATCAGTGTAAGGGTGATGCGGCTTTTCGATAATTTGCTTTCGTCCTGCCGATTCAACCGACTGACCACAATACATCACAGTGATACGGTCGGCCCACTGTGTGACTGTCGTGAGGTCGTGACTGATTAATAAGATGGTGGTGTTAGCAATTTGGTTGGTGCGGCTTAGAAGACGGAAAATTTGCGCCTGTGTAATGGGGTCCAAATCGGCTGTTGGTTCATCAGCAATCAATAGTTGAGGGCGATTGGCGATGGCCATGGCAATCATCACCTTTTGGCATTCCCCATCTGTTAATTCATAGGGGTAGCTTTTCATCACGCGTTTATGATCTTTGATACCCACCTTGTGAAGCAGTGCGATAGATTGTTGTTTACGCCAAGATAAGCGCTGCCACCAACTTCCGCTAAATGAGCTCGAAGGAATGGCTTCTTCTAACTGATATCCCACTTCTTCTGAAGGGTCGAGACAGGTCGATGGCTCTTGGAAGATCATTGCAATGTCTTTACCAACAACATGGCGACGCTCTCGAGCAGGCAGTGAAAGTAGGTCAATATTACCAAGTCTTAAGCGATCCGCACTGACACGCCAGTTGTCTTTGGTGACGCCACAAATGGCTTTTGCAACCAGACTTTTTCCTGAACCAGACTCGCCAACCAAGCCTCGGATCTCACCTTCATTGATGGTTAAGCTCATACGGTCAACCGCTTTGACGGGACCTTGAGGCGTATCGATTTCAATGGTGAGGTGTCGTATATCTAACAGTGGCATTATTCTGTTCCTGCGTTTAACGCTTGGCTAACGCCGTCACCGACGAGGTTGACCACAAGTACACTTATCATGATAGCTAATCCGGGCAGGGTAACAGTCCAAGGGGCTGTAAACACCAATTCGATGGAGTCTCCCAGCATTGCGCCCCATTCTGGGGATGGTGCTTGTGCACCCAAACCCAGAAAACCGAGTGCCGCAATATCTAAAATAGCAACGGAAATAGCACGTGTAAGTTCAGTGCTTAGGACAATCAAAATATTCGGCAGTACTGAGTGATACAGTAAATAGAAGCTGTTTGCGCCATCGAGCCGCGAAGCCAATATGTACTCTTTTTCCATTTCGGCATGCACCGCGGTATAAACGGCACGAATGAAACGGGGTATCAGAGCAAGCCAAACCGCCAACAGAATGCTGACTTCACCCGGTCCATAAAATGCCACCACAATAATGGCAAGAAGCAGAGAGGGGATTGACAGTATGGTATCTAGTAAATGGTTGAGAAAGCTTGATTTTAGACCCGATGTCATGCCAGCCAAAATACCAATCAATACGCCAAGTACAGCGGCGGCAAGTGCGACCAATACGGCATAGCCAAAGGTTAAACGTGATCCCGCAATCAGACGAGACAGCATGTCGCGCGTTAAATCATCGGTTCCCAAAAAGTAATCAACGGTACCTGCGTTATCCCATGACGGAGGCTGCAGCAGGTGACCCGTCTGAAACTGCGGGTCGTAAGGGGATATCCAAGGCGCAAGCAGTGTGATGAGTATGAGGATGCATAGCCACCAGAAGCCGAAGACCGCTAAGGTGTTTTCACGAAATGCTTTCCATGAACGCTCTAGCTGCGTCGGGATGTGCTGCTCTAAATAAACACTATTTGAGGGCATACCATTCCTTCCTTGCAAGCGGGCTGATTGCCGCACCGGCTAAATCGGAGAAAATGTTGGCAAGCAGCACCACGCTGCCTACAGCCAATACGCCTGCCTGTACCGTGACATAGTCTTGAAAACTCAGTGCGTTGAGTAGCCAAGTTCCGATGCCAGGCCAGTTGAATATGGATTCAGTGATGATTGCGAACGTCATCATGGTGGAGATTTGGATACCAAATTTGGGAATAATTGGAGGCAACGCATTCTTTAATACGTGTCGCATGACGATCTCTGATTTAGACAAGCCTTTAGTGGCAGCCGCTTTAATGTAATTTTGACTCATCACGTCTGCCACAGAATCGCGCAGCAACTTAATGATTTCGGTCGTGGGCGCGACAGCGAGCACGAGCGTTGGCATCACAAGATGTCGAATGATGTCTTCGATAGCTTGGCTGCGTTGGGGGTGATTGGAAATCAACACATCCACTAAGGCAAAGCCAGTGACCGTAGGGATCTCAAACAACAAGTTGTAACGGCCAGAAACAGGTAGCCAACCTAGATAGAGTGAAAACACCATGATCATCAATATAGCCATCCAAAAGATAGGCATCGAAAATGTCAGTAACGTGATGGAGGAAATCATAATGTCAGCGGCAGACCCGCGACGAATTCCAGCCAAGGTACCAAAAGGAATACCGATGATGAGCGCCAAAAGAAAGGCAAAAAAGCACAGTTCTAGGGTGGCAGGAAACACCTGAGAAAGTGATTCAGTTACCGGTAGACCGCTGGCTGAAATACCAAGGTCACCTTGCATTAGCTGGCGTAGATATTGAAACCAGCCAGTCCAAAATTCTTGTTGATTAAAAACCGAAAAAGGGTCGAGCCGAACAATGTTGTAGCCGATCAATGTCAGGATCAGCAAAGTAATAATGAAGAGATTGAGCCTGCGAATCGCGTAGATCAACATAGATCACTGGCTCCTAGAAACATTGGCAAAAGATTTGTCTCCGAAAGGACTCAGGGTAATTCCCTGAAGCTTGGCATTTCTCGCTTGATAATGAACGCCATGTGCGAGAGGAATAATAGGCATGCGTTCTTGTAAAATGGCTTGTGCGTTTAAGTAGAGTTCACGGCGATCTTCTCGCACATCCGTCGCGATAGCAGCATCAAGGTAACGGTCAAAATAGCGGTTACACCAATTGGAAAGATTCCAACCCGTAAACTTGGCATTGCAAGACAAGAGCGGGCGAAGGAAATTATCAGGGTCGCCATTATCTGCAATCCAGCCCGTCAGCACCATATCTAAATCAGCGGGATCTTGTCTAAGTTGTTTCCGGTTAATATCTTCTTGTGCCACGAGATTCACGGTGATGCCAATCATCGCGAGGTTTGATTGAATCAACTCTGCCGCTTTTCGTGGGCTAGGGTTATAGGATTTTGGCGTGAGCGGCACAAGAAGGTCCACCGTAAAGCCGTGACGATACCCCGCTTTGGCCATCAACCCAAGCGCCAGTTGCGGGTCAAAGGCAATGGCGTTTTGCTCGTCATACGCCCATGACATCGGTGGCAACATGCCTGTGGCTGCGGTTCCTGTTCCGTAGTAAACCGATTGAATGAGTGTATCGCGGTTAATCGCCAAACTAATGGCCTGACGCACCTCTAGTTCCGACAGCGCGGGGTGACGGGTGTTGAGAGCAAGGAAGGCGACGTTCATGCCTGTTTGTGATGCGAGAACGAAGTCAGGGTTCTTTTTGATGACTGACAATTGGCTGGCGATAGGAGAGGACAAGACATCGCACTCACGTGTGATCAGCTTGGTAAATGTGCCTGTACCTCGGTTGCTAATGTCGTAAGCAATCTGCTCCATGGGCGCTGCGCCATTCCAGTATCCCCAGTGGCGTTTTAAGCGAATGTACCGATGAGGCTGATAGTCATCCAAAAAGAAAGCGCCTGAACCGACAGGGTGAGTGTCGATTCGTTCTGGTGTACCAGAAGAAAGCAAGTGCTGGGCGTATTCAGAGGAGTGAACAACGGCATACGTAGTAGCGAGAGAGGAAAGGAAAGACACATCAGGGCGCGATAAGATGAATTTGACTTTGTAGTCCCCAATGGCAACCACATCATCGATCAGGCTTTCAAAATCCATACTGTCGAACCAAGGGTATTCCCCCCCAGAAACCTCATGGTAGGGATGCTCCGGATCGATAAGTCGCTTAAAGCTAAAAACGACATCTTGGGCGCTGACACCGCGATGGGGAATAAACCACTCAGTGACTTGAAACGTCGCGCTGCGTCGAAGATCAAACGTGTACTCTTTGCCATCTTCACTCACTTGCCAACTTTGCGCCAGCATGGGAATGGGCTGGTAGGTATCGGGATCAAGCTGCAACAGACGGTCGAAGATCTGACTGGATAGGGCGTCAGCCGTCAGACCACCATCGGTGAGTTGGGGGTTAAATGTATTTGGCTGACCCGGGCCGCAATAGATGAACCCGCGGTTTCGCGCAGAGTTGTCGGAGAACGGATCTTCGCATCCTGCCAATAGGAGAATGGTAACGCTTGCGAGTAGCAAGCGGCTTAGCGCGCTCATAAGCCAATGATTAGGTAATAAAGTTAAGATGTTAATTTACCACTGAAGCAACAAAGTCACCAAGTCACGGTGCAAATAACAGAGTGATTTCAGAACAACAAACCAAAATTCATTCTGATTCGGTGTTTTCCTCACCAACCAAGTTGTATTTACGTAATAAGCCTCTTACTTGATGGTAGCTCAAGCCCAGCAGTTCTGCGGCGCGTCTTTGGTTGAACTTGGCATGTGTCATGGCATATTCGACAATGTCTTTTTCTTGATTCTGTTGCCACTGACGCAAATCCATCGGCAAGATAAATTGAGGCTGTGCGGTAGGTTCAGGTGTTGCTGAAGTTGTCCACGGCGCTTGATACGGGTCTAACAAGATGGCGTCGACAGGCGTGTCTTCGTCTGCATGCCGATAAATAGCACGTTCAACCACGTTCTTTAGCTCACGTACGTTGCCGGGCCAGTGATAGTCGTGGAGTGCATTCATGGCATTTGCCGTAAAACCAGAGAAGTAACGATAGCCCAGCTCTCGACACATCTTCAGCGCGTAATATTCGGCTAATAAAGCGATATCGCCTTGGCGCTCTCGAAGTGGTGGGAGGTGGATGACATCAAACGCGAGCCGGTCGAGCAAGTCAGCACGAAACTTCCCGTCAGCGGCGAGTTCAGGCAAGTTTTCGTTGGTGGCACAGATGAGTCTTACGTCGGAGCTCAGCATATCGCTGCCGCCGACACGCTCATACTCACCGTATTCAATCACGCGGAGCAGTTTTTCTTGAACCCCAAGTGGCGATGTTGCCAGCTCATCTAAGAAGAGCGTGCCACCTTCTGCACGTTCAAATCGCCCTTTGTGCCGACCTTTAGCGCCGCTAAAAGACCCCGCTTCATGACCAAACAGTTCGGAATCAATTAACCCTTCGCTCAAAGCCGCACAGTTCAGGCTGACGAGTGGGCCATCCCATCGACGTGATAAGTAGTGCAGTCGCTTTGCGATGAGCTCTTTACCTGTGCCGCGCTCACCCAGCAAGAGGACGGGACGATTCAGTGGCGCGATTCGAGAAACATGATCGAGCACTGATAGGAAGTGATCCGATTCGCCAATAAGATTGTCAGGTTTCTGCATGGTTAAATTTACCAACTGTTAGTTTATTTCATCATACCTTGGTGGCGGCATAATGCATAAAATAATTTAAACTTATGATATTAAAGAAAAATAAAAGTTGGCACAGTGTTTGATATAAGAAAACCAATGAGGTCATTCCTCAATCGGTAGGCGCAAAGGGCGCATTCGGAATAAGGAGCATCACAATGGGTATTTTCTCTCGCTTTGCAGACATCGTTAACGCTAACGTCAATTCGCTATTGGATAAAGCAGAAGATCCACAAAAAATGGTTCGACTGATCATTCAAGAAATGGAAGATACGTTGGTAGAAGTGCGCACATCTTCAGCGCGTGCGTTGGCTGACAAAAAAGAACTGGCGCGTAAAATTGATGGTATCGAACGCCAATTGGCTGATTGGCAAGAAAAAGCCACGTTAGCACTACAGAAATCTCGCGAAGATCTGGCACGTGCCGCGTTAATTGAAAAACAGAAAGTGCACGATATCTTGCTGACTTTAAATGAAGAGTTCCATTTGGTAGAAGAGACCATTGGGAAACTTGGCAACGAAGTCGCTGAACTGGAAACCAAGCTGGCAGAAACGCGAGCGCGTCAACAAGCGTTGGTCATTCGTCGTGAAGCGGCAGGCAAACGCTTGGATGTGCGTCGTCAACTCGACACAGGACGTACTGATGAAGCGTTAGCAAAATTCGAGCAGTACGAGCGTCGTATTGATGAGCTTGAAGCGGAAGCCGAGAGTTACAGTGTTGGCAAAGGCAAACGCCTAGAAGACGAATTTGCTGACCTTCAAGCGCAAGATGAAATTGAAAAAGAGCTCGCTCGCATGAAAGCGGAACTCAAAGACAAAGAATAAAACCTAACAAGGTAAGGAGTTGGCATGTCAATGGCGTTTTTATCTATCCCACTGGTGGTGTTTCTTGTTTTCGTTGCACCCCTCTGGCTGTGGCTGCATTACCGCAGCAAGCGTCAAGTTGGTCAGGGATTGAGTGGTGACGAATTCGAACAGCTGCAAGCGTTGGCAGATCGCGCAGAAGCGCTGCAGGACCGCATTCATTCATTGGAGAGAATTCTTGATGAAGAAGCACCAAATTGGAGACATAAACAATGAGTAAAACGTTGTATCGTGATCCCGTAAACGGGAAACTCGGCGGCGTTTGTGCAGGGATCGCCGATTACTTTGGTGTAGAAATCTGGTTGGTAAGGATTATTACCGTGTCGGCTTTTCTTATTGGACTGGGCTTTTTCGTGATAGTGGCATATGTGGCCGCAACCTTGATTCTCGAAAAAATGCCGCCGGAAGAAGCAAAGAAAACTAACCATTTCCGCGAACATCAGGTCAAACAAAAGCCTTGGCAACAAGGTAAATCAGCGAGTAACTTATTGGCAGATGTTGATCAGGAAATGATGCAGATGGAGCAAGAGGTTGCCAAAATGGAAGCCTATGTTACATCGAGCGAATTCGATCTCAATCGTCAGTTCAAAAAGCTTTAATTCTCAGACTGACATCCTCATCCCTCGCTAATGTAGCGGGGGATTTCTGGTTCTAAGAGGAGCTTCCGCTGTCAATGAAATCCGTTAAAAGTCATGTCAATAAGTGGGTAAGCCGCGGCCTAGATCGTCATGTACGTCTCGCTGTTACTGGGCTTTCTCGCGCGGGTAAAACAGCCTTTATCACGTCACTCATCAACCAATTGCTTCATAGCGCGACCAATCCGAGAATGCCGCTGTTTCAGCCGGTACGAGATGGGCGTGTGCTTGGTGCTCGAAGAGTTCAACAGACACAACTGCACATTCCTGCGTTTGATTATGATCAGGGGATTCAAGCGTTGCGCTCTCAGCCCCCTCGTTGGCCTTCTCCCACGCGTGACGTGAGCGAGATTCGCTTGGCGATTCGCTATCGTCCAGATAGCGGGCCGATGAAACTGCTGCAAGATACTGCCACCTTGTACTTGGATATTGTCGATTATCCCGGGGAGTGGCTGCTAGATTTGCCTTTGTTGTCGATGAGCTTTGATGAGTGGTCGAGAAAACAATCGGGTATTTTGAGTGGTAAGCGCCAAACACTCGCACAAGATTGGTTGGCGGCTTTAGACGAGTTTGATCCGTTAGCTGAAGCCGATGAGGCGCATATCGCTGATCTTTCTGGTAAGTTCACCGCCTATTTGCATGCCTGTAAAGATGAAGCTGGCCTGCATTGGGTGCAGCCTGGGCGCTTTGTATTGCCTGGCGAATATGCTGGTGCGCCAGTGCTTCAGTTTTTCCCGCTGGTCAGTGAAAAGTACGGTGAAAGCCAACTGGCGCAAGCATCTAAAAACAGTAACTATGCGATACTTAAACAGCGTTACGATTATTACTGTCAGCATATAGTAAAAGGTTTCTACCAAGAGCACTTCTCAAAAGTGGACCGACAAATAGTGCTGGTGGATACGCTTCAACCGTTGAACGCAGGGCCAGAATCATTCAACGACATGCGCTTGGCGCTTGAACAGCTTATGCAGAGCTTTCGATATGGCAAAAGCGGGCTGATGCGTCGATTGTTCTCACCAAGTATCGACAAGATATTATTTGCCGCGACTAAGGCCGATCATGTTACGCCTGATCAGCACCCTAACCTCGTGTCTTTGCTGCAACAGTTGATACACGAAGCGTGGCAAACCGCCGCGTTTGAAGGCATTGATATGGAATGTATCAGCTTGGCATCCATTCAAGCCACAGAGCCGGGTATGGTTGATCATAAAGGTGAAACTGTTGCAGCACTTCGCGGAACGTTAGAAACCGGGGAGCCAATGTTAATGTACCCCGGCGATGTGCCTGGGCGTTTACCGGGCGATGCGTTTTGGCAAAACAATCAGTTTGAGTTTCGTCAGTTCAGGCCTATGCCAAATGATGTTGACGAGCCTTTGCCCCACATTCGAGTTGATAAAGCACTGCAGTATTTATTGGGTGACAAACTCAGATAAAGGTACGACATGAGCGACTATAAAAAAGCGATGGTGTTTGAAGACACCCAAAAGCCAAAAGATGATGCGCCAGAGTTGACGCTTCAAAAGCAGTTTGACAGTGAGGCAGCAACGTTTGCTGTCACAGAGATAGAGCCTGAAACTGAGGCAGAGCAGATCCTTGAATCAGCGCTAACCGCGAAGAAAAAGCGTTGGGGTGTTCGCACGCTCGCTGTGGCTGGTATCGGCCTTGTTGGTTGGCAAACAATAGACAGTGTGTGGACAGCAGTTCAAGCTTCTGATTGGCTCGCCGTAGGCTGGAGTGGCTTCGTGGCTGGTATTGCGGCTATGGGCATCGCGGCTTTAGGCCGTGAATTCATTGCCTTGCGCCGTTTGAAAGGTCGACAAGATGAGCGCGAGCAGGTGCTGTCTATCATTGATGCGGATGGTATTGGCAAAGCCAAAAGCGTATGTGAAAAGTTGGCGAAGCAGGCAAACAGCGAAATGACGGCAGGTTATGACAAATGGCAGACCTCGCTAGCGGCAACACACAATGATAGAGAAGTCTTCGAGTTATACGACCAAATGGTGGTGGTTGAGCAAGATATTCGTGCCAAGAAAATGGTCACGAAATACGCTTCTGAAGCGGCAGTGATGGTCGCATTGAGCCCATTGGCACTCGCTGACATGCTGCTGGTGGCGTGGCGAAACTTTCGTTTACTAGAACAAGTATCGACCATTTATGGCGTCAAGCTTGGTTATTGGTCTCGCATTCGTTTGTTGCGCTTGGTACTGGCGAACATGGCATTTGCAGGTGCAAGTGAAGCCATGACCGACATCGGGACAGATCTCTTGTCTGTTGATTTGGCGGGCAAACTGTCTGCGCGTGCAGCACAAGGTTTGGGCGTTGGGTTGCTAACCGCAAGGCTAGGGTACAAAGCGATGGCGGTAATGCGACCATTACCTTATGTCGGGACGAAAGCGCCAAAGCTATCTGACATGCGAAAGCAATTGTTACGAAGGCTAACATCAAGCAAAAAATAGTACTTACATGGGGCGGTGAAGCCACCGCCCTAAATTGATTTCGGGACACGGCGAAGTTATTCCCTCGTCGATTGACTGTGATTTCATTCCTTTCGTTTCTTCAAACCCCTAATTTCTTCAAACCTTAAGTTTCTCCTTTCACGTTTTATGTCTTGCCGCTTGACTCATGGGGGCTTGAGGCGCAAACTTCCAAAACTGTCAACAATTCCTGACACTTTACATCGAGTTTAAATGCTGAGTAATGTGACAGTGTATTGCTGCAATTTTTCTCATCAACATGGTCGATTTCGAAACGTTGGAATCTTCGACCGTACTGCTAGCAGGACATCACCGTGAGACTACAGGTCTTTTGCGAAGATCGACTTGGCTTAACCCGTGAGTTACTCGACATTCTGGCTCGACGCAGCATTGATCTGCGTGGCATAGAAATCGATCAAGTCGGTATCATTTACCTAAATTGCCCTGAAATAGAATTTGAGGAATTTCGACAGTTGATGTCGGAAATTCGTTTGATCAGTGGCGTCACTGATGTCAGGAAAATTCAATTTCTCCCCGCAGAGCGAGAACATCGCGAACTTCGAGCATTACTTGAAACGCTCAGCGATCCCGTATTTTCCGTGAGTTTGAACGGTAAGGTCGATTTGGCAAACAAAGCCGCTTTTCGACTGATGGATACGGAAGAATCACAGTTGATCGGTGAAGCCGCGAATAATCTCTTCCCTGATTTCAACTTCACGCATTGGCTAGAGCGAGATAACGCGAGTCAGGTGTGTCGTCAGGTCGTGATATCTGGCATGGACTACTTGATGGAAGTGATGCCCGTGTATGTCACGGATAGTGAAGACAAAGACTTGCTTGCCAGTGCCGTTATCCAGCTTAAACAAGTCTCGATGAGTCACCTGCCTACAACCTTGTATCGCACGCAGGGTGAGCATGGTTTTGAGCATCTTGTTGGCCAGTCGAGCAAATTCCGTACGCTTGTCAATCAAGCGAAAAAGTTCGCACTGCTAGATGCCCCGTTGTTGATCCAAGGTGAAACGGGAACGGGTAAAGAGTTGCTGGCAAAAGCGTGTCATCAACGTTCGCATCGTGCGGATAATCCATTTTTGCTCGTGAACTGCGTCTCAATGCCAGATGACGCCGCTGAAACCGAACTGTTTGGTTGCGCACCGGGTATTGACCATGATGGTAAAAAAGGCCAGTTCGAGCAGGCTGACGGCGGGACAGTGTTCTTGTACGAAGTGGGAGAAATGAGCCCGCATTTGCAGATCAAGCTACTTCGCTTTATGCAAGATGGTACTTTCCGCCGCGTCGGAGAAGAGCGTGAAATCAAAGTCGACGTTCGTGTGATTTGCTCCACGCAGAAGAATCTCGCAGAGCGTGTGTCAGCTGGGCAGTTTAGAGAAGATTTGTATTATCGACTCAACGTATTGTCACTCACTGTCCCTTCACTGCGCGAACGTCCATCGGATGTTCAGCCGTTGGCAGAGTTGTTCCTTAACCAATTTTCTGCGGAGTTGAGTCAAGAGAAACCGATGCTTCAGCAGGGTGTGCCTGAATTTCTCACCCAGTATTCTTGGCCGGGAAATGTCCGACAGCTTCGTAATGTCTTGTTCCGCGCAATGACACAGATTGAAGACGGTTGTTTGACCAAAGAGGACATTCAGCTGCCAGAAACCGAACAAGCTGCATTCCTTACAGAAGAAACCATGGAAGGCTCGTTGGATGACATCATGAAGCGTTATGAGTCTGGCATTTTGTCGAACTTGTATCGCAGCTATCCATCGACACGTAAGCTTGCAAAACGTTTGAATGTCTCGCATACCGCGGTGGCAAACAAATTGCGCGAATACGCAATCGGCAAAAAGTAATCGTAAAAAAGCGGCTAACCTAGGTTGCCGCTTCTTCCAATTGCAATAGCTTTTGTTTTACCTCAACGCCGTAGCGATACCCTGTGAGTTTGCCATTGCTGCCTATCACCCGATGGCAAGGCACAATAAACGGAATAGGATTGACGTTACTTGCCATTCCTACAGCGCGACAGGCTAGGGGGTTTCCAATGGCTTCTGCAATCTGGCTATATGTTCGTGTTTCGCCATAGGGGATGTCGCGGATGGCTTGCCAGACTTGGTGTTGAAACTCAGTGCCATGAGGGGCGAGGGTGACATCGAATTGGGTGCGATCGCCAGTCAGAAATTCGAGCAACTGGTTTCGATATGTTGCGATCTTTGATTTGGAGTGTTTCCACTCTAGGCTCTGTTCAAAGGGATGATGAAGACACAACGAAAGTTGTCTAAGTCCTGATTCATCCGCCAACATATGTATTTTCCCCAGCGGGGAATCAAAGCTATCGTAGTACATAAGACCAGTCCAAAAGGTAGACAGGAGGCAAGTTGTCAATCGAGATTATAAACCCTTTCCCTAGTTTAAACGTCGACAATCTTGTTATTCGAGCGATTCAAAAGGCTGATGTCGCAAGAGTGGTTCGATATTTTCAGGTCAATCGTACTTTCTTGACGCCGTGGGAGCCGCTAAGGCCGGATGGTTTTTTTACCTACGAAGGATGGGAAAGGCGTGTTATTCAGCTTACCGAGCTTCAACGACATGGTCTGGCGTACTATTTCCTGATCTTCGAACAAGGAAGTGAAGAGATAGCGGGAGTTATTACCTATAACAACATCATGCAGTTTCCTTTCCATGCCTGCAATGTTGGGTATTCGTTGGCAGAAGCTTCTCAAGGTAAGGGCTTAATGAGGCGTTCACTAAAAGTGACCAACCAATGGCTGTTCGATAACTTAAATCTTCATCGCATTATGGCTTCCTATATGCCTCGTAATACACGTAGCGAAGCGGTCCTCTTAGAAGCAGGTTTCGTAAAAGAAGGGGAAGCGAAAGACTATCTACTGATTAATGGTCAGTGGGAAGACCATATTTTAACCTCTGTAATCAATCCGCACTGGGTGGCATCTATCAATGAGTGATATTTCCTTCGTCGAAAGGGCGCTCAAACAATCATAACCAGAAATAACAAAGCCCCTTATGATCAGGGGCTTTGTGTTATGGCGATGCCAGCATCGCCATTTGAAGGCAGTTATCAGATAACTGTCATTTGAGAACTGCTATCAGGTCACGGTGATCAAACGCATAGTATTGGTCGCACCAACATAACCCATCACATCACCTTGCGTGAAAATCACCACGTCCCACGGCTGCAGATGGCCTTGTTCTTTGAGTAAGGTGATCGCTCGGTGTGCCACATCGGGGCCGGCACCAGTGTCACTTTGGAAATAGACAGGTGTAACACCACGATAAAGAGCAGCTCGACGCAATGTTGCTTCGTGTTGTGACAGAGCAAAAATTGGTTTGCCCGAACTGATGCGTGACATCATCAGTGCTGTTTTACCGGATTCCGTTAACGACACCATGGCTTTGACTTTTGGCATGTGGTTTGCCGCATACATGCTCGCCATGGATACCGTTTCTTCAATCAACTCGAACTCTTTGTTGAGTCGGTGATTAGAGACGTTGATGGATGGCATTTTCTCGGCACCAATACACACTTCAGCCATCGCTTTGACCGTCTCAAGCGGGTAATCACCTGCAGCGGTTTCTGCTGACAACATGACGGCATCAGTACCATCAAGTACGGCATTTGCAACGTCCATGACTTCCGCACGTGTTGGCATCGGCGCTTTGATCATCGATTCCATCATTTGCGTGGCTGTTATCACGCAGCGATTAAGGGCACGAGCACGGCGGATGAGTTTTTTCTGCACCCCAACTAATTCAGGGTCACCAATTTCTACCCCGAGGTCGCCACGTGCCACCATCACTACATCAGACGCTTCAATAATGTCATCGATGTTTTCGTCTGTCGCGACTGTTTCTGCACGCTCTACTTTAGCGACTAAACGGGCATCTAAGCCTGCATCACGCGCCAATGAACGGGCAAGGCGCATATCTTCGCCATTGCGAGGGAAAGATATCGCAAGGTAATCCACGCCGATTTTCGCTGCGGTCAGGATGTCTTGCTTGTCTTTGTCTGTCAGTGCGGGTGCAGAAAGGCCGCCGCCCTTTTTGTTGATGCCTTTGTTGTTCGACAGTGGACCACCCACTGTCACGTCAGTATGAACACAGGTGCCTTCAACTGAAATGACCTTAAGTTGCACGCGACCATCGTCGAGCAACAAGATATCGTCTGGCCCCACATCTTTAGGTAAATCTTTGTAGTCGAGGCCAACTCGGTCTTTATTGCCCTTGCCTACAGGTAAATCACTATCGAGGATAAAGCGGTCACCCACCGCGAGGTTGATTTTGCCGTCAGCGAAAGTAGAAACGCGAATTTTGGGGCCTTGTAGGTCACCGAGAATACCAACGTGTGTACCGAGCTTGGCTGCAATTTCACGTACTTGATCAGCGCGTTTAATATGGTCTTCTGCGCTGCCATGCGAGAAGTTCATTCGTACCACGTTTGCACCACTGGCAATGAGCTGTTCGAGTACTCCTTCTTTATCAGTAGCAGGGCCTAATGTTGTTACGATTTTTGTTCGTCGCATTGGGTCAGTCATGAAAGTCCCCTGAGAATATGATGTTTGTTATTCACTGTCGGTGAGTAATTGATATTTTGATTAGTAGAGTAAGTGTAGTTGAGAGAGCGGGAGAGAAAGAAAAAGGGCAGACTTTCTGCCTACCCTTTCAATTACCTATGTCTATTTAGGTCAGTGCTTCTTTGTTGAAGCGAGAATCTTTAATCGCGTCTTTAACACGTTTCAGGTTCTCTCTGAACCCTGGTCCACGTCGTAAAGTGAAGCCTGTGGCCAGTACATCAATCACGGTCATTTGCACAACTCGGCTTGCCATTGGCATATAGATGTCAGTGTCTTCTGGTACATCAAGCGTGATTGTTAGTGAGCATACTCTATCTAGCGGCGAGCCTTTTTCGGTAATGCCGATAACCGTCGCGCCGTTTTCTTTTGCCAATGTCGCTACGTCAACCAAGGATTTGGTTCGGCCCGTATGGGAAATCACGACAACAACATCGCCATCACTGCAGTTAATGCAACTCATGCGCTGCATAACAATGTCATTAAAACAGACAATTGGGATGTTAAAACGGAAGAACTTGTTCTGTGCATCGTGAGCGACAGAAGCAGATGCCCCTAAACCGAAAAATGAGATTTTTTTGGCTTGAGTGAGCAAGTCGACGGCGCGATTGATTTGTAGAGTATCGATGCTGTTTTTAGCAACATCCAAACACGCCATGGTGGATTCGAAAATCTTCGCCGTGTAAGCATCAGCGCTGTCGTGTTCTTCGACGTTACGGTTAACATATGGCGTACCGTTAGCGAGGCTTTGTGCGAGGTGAAGTTTAAAGTCTGGAAATCCTTTTGTGTCTAAGCGACGACAAAAGCGGTTAACAGTGGGCTCACTCACGTCTGCCATCTTTGCCAAGGTAGCAATACTTGAATGGATGGCTGTCTGAGGTGAAGCGATAATAACTTCTGCTACCTTTCGTTCAGACTTACTAAAATTTTCAATATTCTTTTGTATTTTTTCTAGCGTGTTCATTCAGATTACCGCTTGGCTTCCGATGTCTAAATTATCAGCAGGGCATGTCGACATAGCTAGTCGGCTCTTACTGACCTCATGGGTACAAATAACTCTAAGCTCAACAATGTTATAGTTGAGTCTAACGGGTGAATTCTCTTTATGACATTTTAACCAAGAATTGCCTGTAAAAAATTTGTATTCATTCACGCTTTTAGTTGCTTAATTACACCAAAGCGGAGCTTTTTTTCAGCAATCGTGCGCTAGATTCCGATCTTGTGGCACGCATTCGTTGATTTTGTCGTGCATATGAAAATAGGTTACAAGGAACTTTCGATGTCGAAACCATATAAAACAGTATCAGTATGCGGGTGTGGATGGCTGGGGTTAGCGTTGGCTGAAAATCTTGCCAATAACGGATTTGGCGTAAGTGGTTCAAAGCGAACTGACGCGGCAGCGACAGCGTTATCTCATCAGGGAATTCAAGGTGTGGTTTACGACATCTATGACGATAACACGGAGGATGAGGCATCTTCACTGTTTTCGAATGATGTGTTTGTCGCCAATATTCCGCCCGGTAGACAAACGTTCGAGCGCGAAAAGTTCGTGACCGCAATGAAAACCTTGGTGGACCGCGCGAAAGCGGGAGGCACGAAGCAATTTATTTTCATCAGTACCACATCTGTTTATGGCAGTGCGATGGGTAAAATTGTCGAGAGCACCTTGTGTGAGCCTGATACGGAATCCGGTAAAGCACACCATGACATTGAACGCTATGTGCTGGCGCAATTTCCAGATGGTGGTGTCGTACTTAGGTTCTCAGGGTTAGTGGGAGACACACGCCACCCAGCGAAACACATGGCAGGTCGCACTGGCATAGCAAACGGACATGACCCAGTGAATTTGATTCATCGTGAAGATTGTATACAGGCCATTTCAGCCATTATTCACAAGCAAAGCGGTGGAGAAACTTTCCACCTAAGTGCATTAGCTCATCCTTCTCGTCGAGAGTTTTATCGCTGGGCGGCAGGAGAAATGGGTTTAGTTCAACCTGAGTTCATTGAAGATGGTGGGGAAGGTAAGTGGATATCCCCTGACTATACGGTGCAGCATTTGGGGTTGAGTTTACGTTATTCGTCGCCCTATGACATGCCACTGCCTGAGCTGATTTAACGTACGTCGCTGGCCATTGCGGGTAAAAAAGCGCATAAAAACGCATAAAAAAACCCGCTTCCAAGGAAGCGGGCAACAAAAAATTTGAAACAGGAGTAAGAAAAAGCAGCAGTATCTAGTGATAAGTTAGAATTCATGTTTGGCGGCCAGCGTTACATTCAAAGGCACTTATCATCTATCTACATGTATTGAGACGCCCCCCATTTGAATTAGTTCAAAATAAAGTGAATTTTTTTTCGTATTTTTTTTCGCTCCCCATTTTTACTTCTCCGATCGGTTGCTGGCGTCATGTTACTCGTCAAACAAGTGGTCATAGTCAACCGACAAGTCGAAAAAAAGCCCGCTATCAATATCTGATACGGGCTCTAGAAGATCTAAAATTCTAAAAAAAAGCAGTGGCATTATATGTGACCTGCGCTTTCTCGTTTTGTTCCCATTAACGGCACTTTAATTCTTATAAATGAGCAAAAAAACATTAGCAAAGCCATTAACTTTTTGAATTTGTGTGAGTAATTTTTTTTGTTTCGAATGTGGTACGTGAAGGCGTCACAAGAGTAAATGTTTTGGGCTTGTTATTAATGCTAACGAGATGTAAAGTTAAACAGTTGTTTAATACAGGTGAATGAATATGGCAGGGAAAGGTGAAACCAAGAGCAAAATTCTTGACGCGGCTGAGCAGCTGTTTGCCGAGCATGGCTTCAAAGATACCTCTCTTCGCACGATAACGAGTAAAGCGGGGGTGAACCTCGCATCTGTCAATTATCACTTTGGCGATAAAAAATCGCTGGTTCGTGCCGTACTTGCGCGATACCTAGAAGAGTTTATGCCTCAGCTCGAGCGGGAACTGCAAACACTGCTGGTGAAAGACAATATCTCGATGGAAGACGTGTTTACCTGCACGAAGCAACCCTTGTTAGGGCTCGACACTTTCCGTCGCCGCGGCGCTTCTGTGTTTATGCAGTTGATAGGCCGAGGTTATACCGATGTGCAAGGCCACTTACGCTGGTTTATTACAACGCGCTACGACAGTGTGTTGAAGCTGTTTACCCAAGCGGTGGTGAAAGCGAACCCCTCACTCAAACCGGAACATGTGTTCTGGCGACTTCACTTTACCCTTGGCGCAGTGATTTTCACCATGGCATCCAATGTCGCGCTAGGGGAAATTGCTGAAAACGATTTTGGACACAATGTTTCAACTGAAGACATTGTTGACAGACTCATTCCTTACTTGGCAGCGGGCGTAGATGCACCTGTGAGTAATGATTTATCTCTTGTATCAAGCGATTCGTCGCGTAGTGCAAGCTAAAACTACAAGCTAAAACTATAAAAATAAAAAACATTAACGTCTGACGAAACAAAAGGATCTGAATCATGAGCTCTCAACCATCGCTAAGAAGACGCTATTTGAGCGACCCTGCGTTTAAGTTCTTCAAAAAAGTACTTCCACCGTTGTCGATTACAGAACGTGAAGCAATGGAAGCTGGCAGTGTTTGGTGGGACGGCGAATTGTTCGCTGGTAATCCAAACTGGGGTACCTTGCTGCACTACCCTAAACCTCGATTGTCGGACGACGAGCAGGCGTTCATTGATAACCAATTGGAAACCTTGCTGGCGATGTTGAATGACTTTGAGGTCGTTCAAGAACGCAAAGATCTGCCTCCAGAAGTGTGGGAATACCTCAAACGAGAAAAATTCTTCTCGTTGATCATTCCGAAAGAGTTTGGTGGGCTGGCATTTTCGGCTTACGCGAACTCAACCATTGTTTCACGCATTGCGACACGTAGCCTAAGTGCAGCGGTAACCGTCATGGTGCCGAATTCTTTAGGTCCCGGAGAGCTTCTTACTCACTATGGTACTGAAGCGCAGAAAGATTATTGGCTGCCACGTTTAGCCAATGGGGATGATGTTCCATGTTTTGCATTGACTGGCCCAGAAGCAGGCTCTGATGCTGGCTCTATCCCTGATAAGGGCGTGGTTTGCATGGGTAAGTTCAATGGCGAAGAGGTGCTGGGTATTCGCTTGTCGTGGAACAAGCGCTACATAACGCTAGCACCTGTTGCCACCGTATTGGGTTTGGCATTCAAGCTTGATGATCCTGATGGCCTCATTGGTGATACAGAGAATTTAGGGATTACGTGTGCGTTGATCCCAACAGATCATGAAGGCGTTGAAATCGGCGAGCGTCACAACCCGCTAGGTTTGTCATTCATGAACGGCCCGACACGTGGTGAAGATGTCTTCATCCCAATGGATTGGGTTATTGGTGGACAAGATTATGTGGGCAAAGGCTGGCGCATGCTGGTGGAATGTCTGTCGGCAGGGCGTGGTATTTCATTGCCAGCGCTTGGCACAGCGGTGGGCCACTTAGCAGCCCGCACGACTGGAGCCTACTCGTACGTACGTAAACAATTTGGCATGCACATCGGTAAATTTGAAGGCGTTGCTGAAGCGTTAGGGCGTATCGGTGGTCACACCTACATGTTAGAAGCGGCACGAACGCTAACTACCACCTCGCTCGACATGAAAGAGAAACCGGGTATTGTCACGGCGATTGCCAAATATCACATGACTGAACTGGCGCGTACCATCTTGAATGACTCGATGGATATCCATGCGGGACGTGCAATTCAGCTGGGGCCATTGAACTACATTGGTCACCATTACTTCGGCATGCCTGTGGCTATAACGGTAGAAGGTGCAAATATCCTGACGCGAAACCTGATGATCTTTGGTCAGGGCGCGACACGATGCCACCCGTACGTGCTTCAGGAAATGGAAGCGGCAGCGAACACCGATGATGCAAAAGGTGCGCAAGAGTTTGATGGCTTGCTCATGAAGCATATCGGCTTTGCATCGAAAAACGTCTTGATGGCGTTCACCAATGCCTTTACTCGTTCGCGCTTAAACCGTTCACCGGTGTCAGGCGAAACAGCAGATTACTACCGTCAACTGTCGCGCATGAGCCGAGCGTTAGCGGTAACCGCAGATGTCTCTATGCTGTCGCTCGGCGGCGAGTTAAAACGTCGTGAAATGTTGTCTGCTCGTTTGGGGGATGTGCTGAGTCATCTCTACTTGGCATCAGCAGTCTTGAAACGTTATGAAGACGAAGGCCGCCAGCAAACAGATTTACCTTTCGTTCACTATTCGTTGCAGCACTGCTTACATCAATGTGCGATAGCCTTTGATGGTGCGTTCAACAACTTCCCGCGTAAGGGCGTTGGTCGTACATTGAAAACGCTGTTATTCCCGATTGGCCTGCATTTTGATGCCCCATCAGATGCTATCAGCAACCAAATTGCGGATCTGTTGATGACACCAGGCGCACATCGCGAGCGTTTAACGCACCTTTGTTATGTAGGAACAAAAGAAGACGACCCTGTCGCCATCATGGAACGCGCATTTGAAGCGATGGTGGCTATTAAGCCACTAGAGAAGAAAATGGCCGTGGCTGCTAAGCAAGGGCAAATTCCTGCGAAGGGCATTTTGGGCGACAGGCTTGAAAAAGCCCTAGAACTGAATGTATTGACACAAGAGGAAGTCGACAAAATCAAGCAAGCTGACGCATTGCGTTCGAAAGCGATTCAGGTTGATAACTTCGAACCATCTTGGTTTGTTGATACAAGTAAGCAACCTGCGAAAAGTGGCAAGAAAGGAAAAGCCGCGTAACTCGTAGCGAGATCTTATCGACAAAAACGCCGCAATTGCGGCGTTTTTTTACGTTAACACCTCCAACCACTGACTGAAACGCGCCTTTTGCGACAAAAACGAGTGCGAAAACAAGATGAAGTATTTATCCTAAGCCCAACTTTGAAAGGAACATTAAATATGATCATCAAACCGAAAATTCGCGGATTTATCTGTACGACCACTCATCCAGTAGGATGTGAGGCCAACGTAAAAGAGCAAATCGAATACACCAAGGCTCAAGGTCCAATTGCAAATGCACCCAAACGTGTGCTCGTAGTCGGTTCATCTAGTGGCTATGGCCTGTCATCGCGCATTGCAGCAGCGTTTGGCGGTGGTGCAGCGACCATCGGTGTGTTTTTCGAAAAGCCGGGCACAGAGAAAAAGCCAGGTACTGCAGGTTGGTACAACACTGCTGCATTCGACAAACTAGCGAAAGAAGAAGGCCTCTATTCTAAGAGCTTGAATGGCGACGCGTTCTCTGACGAAGCGAAAAAGAAAACCATCGCACTGATCAAAGAAGAGCTCGGTCAGATCGATATGGTGGTTTACTCACTGGCATCGCCAGTACGTAAGTTGCCAAAAACGGGCGAAGTGGTGCGTTCATCGCTGAAGCCAATTGGTGAGGTGTACACCTCAACAGCGGTTGATACCAACAAAGATGAAATCATCTCTGCAAGTGTTGATCCTGCTACTGATGAAGAAATCAAAGACACCATCACCGTTATGGGTGGAGAAGATTGGGAACTTTGGATGCAAGCCCTTTCTGATGCCGGCGTATTGGCTGATGGTTGTAAAACTGTCGCATACAGCTACATCGGTACCGAGCTGACTTGGCCAATCTACTGGGATGGCGCTTTGGGCCGTGCCAAGATGGATCTAGACCGTGCTGCATCAGCATTAAACGACAAGCTTTCTGCTACAGGTGGAACGGCTAACGTTGCAGTACTAAAGAGTGTTGTGACACAAGCGTCTTCTGCGATTCCAGTGATGCCTCTGTACATCGCCATGGTATTCAAGAAAATGCGTGAAGAAGGCGTGCACGAAGGCTGTATGGAACAGATTTACCGCATGTTCAGCCAGCGCCTATACAAAGCCGATAGCTCGGTTGCAGAAGTGGACGACAAAAATCGTCTACGTTTGGACGATTGGGAACTGCGTGACGACATTCAACAGTACTGTCGTGAGCTATGGCCTCAAATCACCACAGATAACCTGAAAGAGCTGACTGATTACGTTGAGTATAAAGAAGAGTTCTTGAAGCTGTTTGGTTTCGGTATTGACGGTGTTGATTACGACGCAGACGTTAACACTGAGATTGATTTTGACGTTCAAGCCATCTAACAGTAACGGATAAACCGTTAGCTTGTTATTGAAAAGCCAGCAAAACCTTGCTGGCTTTTTTGTATCTCGAATACAGAGAGCGTGTTCTATAAGGGCTGTGAGAAAAATTTCCAGAGCTTTTTGCTAAAAATTTGATCAATGTGGCTGATATTTATCATATTTGCTCAATAAGAAAGCAAACGAACTAAAACCCTTAAATTAATGCGTGACAGCCTCATAAAGTTAGGTAGAATGCGGCACATACCAACGAGGAAGGCAACTTCCTCAGTGAGTATGAACCCCTAGGGGTTGGGAAACAAAGGCGCGTTGGCAGAGTGGCTATGCAGCGGATTGCAAATCCGTGTACCTCGGTTCGACTCCGGGACGCGCCTCCATTTGCGACACTAGCTCAGCTGGTAGAGCGCAACCTTGCCAAGGTTGAGGTCACGAGTTCGAACCTCGTGTGTCGCTCCAAATTTTGTCTTCTGATACGTCGGGAGATAAAGCTCTGAAGAAGAGTAAGTTTACGCCGTACTTTGAACGGTTAATCGGACGCGGGATGGAGCAGTCTGGTAGCTCGTCGGGCTCATAACCCGAAGGTCGTTGGTTCAAATCCGGCTCCCGCAACCACATTTTATTAATCGTTGAAAAACGATTAATACTGCGACACTAGCTCAGCTGGTAGAGCGCAACCTTGCCAAGGTTGAGGTCACGAGTTCGAACCTCGTGTGTCGCTCCAAATTTTGACTTTCGATTCATCGGAAGTAAGTATGTAGAAATACATACGACGATGGTGCCTATCATCGCAATCAAGAATTGCGTGCCCTGGTGGTGGAATTGGTAGACACAAGGGATTTAAAATCCCTCGACGTTCGCGTTGTGCCGGTTCAAGTCCGGCCCGGGGCACCATCTTTAAGAAAGCTCACCGAAAGGTGGGCTTTTTTTTCGTCTGTATATTTTGTTCTAAGCCTCTAAGCCTCTAAGCCTCTAAGCCCTTTTAAGTGCAGCCGCCGGACGAAGTAAGAAATATGGCTGTTATGTCTATTTACAAATCTATCCCCGCATCTACATCTTTAAAGACTTTACCTAGTCCTCGAATGAATAATGATACAGATCTAAATGGAAGATTAACTATCACTTCTAATACGTCATACCATGAAGTCTCATCGTCATGTTTTGGGGGCCACAAATAATGCGAGCAGACAAATCCAGCAGCACTTACAAAAAACAGCAACCAATCAAAACTGTAAACAATCAGGTCAACAATGAAGTATGCGCTTATTATAAATATCGAAACTGATAGAAAAACCCGAAAATTATTCATAATCCCTAGTCCACGCAATGTCACGATAATGGGCACTTCCTTGCCCAAGAGGAATCAGCTTAAGCGATTAGAGAGTAGGGTGCAAAGCAGGTAGGAAGGAGTGGTAAATTGATTGATTACTCAGTGACAAGAGCTTTGGTTCGGGTCAAACCTGCATTATTTTCTAAGTGGTATTTGTATCCAACATCTTGCTTTATGCGCAAACAACGTACCTCTAATTCTCTAAACATCTAGGCCGCTGAGTTACGGCAAAATACATTCGTAAAAGCTATATTTAACCGCGAAAATAACCCTTGAGTTGGTAGTGGAAACGGTGCGTTAACATATTGAATTAAATGATTATTCTTGCACTCAATCGCATAACTGTGAGCCCTTCTAAAATTATTAAACGCCATGTCGAAAAATAGCTGCTAAAAATCACGTTAATCTATTGATAGCCTTGTTGGTTGTTCTATTAATTTATAGCTTGAATTTAATCGCAAAGCACTTAGCTAAAAATGCTATTCGCCAATAAATAATGTGTATTGAAGGAAAACTATGAAGAAGTCCGCTGTCAGTTTATTGATCTCTGCCGCTCTGTTGTCCCCTGTAACTCTTGCTGATGCGCCAAACACTGATCTTCAATTAATGCCTTACCCAAGCTCGGTCTCTCTCCAAGAAGGCAACACCGAGATTAACCAAGATTTTTCTTTGTTCATTTCAGGTTATAGCTCCGAGCGTGTTGAAAAGCTGAGTCAACGCATTATTGATCGTGTGCAAAAACAAACAGGTTTGCTACTCAACAATCCGATTGCAGACCAACAATCAGATGCAACCCTAGTGATTGATATAAAAGCGGCATCAACGTCTTTGGTACAGACTATTGATACCGATGAGTCTTACAAAATCACTAGCAAAAATGGACAGATCACGCTTTCCTCGGCGTATCCTGACGGCGCAATTGATGGCGCAGAAACCTTCTTGCAATTGATAACGACGGATGCAAACTCAACCTACGTACCGAACGTAATAATCGACGATGAGCCACGCTTCAAACACCGTGGCTTGTTGATCGACTCATCGCGACATTTTGTTGAGCTTGAAACCATCAAGCGTCAAATAGACGGCATGGCATCGGCGAAGTTGAACGTACTCCACTGGCACCTTACGGATGACCAAGGCTGGCGCATCGAATCAAAAGCCTATCCATTGCTTCAAGAAACATCGCTTGGTGGGCAGTTCTATACACAGGAAGAACTTAAAGACGTGGTAGCGCATGCACGCGATCGCGGTATTCGAGTTATCCCTGAAATCAACCTGCCATCGCACGCCAGCCAAATTGTAAAGGCGTACCCTAACCTCGGTTCAGGTGATGCATCAACTTATGAGGGCACTGCGGAGTGGGGTGTGTTCCCACCGCTACTCGACCCAACTAATCCAGATGTATTTACCTTTGTTGATGCAATTGTGTCGGAGATGGCAGCCATTTTCCCTGACAAATCCCTGCACATTGGGGGTGATGAACCCTTGTATGGTGAATGGGAGAAGAACGCAAAAATTCAAGCGTACATGAAGGAACAAGGCATCAAAGACCCTCGAGCCTTACAAGCTTACTTCAATGCCAAAGTTCAAGAAATCCTAGCAAAATACGACAAAGACATGAGCGGTTGGGATGAAATATTCCACCCTGATTTGCCAAAGACAATCACAATCCAATCCTGGCGTGGGCATGAATCTCTCGCGGATGCTGCAAAAGAAGGCTACACAGGCATTCTTTCCACGGGTTACTACATTGACCAACCTCAGCCAACGAGCTACCACTACCGTAACGACCCAATGCCGTCAGGATTGACCGTTGATGACGCTCTGCACAGCGGCGAGACGTTCGAAACCTACACGTGGAGCAAACCACGTGGTAAAGGATCTGACCGAACCGGAACCCTGACCATTATCACTGACAAAAACGGTCAAGCGCGTGCATTCACTGATTACGCAGGCAAACCTCGTGCTGAAGTGGTTGTCACGGAATACGAAGCAGGCAAACGTTTCGTCGGTCATTTCGACAACTTCATGTCTTACACCAATTTCGTGTTAGACATGGAGAACGGAAAGATTGAGGGTGACACCTCATATCAAGTTATTGGTAACGTTCGTTGGCCAACCTTTGGCGATAAGACTGCGGGTACCGATATGGCAGGAACCGTTATTCCAGACAACATCAAACCCTTCGCACTTCCTAAGAACCTAGAAAAGCAAATTTTGGGTGGTGAGATGACACTGTGGGCCGAAAACGTATCTGACGAAACACTGTCAGTACGTTTGTACCCACGTGCCTACGCGATTGCAGAACGCCTATGGTCACCAAAAGAGCTCACAGACGAAGATTCTATGTACGAACGCATGCAATCTGTATCTGCGTGGGCTACGGTCTCTGTTGGCTTAGATCATGAAACCACGCCATATACTATGCGAGTTCGATTGGCGGGTACCACCGATGTAACCGCGCTAAACACCTTGGCCACGTATATTGAACCCGCTCAGTATTACGCGCGTAACTGGATCAAATTCAACAATGGTGTTTATCATCAATTCGAACGTTTGAATCGCTATGTCGATACCTTACCAGTCGAGTCTTACCGTATACGCGACATGGAAAAACTGGCTCTGTCTAACGAAGAAAAAGACATCCTCACACTCCAAGGTGACTTTTATAAAATTATCGCCAATCACAATGCGGTGGTTAGCCTAATGGCAAACAATCACGCCATGAAGGATTCTATCCCGGTTGCTGAACACGCATTCGCGATGGCGAAATTAGGAAACCTTTTGATTTCAAAAAAACTCAGCAATGAAACCCTAAGTCGCGCGGAGTTCACGAAATACGCGAAGCAGATTTCTGACTCTGCACAACCGCAAGATGAAATCATCGTTGCCTTGGTTAGACCGGTAGAAGTGCTTCTTCAATCGTTGAAAAAATAACAGTTCCAATACGCCCGTAGATTTCAAATACCAAAGCCTAGGGGATTCCTAGGCTTTTCTGCCTTGTTGTTTTTTGAAAGGGTAATTTTAGTCGCCTTAATAAAAGCGCAGTGATGACAATGCTTTGAATACATGAAATGGCGAATCATCTTGGGTGTAGGTTCCTCTGCTTGACTATGAAAGCAGAAATCTAATATGCAGGTCGCAACTTAACCAAAAGTAACCTTTTGGCACTGGATTAACTGTTAGGGAAACCAATAGTCTACTCAATGCACAAATTTACGCTGATTAAGGTTTTAAGTTGGACTATTTTTGCTTTGAAAAAATCAATAACTTGCCGGCACCCATGCACTTGGATTTTGACAATGAGGGAGTTGCACAACAAATTGGTAAAAACTTAGTTCGATATCGGCGTACTACAGGTGCGAAACAGCAATCAATGGCAGATGCCTTTGGTGTGTCAATTGCACAATACCGAAAGTATGAGAAAGGTGTTGATGTTGCAAAAATGCATTCAGTAGCGAGATGGTCAATTGTGACAGGTTCTCCGAACAATTTACTGTTGTGTGGTACTGAATATTCACCGTATCTAAATATATCCTCATCGTGTTGGGAAATGGCTCCGTTTTATTGCACGGTTTCTCATGCTAGCGATGCCACCTTCAATTCGCTGTGTCTGCTCAGTCAAGAGATCACGAAGAGCACGATCACACCCATTGTGAGTTCGGGATTAGTCCCCGATTTAAGTGATGTACTCCTTGATATTGAACTTAACTACTACGTTAAAGTGGCAAAAAACATGATGTTAATTCGTGACCACTTGGGGCTGTCTCAAGAGAGACTGGCTGAGTTTCTCGGTATATCTGATAAGACGTATCGACAGTATGAAAAACCGTGCAATCATCCTCGAATACCATTCACATTTTTTGCCCGTTCTCATGCCGCCTTACAATTGGATAATCGTTGGTCTGAAACTGGTACATCAGATTTTTCTATATTCAATCGCCGTAGAAACAATCGACTCTCAATGTTATCTCCGATTATACGTGGGGCTAACGAAGCTCAGAAAGCATCGCTATCTCAGATGTTCAATGCTGTATCTCAAGAGTTGATTGAGATACAGCTTGAAAAAGAGTTAGCAAACTATCAGTCCATGGGGACTTCTTTATAGCCTGAACAATGACAGGCTAGGCGAACACTTGGGGTTGGTTTTTCCAGTGACCATTTCGCCAACGTGTTAAGCATATTGCACACCGGAGATATTCGTCCACGAGCAAAGCTAACCAAACGCCGATCAAGCCATAATCGAGTACGATGGCAAAGAAATAAACCATGGGTAAACAGAGTAACCACATACTGGTAATGGATAGTCCAACTGGGTACTTAGCATCACCAGAAACAACGAGACTGTTAACGACGACCATATTTATAGCGCCTGCAGGATGGCGAAGTAGATCAATTGCTAGCAAAGTAGCACCTAAAGCCAAGATGTTGGGATCTTGGGTGAAAATGAGAAATGCGTAATCGGACAACATCCAGATGATGAAAAGCATGAAGCTGCTACCAGCGACGCTAAGAGTAATACTTTTATTTATCTGATTTTTTATCTTCTCAAGCTCACCTGAACCCAAAAGGTGAGAGATGATAATTCGGTTCCCCACGCCAATTGATTGGGAAAATATAATGGGTATCAAAATCAAGTTAAGAGTGTAGATTCTTGTCGAGATGGCCAATGCACCAAGTGAAATGACGGTGATCGTAATAAAAAATCTATTAAGCTCATAAGACATAGGCTCCATTGTGGCTGGGACACCTATATTTAACACTTGTGATAAATAAGATTTGAAATCTTTAAAGCTGCCAGAAAAGTCAAATTTGATTTTCTTCTTTATGTGAACAAAGTAGATAACAATGACTAATCCCGTAAAATATGAAAGGGCTGAGGCCAATGCCACACATTCAACACCACTAAATCCTATGTTTAATCCACCGAAGAGAAAGAGCGTATTAAGCCCAATGTTAACGGCGTTGGCAACTAGCGTTGATTGCATGTTCAGCTTTGTCCATCCATTTACATTTAAAATACTACCGTAGCCTATTTGGATGGATTTAATTAATAGTGCAGGTGTGAAAATAAGTAAGTAGGCGGATGTGAGATCATTCATCTCGCTACTCAACCCCATCATTGTGCCTATTTCATTATGGAGTAATAAGTATGCGATCATAACTGTTAGGCCAATGAAAAAATTGAATATAACAGTGTATAGATAGTTCTTTGCTAACTTGTCATGTATTTTTGCACCTAGCATTCGCCCAAGAACGCCTGTGGTGCCGATGGATAATGAATGCAATATAACAATAGGGATGACTACAACTGGCATCAATGTTCCAATTGCAGCGGCAGACTGTTCGGATATTTTATTCAAAAAAAGTATGTCTGTGAAGTTAATTAAATATGTTAATAGAACTTCCAAAAAGATAGGCCATGTGATTTTTATTAGCCCCATACTGACAGCTTCAGTATTTTTTGACTCGTCTAACGTCTTGTCGGTCATAGTCTATCCATGATGTGTTGAGTAATCGTTTCACAAACTGAGTGTGTACTATAGCTTCGTTGTGTGTGACCTATGTTGGATTCCCTATTTCTTACTATATCAAGCCAATGTTCAACCATTGAGTGAAACCCTTTTGTATATAGCGTATCACTCCAATCAGAAGATCTAATTATCTGCTCTGTCCCATTGATGCAGTGGACCCCTTGGGTGAAATTGTTAAATAGATAGCTTTCATTTATAAGAGAAAGCTCAACGGACTCACATGTCTTTCCATATTCTCTATTCATGCTGGCGGTCAAAATCTTCCCTGATTGTTTCCATTCCACATTGATGGTGGATAATTTACTCCCTTTCCCAATGAAGTTTATGTTTATGTTTGCATCTGAAAGTTCACCATCAATGTTGACTGAATCAATAACATGAATAAAATCATTGAAAATGTAATCTCTCGGCATTGCAACTAAATTGACTCTGTTTTTTTTCCAGTGAATGCTTCTTAGATCGTTTGAATGAATGGCTTCATTCCAAATTGGTATATATCTTCGGTTAAATCCTACAAATAGCGGGGTATTCTTTTGTTCTGATAACTCGGACAGTTCACGAAATTCGTGAAAAGTCATTGCTCCAGGCTTATCAACAAAAACAGGGATGCCTAATTTTAAAAAGTAACTAGCGATTGTATGATGTGACTCACTAGAGGTATGGATCATGACACCGTCAGGATTTAGCTCTTTCAAACTAAAAATATTGGTACAGCTTTGTTTTATTTGATATCTATGGCAATGATTCTTTAAAACTTGTATGTTTCGTGAGCATAAAATAAGTTCAATATTGGGCGTTTGCGACAGAATTGGTAAGTAAGCTTTAGATGCAATATCCCCTAGGCCAATGAGTGCTATTTTCATATTATTCTCTCTCGGTACATGAATGCAGCACGATGACTGCACTCATAAAAGTAGGTGACTACCAGCGTTTGACCCCAAGTAGCTTTTCCCCAAGAGAGCTTAACTTGGCTCTGTTATATGGTTCAGGATCGGGTTGCCCATTCAAGTTTCTATGACATTCAGGGGCTCTCATTTTCATGAAGCAGTCTATTCTTTCATCGCGACTTTGCTCTACTTCTGTTGGTATTGAGTCAATATCATCAGCACGAAACATAGTGATAAATTGAACAAAACGAGGCATATGGTAGTGATTGCTTACACACCCGTGTGGCAGGCGTGCATCCCAGATAATTAAACTACCTGCAGGAGCATCAATAGTAATAATATCCTTCTCCGTGAATTCCATGACATCACGTAGAAATAAACCTTTTGAACCAAATTTTTCTAGTGCATTCGCGTGCTCGAATTTACCATCTCTTATTTTCTTATAAACGCTAGGGACGCATGCAAATGCACCCTGGTTTTGATGTGTATCAGTAAGGTATATGAGGCCTTGATATAAGTTTTTATTTCGTAGACGGAAGTCATAGTCCCAATGCATGGGATTTTCATCGTTACCATATGCTTCTAAATCATATCTGCATGGAGGTCTGAATGAGGCTCTGTCCATTGTAACCCAAAGTTCATCTTCACCAAGGAGATGACGAAAAGTATTATATATCTTAGGATGTTGCCTTATGTCCCAAAATGCGGGGTGTTGATGTAAAGGTACCAATCCAATAGAATTTAGAGGTCGCTCTTTGTACCATGAACTTGGCTCTATGCGGGAGATATCTAAGAATTCACAAATTGCATCAACAGAGCTATTGCAAAGATTTGTTGGGGCAGCATCTTCAATGATGACATACCCATTTTTTTCTAAGAATTCCTTTTTTTCATTGGATAAAATACTTTCAAAATTATTGCTTTCTGATAAATACGGTTGCTTTTCTACAACGCTTTTATATTGGCTAATCATTTCCACTGTACAACCTAACCTTTAAAAATCAGGTTGTATAATATGCGGGAAAATTGCGCTTAAACAGGTGCGAAAGTATTAACTTTTATAGAGAAAATTACTATTTATCTTCAGTGTCATGCTTAGTTCGTAGATTCTGAACTCACCCTTGGCTTGATGTTGCCCCGAAAAGTAGGGTCGCCTTCCTAACGCTTCTCCCAGCCATGCTCTCGCGTCGATGAACCCTGGAATGAAGAAGTATCAATGGGTTGCTTTGCGAGAGTCATAAGCTGTAGCCAAAGCACCGGCGATACTCATCAAGAAAACTGCTCCCGAAAGTGCACCTTGTTGCTTTTATGTGTATTTTTTTTGCTCTTGGTTACAAAATTCACTTGTGTTCAAAAAGTAGCTTTGTTATTTTTCGCAACAATCTCGAACATCGCGCTTTTCGAGACACACGTGGCACGGCTTTTTTGAGTCTTGTTGTCGCACCGTAGGTACTGGGGACAACTCTCCAGTAGAAGGGCATTGATAATGCAATCCAGAAGGTCTGGGGCATATTGAGGAACCCAACTGTGATTAAGTCATACACACATTTCAGCTTCGTCTTACCCAACTGCAGTATCATTACTGAGCCTTGAACATTCCGTTCCATTGAGGCGCACTCCTAACGCTTGAGCTTTTTTCACGATCTGATCGTGCCGCTTTGCGTTCTAGAATCCGCGCTTCAATACACACTTTGGTTTCCGATGACTATGCATGATGCATTTGTCGCGGGTATTTCCCGATGAATTCGGGGGTGTGCGCTACCTACATTCTGATAATAACCGCACTTTCATGCACTTACGCCGTGCTTGGGGATTGTGGTCGTCATTCAAACTGAATGTTGGAAGTGGAACATGGAAGATCAAAAATAATGATTAGCTTTACCAACAATAATATTCAAGACACAAACACAGCCCAAAACGTACCTGTTTTGAGTGGGCTACACGATCTTACACCTGATGAGCTGTTGCTGAGCCAGGAGCACTACGAATCCGAGGTTCGCTCTTATCCTCGTCGATTACCACTTGCCATTGCGAAAGCCTCTGGCGCGATGGTTGAAGACACCCGCGGTCAAACTTATCTGGATTGCCTTGCTGGAGCAGGAACGTTAACACTTGGCTATAACCACCCAGAAATTAATCAGGCAGTGATTGAGCAGTTGAATGCGGGTATTCCGTATCAAACACTTGATATCACGACCCCTGCTAAAGACCATTTCATTCGTGAATTGATGGCCTTCCTCCCGCAAGATTTCTCTGACAATACCAAAGTGCAGTTTTGTGGCCCTTCTGGTGCTGATGCTGTTGAAGCTGCTATCAAATTGGCGAAGCAAACCACGGGCAGAAATACCATTGCCGCCTTCCACGGTGCTTATCACGGTATGACAAATGGCACCATGGCGTTGATGGGCAATCTAGGTACTAAATCTCGTCGCCAAGGCCTGATGGCCGATGTGCACTTTTTGCCATTCCCTTATGACTTGCGCTGTCCGTTTGGTCTTCAAGGTGAGCAAGGCGCGCGCCAAGGGCTTCGTTATATTGAGCGTATGTTGGCTGACGACGAAAGTGGCGTTCAAAAGCCTGCGGCTATTATTGTTGAACCAGTACAAGGCGAAGGCGGTGTGATTCCAGCCCCTGCATTTTGGCTACAAGAACTGCGCCGTATTACCGAAGAAAACGGCATTTTGCTTATCTTTGATGAAATTCAGTGTGGCATTGGCAAAACTGGCGAGCATTTTGCGTTTGAAGAATCCGGCGTTACGCCAGATATCTTGTGTCTATCGAAAGCCGTTGGTGGCGGTCTACCCATGTCGCTACTGGTGTTTGATAAAGAGATAGATACTTGGTTGCCAGGCGAGCATACCGGTACCTTCCGTGGCAACCAGCTTGCGATGGTATCTGGTGCGAAAACAATGGAGATTATTCGCCGCGATAACCTTGCGAACAAAGCCAAAATCACGGGTGATTACCTTCGCCGCGGGCTTGAAAAGATCGCATCAACAACCAGTTGTATTGCAGAAGTGCGTGGCAAAGGTCTAATGCTAGGCGTTGAGATTTGTGACCCTGAAGGTGGCAAGAACAAGTTTGGTGAACCGCTTTCTGCGCCCGAGCTGACAGTCGCTATTCAACGCGCTGCGTTAGAACGTGGTTTAATTATTGAGAAGGGCGGGCGTGAAGGATCGGTGCTTCGCTTCTTACCACCCATCATTATTACGTTCGAGCAAATCGACTTTGCACTCAAGGCGTTGCAAGACGCGATTGAATCGCTCGTTGAGCCAACGCAAGCTGTGCAGCCTGCCGATACTCTTCAGCAAAACTGGCGTGATCACTTTATCCATACGGGCAAAGATGGCGCAGAGAGCTTTGAAGCGGCGATGAACGCCACCACCCAAGCGCTGAAGAAGATCTTCGAAAACTCGGAATCGCCATACAGTGGCATAGATCCTACTGTGTTGGCCTCGCAAATCCGCCATGCGAATTTGGGTGAAACGCCGCAGTCATTGGATGACGTCATCGAAGAAACCAGCGATCTGATCGCGAAGAATTCGATCATCGTTCAGCATCCTCATTGTATTGCCCACCTTCACACGCCACCGCTGATCCCTGCTGTTGCAGCGGAAGCCTTTATTACCGCGCTGAACCAGTCGATGGACTCGTGGGATCAAGCAAGTGCAGCGACCTTCGTCGAACAAGAAGTGACGGATTGGTTATGCCAGCGCTTTGGCTTTGATGAAAAAGCAGATGGCGTGTTCACCAGTGGCGGCACGCAAAGTAACTTGATGGGTCTGTTGATGGCGCGAGATAACGCCATCGAAAAGATCTCAGGGACTGATGTTCAAAAAGATGGCTTGCCAGAATACGCAGATAAACTGCGTCTCATCACCTCGAAAAACTCGCATTTCACCATGCAAAAATCTGCGTCCTTGTTGGGGCTGGGCGAGCACGCGGTGATCTGTGTGGATACCTACAGCGACGGCACCATGGACATTGAGTCGGCCGATGCCACATTGGCGGCTCTGAAAGCCGAGGGATTAATCCCGTTTGCCATCACTGGCACGGCAGGTACCACAGACCATGGTGCGATTGACGATCTGGACGATGTTGCGATGCTTGCAGAAAAACACGGCCTATGGATGCACGTTGATGCGGCCTACGGCGGTGCGTTAATACTTAGCAGGCACCATGCCCGTTTGGAAGGCATCGAACGTGCTGACTCGTTAACTATCGACTTCCACAAGATGTTCTTCCAGCCGATCAGCTGTGGCGCTGTGATCCTCAAAGATAAAAACCACTTTGGGTATATTCGCCACCATGCAGACTACCTCAACCGTGAAGAAGACGTTCTGCCAAACTTGGTCGATAAGTCTATCGCGACAACACGCCGCTTCGACGCGCTCAAGCTGTGGATGACGTTGCAGAATGTTGGGCCTCAAGCGCTCGGTTCTATGGTTGATCACTTGCTTAATCAAACGCAGCTTGTGGCTGACATGGTCAACAACCGATCTCAATTTGAACTACTGGCAGCACCGTGTTTATCAACGGTTTTGTTTAGATATGTGGGTGTGAATCAAGGTCTCGACCTTGACTACCTCAACAAGCAAATCCGATTAGATGCTCTGGTCAAAGGGCGCGCAGTGGTTGGCGAAACCGTGGTTGATGGAAATGTGGCACTTAAGTTCACGCTTCTTAATCCATGCTTGAAGCTAAGCGACTTCGATAGCTTGTTGAATGAATTGGAGAGCCTTGCTGACGATGCGGTTAAGCAAGTTCAGGGTTAAATATTGAGTTTGATGTCTTTGCTTCATTGCTGATAGGCAAAGGCATCGCACTGTTTTCAAGACTATTTGTCTTATAAGGAATTAAGAACATGGCAATTTTACAGATTGGTGCGGGCGGTGTTGGTTGGGTGATTGCGCACAAAGCGGCACAGAACAATGACGTATTGGGCGACATAACAATCGCATCGCGCACGGTGGCAAAATGTGATGCGATCATTGCATCGATCAAAGGGCGCGATAACTTAAAAGATCCAAGCCTAAAGCTCGAATCACGTGCCGTTGATGCAGATGATGTTGATGCGCTTGTTGCGCTGATCCAAGACGTAAAACCTGAGTTGGTGATCAATGCGGGGCCTCCATGGGTAAACATGGCAATCATGGAAGCGTGTTACCAAGCAAAAATCTCTTACCTTGATACGTCAGTCGCTGTTGACCTTTGCTCTGAAGGTCAGCAAGTGCCACAAGCCTACGATTGGCAGTGGGGCTACCGCGAGAAATTTGAAGAAGCGGGTATTACGGGTATTCTTGGTGCGGGCTTTGATCCGGGTGTGGTGAGTGTGTTTGCGGCATACGCAGTGAAACACCTGTTTGACGAGATCGACACCATTGATGTGATGGATGTGAATGCCGGCGACCATGGGAAGAAGTTCGCGACCAACTTTGACCCTGAAACCAACATGCTAGAAATCCAAGGCGATTCTTTCTACTGGGAGAATGGCGAGTGGAAACAAGTGGCGTGTCATACCCGTATGATGGAATTTGAATTCCCGCTGGTGGGCAGCCATAAAGTCTATTCCATGGCGCACGATGAAGTGCGTTCAATGAAAGAGTTCATCCCTGCAAAACGCATCGAGTTTTGGATGGGCTTTGGCGATGCCTACTTGAACTACTTCAACTGCATGCGCGACATCGGCCTGTTGAGCCCAGAGGCTGTCACTCTGCAAGACGGTACAGTGGTCGAGCCGCTGAAAGTGCTGAAAGCACTTCTGCCAGACCCAACGTCGCTCGCACCTGGTTACACAGGTAAAACGTGTATCGGTACGTGGGTACAAGGCACGAAAGATGGTAAAGCACGCAGCGTGTTCATCTACAACAATGCTGATCATGAAGTGGCTTACAAAGACGTTGAGCATCAGGCCATTGCTTACACCACTGGCGTTCCTGCGATCACTGCCGCATTGCTTTATTTCAAAGGCGCATGGAACGGAAAAGGTGTGTTCAATATGGAACAGCTGGACCCAGACCCATTCCTTGAGTTAATGCCTTCAATTGGCCTCGATTGGGGTGTTGAAGAGCTTGAGCCTCAAGCGCCAACCATCAATACCCTGAAGTAAGTTTGCTGATAAAGCCTGCGATAGTTCGAATGAACGTCGCAGGCTTTTTGTGAGAAAAGTAATGAATGCATCGCCAATGAAAACATCGCAATTGACCCCATCGCAGTTAAAGACCCCGTACTTTCTGATTGATGAAGACAAACTGATCCGTAATCTCGAGATTGCAAAGCGCCTGAAAGCCTTGTCCGGTGTGAAACTGGTTCTGGCGCTGAAATGCTTTTCTACGTGGGGCGTGTTTGACATCATCAAGCCTTATCTTGATGGCACCACGAGCAGCGGCCCGTTTGAAGTGAAGCTTGGTCACGAAACGTTTGGCGGCGAAACCCATGCGTATAGCGTTGGCTATAGCGAAGATGACGTGCGTGAGGTTGCGGATATTTGTGACAAGCTGATCTTTAATAGTCAGTCACAACTGAAAGCACACCGCCACTTAGTGGAAGGCAAAGCGTCGCTAGGCCTTCGGCTGAATCCAGGCGTGAGCTATGCCGGACAAGATCTTGCGGATCCTGCGCGTCAGTTTTCGCGTTTGGGTGTGCATGCTGACAAGATTGACCCTGAGGTGTTTGCATCGCTAGATGGTGTAATGTTCCACATGAACTGCGAAAACAAAGATGTGGATGCATTCATTGGGTTATTGGATGCCATTTCGGACAAGTTTGGCACTTATCTCGACTCGCTTGAGTGGGTGAGCTTGGGCGGCGGAGTGTTCTTCACATGGCCAGGGTATGACGTTGAAAAACTCGCGTCTGCGCTAAAAACATTCAGCGAGCGACACGGCGTGCAGCTGTATCTTGAGCCGGGTGAAGCCATTATCACCCAAACGACGGATCTTGTTGTCACTGTGGTCGATATTGTCGAAAACGACATGCAAACCGCCATTGTAGATAGCGCGACGGAGGCGCATCGCCTAGACACGCTGATCTACAACGAACCAGCATCGATTGAGGAAGCGACTGAAAGCGGCGAACACACGTATGTGATTGGCAGTTGTTCATGTTTAGCGGGTGACCAATTCTGTGTGGCAAACTTTGATGAACCGTTGCAGATTGGTCAACGTCTACATATTTCCGATAGCGCAGGTTACACCATGGTGAAGCTGAACTGGTTCAATGGGTTGAGAATGCCATCCATCTATTGCCAACGCAGCAACGGGGAAGTGCAGTTGTTGAATGAATTTGATTACCAAGATTTCAAGCGTACTCTGTCGCAATGGGCTGTGTCGTAGCCTGCTATGAGCGAAGATCAGCGGCAAGGAGTAGCGATTTAACCGTCTGTTATTCGTCAAATAAATATCAAAAATGAGCGCCAAGTGCGCTCTTTTTATTCATATATATGATGTAACTCCTAGCATTTCTTCTACTCAATAGCGCAATTCCCCTAACTCCCTTATAAAGTCGGTGACCATGGATGGAGGAAAGAATATGGATGTGTTCTTGTTTGTGTTTGCCACCGTTGCTGTCGCGTTAGCGGCGAAAACGTTGCGTAGTTACTTTGTTTATCGTGCACAATTACGCGAATTTGAGATTAACCATCAAAAAACGACGGGCCTAAATCACGCATATCAGAAGGAACTGGATACGCTGAGATCCCGTGTGGAAGTGCTGGAAAAGATAGTCAGCAGTAAAGGCTATATCATCGATGAAGAGATCCAATCGCTAAGAAGTATTTAGCGGCGTCCTTCACTTAAAGGGAGAGAAAATGTTTTCTCTCCTCGCTATCGAGTTTTTCGATCGCATATCGCAGCATAGTTCTTGGTATATCTGCGATATGAGTGTTGAGAAAGCTTCGCAACAGAGCCACGTCTCGTTTTCCTACGTCACGCAACATCCAACCGCAAACCTTGTGGATCAAGTCTTCTTTGTCAAACAGCAACTTTTCTGCAAGTGCAATTGTGTCGTCAAACTGGTTGAGGCGAATAAAGGTAAAGGTTGCCATCATGGCAATGCGGCGTTCCCATAGGGATGTCGAGTCTGCAAGTTCATAGAGTATGGAACGATCTTTATCAGCTAAATAGCCCCCCACGATATGGTGTGCAGAGCTGTCGACTAAATCCCAATTATTGATTCGATGAGACTGGGACAAGTAGAAATGGTAGATCGTTTCTCTGTCAGCAGTGTTCGCTTTCTTAAATTGCTCTGATAACAGTATTACTGCAAACAAGCGTATTTCATGCCACTCACTGGCAAGCAGTTGCGCGATGGTATCAAGAGTTGCTGCTCGGTGGAGTTTGACAGCATGTCGAAGAGCGGGTACCCGTACGCCAATAAACTTGCCGCCTTCTCCATATTCCCCTGGCCCTGATTTAAAAAAACGCGCGGAACTCTGGGCGGATTTTGGATCGCCTTGGCTTCTTAGCGATTCAATAATGGATGCGGCATCGTTCATGGCATTCCTTTCTTTATAAAAGCGGCAATATACCCAAACAACCTGAATCGAACATCTTCAGGCTGATTGGGTAAATGCCAAAGATGCTAGCAGGCGTTGTTAGCGAGATATGTGGGCTCATCGCAGTGAGAGAAAATACGTTAACACATATGAATAATCTATGCGTTTGCGGTTGGCACTTGTTGTTTGTTGCATCTATACAGCCTGTGATTTTCATTGGTATCGGCAGTTTTTTAGCGGTTATTTCACACGTTCTGTTGCATAACATATTGATGTGACTCGGAAACCCATCATGTTAAACCTTTCGGGTGGGGCTACTGGCATTTGGCTCTCATTTTCACATTCCCACAGTGAATATATTGGTTTGGCTGTGAGGCAAAAATAGTCGCCACTTCTCCTTTTCAATCACAAAAACAGTCACGACACCGTATCGCATATTTCGTCGGTGGCGTTGGGCAAAGGTACAAGGTTGAGTAAGGCACAGATCCCGCAGCGTTAATTGGTTAAACCAGTGTACACACTGAATCAAATTTTCGATAAGGAACATTAACGATGAAACATTCAGTACTGGCCAGTGCTATTTTTAGTGCTAGCTTCCTCGCTCAAGCGGGCGTGACAATGAACCCACAACCAGACCCAGATAATCCTGGGGGATACGTTTTGTTGCGTTCAGAAGTTCAGGCCGCAGAATCAATGAAAGTGACAGACCCTATGTATGACGTATGGGCGCAAGCGCTTAGGACGGAATCAAATGCGGTCGTAGATGCCATTGATTCAGGGTTGGCATCTAACCCGGATAATGTAAAACGTGCTGAAAGGGTATTCACATCATCAGATTGGCAATTCCTGACGCAAATGGCCGCTCCTGAGTATACCTACACGCGTTTTCTTAAAGCGATAGGTAAGTTCCCGGCATTCTGTGGCGATTACACTGATGGTCGTGATGCCGATGCTATCTGCAAGAAATCCATCATTACTGCTTTTGCTCACTTTTCTCAAGAAACCGGCGGACACATTGCCGTTGATAATGTTTGGGATAACCCTTTAGCGTTGGAAGAGTGGCAGCAGGCTCTGGTGCATGTCCGTGAGATGGGGTGGTCCGAAGGTCAGGAAGGTTATACGACCGGATGTGGGCAAACCGATTGGCAAAACGCGCGTTGGCCTTGTGCTGCGGGTCAAGGCTATTTCGGTCGTGGTGCTAAACAGCTTTCCTATCATTTTAACTATGGCCCTTTCTCTGAAGTCATGTTCGATGGCGATGCCACCGTATTACTGAACAACCCTGCGCTTGTCGCGGATTCATGGTTAAACCTGGCGTCTGCAATTTGGTTCTTTTTGACGCCTCAAGCACCAAAACCCGCCATGTTGCATGTTATCGACCGTACATGGGCACCTTCTCAGCGCGAGACCGATGCAGGTATTGGTTATGGGTTTGGTACCACTATTAATATCATCAATGGTGGTATTGAATGTGGTGAGCAAAACAAAGACAAAGGCCAGCCAGTAAACCGAATTCGTTATTGGGAAGGCCTTGCTGCCCACTACCAAATCCCCATTGAAGCGGATGAAGCGAATACCTGTTGGCAACAAACGCCATACGGTAGCTTGAACCTCAATGGCGCGACGGATGTGCTCTATACCAATTGGGAGCAGGATTACACTTACACCCCAGGTTTCCCCGTTTCTTTCCAATGTAAGTTGGTGGGTTATCAAACCGCGTATTCTGCGCTCGTCCCTGGTGACTATGAAGCATGTGTCACCAATAAATATGGTTCGCATCAGGGCTATCCGAGCGTGAGAGTGATTGATGATGCAGGTCCTGTCACGGGTAAGCCTGTTTTCAATGGAGTTGATAACACGAGAGTACGTCAAAACGCAGCGTTTAATCCTTTGGACGGCGTGAGTGCCAGTGACAAAGAAGACGGTAGTTTGACAGCGAGCATCGTTGTTGAAGGCGCTGTTGATACAACCCGTTTGGGCACCACAGGTTTAGTGTACTCAGTGACAGATGCCGATAATAACGTCACGACAGCTAACCGCACGGTAGAAGTGTTCAGCGATAAGCCTGTGTTCGTGGGCACTGATAATGCCAGCATCAAAGTTGGTGCAGCGTTTAATGCGCTGAGTGGTGTGTCTGCCAGTGATACTGAAGACGGTGACCTTACATCTGCCATTAAGGTTATGGGGCAAGTCGATACAGCGACTGTCGGCACGTATACCTTGAACTATTCAGTGGCAGATAGTGCCAACCAGTCAGTCTCTGTTTTGCGCACGGTTGAAGTAACCAGTGATAGCGTATGTGTTGTAACTGCTTGGGATTCAACATCGACCTATAACACCGGCGACGTTGTTAGCCATGCTGGAAAAACGTGGAAAGCTGGCTGGTGGACTCAAGGTAAAGAACCTGGCACGACAGGACCGTGGGGCGTTTGGACTGAAACGAGCGACAGCAGTTGTGGCGGCGATGTGACACCAAATCCCGATCCAACACCAGATCCTGAGCCAACACCGACACCAGACCCAACGCCAGATCCTACACCGGGTGACTCGACTTGGAATGCAACAGCAGTCTACGGCGGCGGTGATCAAGTGACGATAAATGGCGTGACTTACCAAGCGAAGTATTGGACTCAGGGTGATGACCCTACAGCCAGCGGAGAGTGGGGGCCTTGGCAAGTTATCTAAATTAGGAAAAATAACCGATAAAGGCTGCGTTTTTACGTGGCCTTTTCTTTGTCTGTTGAGAACAAGGTTCAAAGAACGTCGAATAGATTAGTTGCAATTGAAGAGTTGTTGGTTTTTATTGTTTTTAAAACAATAGGTTGGAAGCGAGGTGTAGCAGTGGGGAGTGTGGTTTTGGACAGTTTTTCAAGGATGTAATCTGATAAAAGGTATCATAAAAAAAATACTAATATCAGTCTTGTTAATAATATTTCTGTTCCTATAATGCTGAAAACCGGAGCGTCTGCCAACGCTCCGGTTTTTTTGTGCCTGCTCATTGGTGAATGTTTGCACTATCTGCCAATAGTGAAATGTCTCATGAGCATATGTCCGAAAGGGCAACGTCTTAATCAGTAAGGAAAAGACACATGCGTATCGAACAAGACTTGAAGTTGGGTTTCAAAGATGTACTGTTTCGCCCGAAACGTTCTACCCTAAAAAGCCGCTCTCAAGTTGAATTAACCCGCGATTTTACATTCAAGCACAGTGGTCGTCAATGGTCTGGTGTACCAGTTATTGCTGCGAACATGGATTCAGTCGGCTCATTCAAAATGGGCAAGGTGCTTGCTGAGCATGGTTGTATGACGGCAATTCACAAGCATTACACCGTTGAAGACTGGGCGGCGTTTGTTGCTGATGCTGATGTGAAGACACTAAACAATGTGATGGTGTCTACCGGTACGTCTGACGCTGATTTTCAAAAAACCAAAGATATCATGGCATTGTCTGATGAGTTGATCTTCATCTGCATCGACATTGCTAACGGTTATTCTGAGCATCTTGTTCAATACGTTGAGCGTGTACGTGCAGCATTCCCTGACAAAGTGATCAGTGCAGGTAACGTTGTGACTGGCGACATGGTTGAAGAGCTTATTCTTGCGGGTGCAGACATCGTGAAAGTGGGTATTGGCCCAGGTTCAGTATGTACCACTCGTGTGAAAACGGGCGTAGGTTACCCGCAACTTTCTGCCATTATCGAATGTGCGGATGCTGCGCACGGCCTTGGTGGTCGTATCATCGGTGACGGTGGTTGTTCATGCGCGGGTGACGTGTCTAAAGCCTTTGGTGGCGGTGCTGATTTCGTGATGCTTGGCGGTATGCTAGCAGGCCACGAAGAAAGCGGCGGTGAAGTGATTGAACAAGACGGTAAGCAGTTCATGAAGTTCTACGGCATGTCTTCTGAGAGCGCGATGGCGAAACACTCTGGTGGCGTTGCAAAATACCGCGCGGCAGAAGGTAAAACCGTGCTGCTTCCATTCCGTGGCACAGTGAATGACACTATTTCTGACATTCTTGGCGGCGTACGTTCTACTTGTACTTACGTTGGTGCTGCGCAACTAAAAGAACTCACAAAACGCACCACGTTCATTCGCGTTCAAGAACAAGAAAACAACGTGTTCGGTAAAGAATAAATCCGAAAAAGCAGATATGTGTTGAAACAACCATAAAGTGGTTAGTTAAAACAATGCCACCCATTAGGGTGGCATTATTGTTTTTAGCGTTTCAATTATACTGTGGTGAAATCAAAGATATCTGCGGTTACATGGTCTGCATTAAACTGCTTGAGTGTAATGATTGTATTGTCGCCATCAAAGGTAATCACTGTTGATGCGCCCACTTGTTCAGCGTTGACTTGGTTGAAATGCGTCGCTAACGTGCTATCAAGCTCCAACGTATCAACGAATCGGTTGAAGTCCTGAATGGTGTCGTGTCCATTGTTATTACGGAATACGAAGGTATCAGCACCTGTTCCACCGACGAGGTAATCATCTCCAGAATGCCCCATGATTCTGTCATTTCCGTTTTGACCGATAAGTCTGTCATGACCAAGTCCACCCAATAAAGTGTCGTGGCCCGCTCCGCCGTTAAGAATGTCATCACCACTGTGACCGTTAAGGTAGTCGTTACCGTCGTTACCACCAAGAAGGTCATTACCACCTCCGCCAAGAACGGTGTCGTTACCGTTACCACCCCACGCCTTGTCGTCGCCATCTGCGCCATTTAGACTATCGTCGCCGTCCTGACCTCGAAGAATATCATTGCCGTAGCCACCAATGATTGTGTCGATGCCGCTGCCGCCATCAATTTCATCATTGTTATTGCCACCATGCAGATAATCGTCTCCGTCACCACCGAACATACGGTCGTTACCATTGCCGCCGCGTAAATTATCGTTACCAGTACCGCCCGACATCCAGTCATCGCCATTGGCACCAGCGAAATTGTCATCACCTTGGTTGCCTTTGATGATGTCGTTGCCCCACCCACCGTCACCATAGTCGTTGCCATAGCCGCCTTGAATGGTGTCCTCGCCATAACCACCCCAGATACCATCATCGCCGTGGCCGCCTTGAATGTTGTCGTTGCCGTTGTCACCTTTGATGATGTCGTTGTCGCCACCACCGTGGATGCGATCATCGCCGTCACCACCGAGCAACATGTCTTCGCCAGTGTCGCCGAATATTTTGTCGTCGCCAGCACCACCTTTTATGTTGTCATTGCCCCCATTTCCATGGAGGTAGTCATTGTCATCACCGCCATCGATAGCGTCATCTCCTTGACCGCCATCAATATAGTCTGCGCCGATACCGCCTGAAAGGGTGTCGTTACCACCATTGCCGTAGATTTCGTCCGCACCAGCGCCACCATTAATGACGTCATCACCTTCACAGTCATCGATGTTATACAGCGTGACATTATCAATCAGTGCACCAAACCCATCTGCAGCGCCATGGCCACTGAAGCTGACTGTGATGGATGAGGTGTTTTGAGGTATCGCTACCTGACCGTCAAACGTTTGGTAGATATCAATGTTCAATTCATTTTTGATAGACTTAGAAAACAGGACATTGCCGTCTTGGTCTGTTACGTCGATAGTAAAACCACTGGTTTTATTATCTCCGTCTTTAATTCGACTGGCATAATCAAATGAAAGATTGAAAGTGGTATCACTATTTGTTGTTAGGTATGCAACATTGACAGTCTGTTCAATAGATTCACCAGCAAGGTCGACTTCCATGACAGTATTTGTGACTGCATTGTGTGGCGTGCCAATAAACGAGCCTTGTTGCATTTCTACGGTACTGCCGTTGGACGAGTGCCATCCAACCAGTTCTGTTTCGTCGAGTAAGGCCCATTCATTCCCGGCGTTACTGCCCCAAGCTTCAAAGTTGCCGTTAACTAACAAGTTTGGAGAATCACCATAAATGATGTCATTGCCCGCGCCGCCTTCAATATCGTCGTCGTGACAACCGCCAGAAATCGTGTCGTTACCGTCACCGCCGTCAATAATATCGTTGTCATCACCAGCCCAAAGGTCATCATCACCAGCTCCGCCGATCAGCGTGTCTTCGCCAGTAAAGCCTTCAAGTTTGTCGTTACCTTCACCACCGTTTAGGTAATCGTCACCTGCTTGGCCAAACAACATGTCATCGCCATCGTCGCCATACATGGTGTCGGCGCCATCGCCACCTAGTAGTGTGTCATTGCCTTCATCGCCATGCAGAAGGTCGTCGCCATTCTGCCCTGACATGTAATCATCGCCAGTGCCGCCATTTTGGGTGTCATTGCCTTCGCCACCCCAAAGCACATCATTACCTTCTTCGCCGTTTAATATGTCGTTACCGTCATCGCCGAATAGAATGTCATTATCATTGCCACCATAAATGAGGTCGTCGCCATTACCACCAAACAAGCGGTCATCACCATCACCACCGTAAAGCTCATCCACACCATCTTGACCATAGAGAAAGTCGTTACCGCTGCCGCCGTATAGAAAGTCATCGCCATCGAAGCCTTCAAGCCGATCATTCCCTTCGTCGCCGTAGAGGTAATCGACATCTAATCCACCGCGAAGATGATCGTCTCCCTCACCGCCATGTAATTCATCACCGTCTTTCCCACCAATAAGTGTGTCGTTACCGGCTCCGCCATAAATTGTGTCTGCGCCACCGTCAGCACGAATGAAGTCGTCGCCATCGTGACCATAGATGATTTCGGCATCATCAGTCGCAATTATGATGTCGTCGCCATTTGTACCGTTGATTATATTGGTCATAGTCCGTCCTTAGTCTTGTCTTTTACTACCTCTAACGACGCAGTAAGTGATGGCCGCAGGTGTGTTGCGATGATGTTACGGTAGGGGATTCACACACACAAGGTGAGGGAATTTAGGGCGAGGGCTTAAAATTAGAAATACCTAATGCAGGTCGGGAGTGAAGACTGATAAAAGACTTAGTCTCCTCGCGGCATTGAATTCATTCAGAACTAATGAATATTTGGCTTTTATGTGCGTGAATGTTGATTTTCAAAGGGTTAGTGTGGGTTTGTATTGTCGTTTTACTCTTTTTTACACAGGTTTGGATGTGCAGATACTGTCAGTATGAAAATAATGCGAAATTCCCATTTCTGAGCGAGGAGGTCATGGCTAACACTTGGGTGTAAGGGCTTGGCTTGGAATTTTTGCGAGGACACTTAGTGGTATAGTGTCACTTCAGAATGAAATAGGGTCTAACAAGGAGCGTTAAATGGCTGAATGTGATCAGGTTATTCAGGCGTTGAAAAAGCAGCTAAAAGCCAGAGGTGTCAACTACCAAGATATTGCTGAAGTGCTTGATCTCAGTGAAGGGTCTGTAAAGCGGCTTTTTGCTAATGGAGGCAGTTTGAGTTTGGAACGCCTCAGTGCAGTGTGCAAACTGGTCGATATGGAAATGGCGGAGTTATTTAAACTCGCCTCAAAAGACAGCCAAAGCTTAACCACATTAACGTGGCAGCAAGAAGAAGAATTGGTGGCTGACAAAGCTTTGCTGTTGGTGGCTGTATGTATCACGAATGGGTATCGCTTTGATCAAATCCTTGAGCAATACAGCATACCTGAAACCGTATTGATCCAGAAAATGGCGCATTTAGACCGCTTGAATCTGATTGAGCTTCAACCCGAGAATCGCATTAAACTCAAAATTTCGCCCTCATTTTCATGGGTTGCTGGAGGGCCTATCCAACAGTTCTTCCAGCAACAAGTGATCAGCGCGTTCTTCCAATCTCGCTTTGCGGGAGAGGAAGAGAAACTCGTAATGTCTACGGGGCTGATGTCGTTGCCGACAAACTACAAATTTCAGCAACGTATTCAACGTCTGGTGAGTGAGTTTTATGATTCATGTAACCAAGATACGGATTTAACGATGCAAGAACGCCATGGCACCTCAATGGTGGTTGCGATGCGTCGCTGGACGTTCCCGCTTTTCGATGAATACGAATAGCGAAACAAAAATCACGCCACTCATCGTTCTACACTACATATCAATTAACGCTAAGATTTTGGGCGCTTAATCGCGATGGCGCTCCCCGCATTGGTCGGTGTTTCCAGTAAGTGATGGGCGACTTGTATTTCGTCAACCAATGCTTGGGTCTGGGCTAAAAAAGGCGCAGCCCTATGTGCTTGCATGTCCATGTGTAAGAGCAAAGTTTCCATGGTGGCTAATTCGTCATGCGTTTGCGCGTGATACATGGTCAGAAACAGTCTTAGCTTCTTGTTATCACTTTCTAATAATTGCCCTTGGATAAGAATGGGTTCGGCTTCGGCGACTTCTTTTTGGTAAGTCACCATGCTTTGTAGGGTATAAATGGAAACGCTTTGCGCTTCTCTAAACGCTTTATCCAGACCAATACGCAGCATAAAGGCATCAATTGCCTGACTGAACGCCACCACATAATAGGCATCATTCATGTGCCCGTTATAATCAATCCATTCTGGTAAAACAGGACTTTCGAATAACAGGATCCTATCCGCTTGGTTTGGCATTTTTACTCCTTGCTCACGCAAATCTTATGGTTGGCTTCTATGCTAGGCATAAAAGGACAGTACCTTTGATTAAAATCGTATAGAACTTGATTTTTTTCGACGTGTTAGTGGAATGAGGAGACGAAAGGTGTTTGGTGATCCTTCTAGGTCGAAAATACAAAAGATTCATTTCCTGTTGTTGCCGGGCTTCTCTTTGTTTGGGCTAACCGCCATGTTAGACCCTTTGCGCCATGCAAATCGCACGCAGGGGGAAGCGTTATATGAGTGGCAACTTATCTCAGAAAGCGGGGGGCTTATCTCAAGTAGCGACAGCATTGAGATAATGACGCATACCCACCTTGATGCCGTTGAAAAATGTGAAACATTAATAATTTGCTCTGGCAGTGATCCTGATTTGGTGAACACACCAGCCTTGTTAGGTTTTATTCGTCAGCAGAGTCACTTTGGGGCGGATATAGGGTGTCAGGATACGGGCACTTATATTGCAGCCGCTGCTGGGATCTTGGATGGTTATCGTGCAACCATGCACTGGGAAAACCATGAAACGACGCAGAAGGCTTTCCCGAATGTCACGCTTGTTCAAGAGTTGCTGGTCATCGACAGAAAACGTTTTTCTTGCCCTGGGGCCTTATCTGGATTGGATATGATGCTCTATCTGATCAGAACACAGCATGGGCAGGAGCTGGCAACCCTCGTGGCTGATGAACTTGTATATACCCACCAGAGAGAACACAGTGAACCTCAGCGTCGCTCCTTACAAATCCGCTTAGATAGCCGTAATCCCCACCTGATTGAAGCCGTTCAATTAATGGAGAAAAACATCGAAGAGCCGCTGTTAATTGCAGAGTTGGCTGAGGTGATTGGCATTTCCGATAGGGAGTTAGAACGTCTATTTAAACGGCACTTGGCACAAACGCCAAAAGCGTTTTATCGTCAACTTAGGCTAGAGAAAGCCCGTTGGATGCTGCAACAAACCAACGACAGCGTCACGTCGGTGGCGACAGCCTGTGGCTTTGTTTCCCTCTCCCATTTCACCCGCTGTTATCAAGAGCAATTCTCCAAACGCCCTAGCCGAGAAAGATAGATTCTAGGCAACACGCGTGAGTCAACATGTCGGAAATAGATAGCCATGCCTATTTTGCGACATGCCTTCATTTGCGTCTTTTTTAGGTTGGTAAGCATCGGGTTTAGGCAAAAACGTCCGTTTCTAACGTGTAACTCTGAGGGTGCGCAATAAAGAGAACGAGGCATGCCTAGCCAGCCTCTTGTTTTTATTTAACTAAAAAAAGAGCCCTTACGATGAATCAAGACGTCATTATTACTTGCGCCATTAATGGTGCTGGGGATACCGCGGACAAAAATCCAAATGTGCCGATCACACCAGAACAAATTGCCAATTCAGCGATAGAAGCATGGAATGCAGGTGCTGCAATTGCGCATATTCATGTTCGAGACCCAGAAACAAAACAAGGATCGAGACGCGTCGAATTGTACGCCGAGGTCTGTGAGCGTTTGCACGCGTCGAATTGTGACGTTGTGATTAACCTGACGGCGGGCATGGGGGGCGATCTCTATATCGGGCCGGAAGAAAATCCCACTGCCTTTTGTCCAGAAACGGATCTTGTGGGTGGTCTTGAGCGTCTTGTTCACATTGAAGCGCTCAAACCTGAAATCTGTACCCTCGATTGCGGCTCATTAAATTTCGGCGATAACAACCTTGTGTATGTCTCAACGCCAGACATGCTTAGGCGTGGCGCTGCACGTATTAAAGAGCTTGGTGTCACTGTCGAGCTGGAAATTTTCGATACGGGAAATCTTTGGTTTGCTCTGCAAATGATGAAAGAAGGCTTGCTTGATGACAACGCCATGTTCCAGCTGTGTCAGGGCATTCCTTGGGGGGCACCACCGGACTTTACGCTATTGAAAGGCATGGTGGATATGTTGCCAAATCACAGCCAATGGACAGCGTTTGCGTTGGGTCGTAACCAGTTGCCATGGGCGGCGCAGTCAGCCTTGTTAGGGGGTCATGTTCGAGTGGGCTTAGAAGACAATTTGTATCTCGAAAAAGGCGTGTTGGCGACAAATGGCCAATTGGTCGAACGCGCCGTCAATCTTATCGAAAACATGGGGGCGCGTGTTTTAAGCCCAACTGAAGCTCGTGAAAAATTGCGACTTCGTGGCACGCAATAGGAGGTTGATGATGGCGCGTCCGAATCCGGAACAAGTTTCAAAGGTGGGTGTCATTGGCACGGGTGTTATTGGTGGTGCTTGGGCCTTGCATTTCCTTCGCATGGGCATGGAGGTGGTCGCGTATGACCCCGGCCCTAATGCAAAAGAAAAGCTTCTAACCATGGTCGACAATATTTGGCCCACCATCGAAAAGCTGGGCTTGAGAGAAGGCGCAAGCAAAGACAAATTGCGTTTTGTTGATTCCTTAGAATCTCTTGCCAATCAGGTTGAAGTTATTCAAGAAAGTACGCCAGAACGAATGGATGCCAAGCGTGGTTTATTTGCAGAACTTGATCGCATCGTCCCCGCTGATGTGGTGATTATTTCCAGCACCTCAGGGTTTGCCATGACTGAGATGGCTCGTGAGCTTGAAGCTCAGCCAGATAGGTTTGTGGTCGGTCATCCCTTTAACCCGCCTTATCTCGTGCCTTTCTGTGAAGTCTGTGGTGGAGAAAGAACCAGCCAAGAGGTGGTTGATTGGACCGCTGCGTTTTACGAGGCCACGGAAAAACAAGTCGCCAAAATGGACAAAGAACTGCCGGGCTTTATTGGTAACCGCTTACAAGAAGCGCTATGGCGTGAAGCCCTCCATATGGTGGCAAACAAAGAATGCTCCGTCGAAGATATCGATAAAGCAATTGCCTATGGGCCGGGTTTGCGTTGGGCCATTATGGGGCACTGTTTAACCTTCCATTTAGGCGGCGGGCAAGGGGGGATGGCGCATTTATTGGATCACTTTGAGGATGCGTTAGAAGAACCATGGACACGTCTGAAAGCGCCAAAACTTACACAAGAATTGAAAGATGACATGGTGGCGGGTTGCTTGACGCAAGCCAATGGTGCGTCCATTGATGAATTGGTGCAAGAGCGCGATGATTGCCTTATTCGAATTATGCAAACGCTCAACGAGTATCGCCAAGAAAAAGGGATAAAGCGTTAAGTGTTTGAAGTATTAACGTTCGGAGTGGCGGTTTGGCATGGGTCTAAAAGAGGTGGAAATGAAATTGTAAAGCGAGAAAGAAAGCTCACTCACTCAAAATCATAGCAAAGGAGGATTTGCTGATGTCGTCTACTCCTCAAGAAGGCTTTGAAGCCGCAGAGACTAGGATGTTTAAAGCTGAAAAGCTTGCCCCATCAGGACCATTTAAAGGTATGCATAAGGGGATGACGATATCTTCGTCTCTGATGGTACTCGTGTTCGTGTTTTTTACGGGAGTGAACACGGAATTTGCGGGTGAGATATTTGGCAGTGTTCGTTCTTGGATTGAAGTGACGTTTGGTTGGTATTACATGGTGACCATCGTTTTCTTAATCGCGGTATGTGTTTTTATCGTGTTTAGTCGATTCGGTAGCGTGCGTTTAGGCGATGATGATAGCAGGCCGGATTTTACCAACTTCGCGTGGTTTTCGATGCTTTTTTCAGCGGGTATCGGTATCGGTATTTTATTCTTTGGCGTTGCTGAGCCGATCTTCTACCTCGATAACAGCGGGGCATTTGGTTATCCGAATAATCCCTATGCCGACATGGCGGGCGCCGAGGCCATTGGCTACGATCGCGCGGTAGATGCGCTGAGAGTCACTTTCTTTCATTGGGGTTTTCATGGCTGGGCAGTCTATGTGATTGTCGGTATGTCATTGGCCTACTTTGCTTATCGTAAAAAATTGCCATTAGCACTGCGCTCCGCACTCTATCCGTTCATTGGCGATCGTATTTATGGACCCATCGGACACATGGTCGATATTTTCGGTGTGCTAGGGTGCGTTTTTGGTGTTGCAACCTCACTGGGATTGGGCGTCAGCCAGATGTCCGTCGGGCTTGAAAGGCTGTTTGGTATTGACCCAGGTATCTCGACTCAACTTACCCTGATTGCTTTAATTACGATCATTTCCATTTTATCCGCTCTGTCTGGGGTGGGCCGCGGTATCAGAATCATTTCTCAGTGGAATATTATTGTTTCTATTATTGTCGTTGCGCTGTTTTTGTTTGGTGGGCCAACAGGCTGGGTGTTAGGTGCTTTTGGTTCTGCCGTCGGGGATTATCTCGCAAACTTTATTCAAATGGGACTTTGGTTTCCGGAAGAAGAAGGCCCAGCGAATTGGCAAAACGGCTGGACTGTTTTTTACTGGGGCTGGTGGTTAGCGTGGGCTCCCTTTGTTGGATTGTTTATTGCGCGAATTTCTCGAGGTCGAACCTTAAGAGAATTTGTGATTGGTGTGCTTCTCGTGCCGACAACTATCATCTTCGTGTGGCTAGGTATCTTTGGTGGAACCGCACTTTATCAAGAGCTGACAGCCAGCTCTGGAGTTGGCACTGCGGGGATCATTGATCTTGTTAATGCGTGGAACCTGCCTGAGGCGTTATTCGCTAACGCTGATGGAATCTTTGGTAACGGTGCTCTCGGTTGGATCGTGTCTGCCATGATGGTTTTTCTTCTCATGAGTTGGTTCGTCACCTCTTCGGACTCTGGCATTGTCGTGTTAACGACCATTTTGTCTTTAGGGAATGAAGATCCGCCAAAAACATTCCGCGTTTTTTGGGGTGTTGTTGTTGGGTTAGTTGCTGCAGCCCTGTTAGTCGCAGGGGGCTTGAGCGCGCTGCAAACCGCCAATATTGCAGCGGCTTTGCCTCTTAGCTTGGTGATTATTCTGATGACGCTCGGTGTGCTTAAATCGCTCTTCAACGACGTCAGTGGTTTGGGGAAAGGAACCGGTGGTGATAATGAAACACCGTTAGTCAAAGACGAATAATATTTTTGTTTAATGGCTAAGCTATGAAGATACGGCTGAAATAAATTGGCCGTATTTTTTGCAGGAGACTCGATGCTATCCTCATCATCCCAGCCCTCTATCCTAAAGGTGCAAAAACCACTAATTGCCGATGATGACGGGGTTTTCACCCTCTCTTTTTTACTGTTACCTGAATATGCCATGGTGTCACTGCTCTCTGCGATTGAACCTTTACGAATAGCAAACCGTTTGGCCGGCAAAACCTTATTTCGTTGGCAATGTTTTAGTGAAGACGGGGAGCCCGTTTTAGCCAGCAATGGTTTAGCGTTGCAAGACTCCTTATCAATACATGCCAGTGAAAAACCTCGTAACCTTTTTGTGAATGCGAGTTTCCATCCAGAAAAACACGCGTCAGATACATCTATAAAATGGCTGCGAGAGCTACATCGGCTTGGTTTCATGATCGGTGCGCTCGATACGGGCTGTTACTTGCTAGCCAAAGCCAAGCTGTTGGAAGGCTATCCAATCACCTTGCATTGGGAAGCGAAGCCTTGTTTTCAAGAGCGTTATCCTGAGCTTGAAATCAGTGACGAGCTATTTGAAATTCAGGGTAAGCGCGTTACCTGTGCCGGTGGCACCGCCGCAACCGACATGATGTTGTATTTAATCGACGCCTATTTTGAGCCAGAACTCGCGATCCTTGTGTGCGAGCAATTAATTAAAAGTGCCGCGAGAAACCAAACTGACCATCAAAGAGCCAGCCAAGCCGAAAAGCTCAAATTACACCACCCTAAAATGGTAAAAGCCTTAGCGTTAATGGCTGCTAATATTGAAACCCCCTTAGCCACATCGGATTTGGCTGACCACCTAGCTATTTCTGTTAGGCATCTGGAAAGGCTGTTCTTACAATATTTAGCCTGTTCTCCGTCTGCGTATTATGTGCAAATGCGAGTGGAGCACGCGCGGTATCTGTTGTCTGACTCCGGGCTCAGCATCGCGGATATCGCCTTAGCGTGTGGCTTTAGCTCTACCGCCCATTTTAGCCGTCGTTATCGTGCACTTTATGGCACGACGGCCAGCCAATACCGTTCTGGTATTCAATAATTGAATCTCGGCGAAATTAAAGCGCGTCCCTTTCAAGCACCCTTATTCGAGATAAGAGTTCATCTCTGTCGATATAGCAGCCTTGTAAGTGTCTCGAGCCCGTTTTTAGGTCAAACGCATTGCGTGCGTGTAAGACGCGGCGATTGTCAAAGACGATCAGGTCACCGCCATTAAGGCGATGGAAAAACTGAAACTCTTCCTCTCGGGTTAACCGAATAAAACAGCGATATGCTTTATACAGGGCGAGGGTTTGGTGTGCGGGCACATCAATGGGGCCCCTGAGAAAATTAGCAAGGCGAACTTCAACAACCTGATCATTTTCATCAACCACAATAGCTTTACCGCGAAAGCGATAATCACTGTGTTTGTCCTTGTTGTAAAAGGCCATCGGTATGCTGGATAGGCTCTGAAATTCTTCGGGATAATGCTCGCGCATGTGTTCGGCTATTTTAAAGCCATCGACCAAAATGGACTCTCCTCCGACAGCATCATTGATTAAACAATGTAAAAACTGCAGACCGGGCTGGAGTTCTCGTGTGGGTAAATCGGTATGCAGAGGTAAACGTAAATCGGTATACGCCGAGCTATTTGCATCCGCTTTCGCTTGCACATTAAAAATGGTGCCAAAGTTAGTTTCTCTGATAAAAGAGATGCGATTTGCGACATGAATGAGGGTGTTTGGCTCGGTATCTACGTTTTTAATCAGCGCGATTCCATAGTCCCTTAAATTCTTTAGCCACGCCAAAAGGTGTTGATCACTTTGCATGATGTTGAGGTAAGTGTTAGTGGGTAGGAACTGGTTTATGGCCTCTTTGTCCCACACTTTCGGTTGCCATTGCTTGGCGGCAAGTGCGCTTTCGCTGTAACAATGGCTGAATAACCAACCGGGATGATATTGGCTGCTGTGATCAGCGTGATCCCACTCGATGACAAGTCTGTTGTCTTCAGAGAGATAGGCTTCTTTCGGTTTAATGGTTTCGGGGACATCACAAATCTCAAAGACTTGCTCCCGAGAGAGCGAGGCGATGCATTCTGCACAATGGCAATTGTCCCTTAACCACAGGTAGTGGTATTCACTCTCATGTCCATTATCCCATTCGATCAAAAGCGACTCGCTGCCTAAATCAACACGAACAGGAAGATGTTTGATTGGATAAGGCGTAAAGGATGCAATTTCTGTGTGCGTATCGGCGACTGTCATCGTGCTTTCCCCGTAAATATCCCAATAAAAAAGAGGGTGATGCGTTGAGTCATCTTATTACGAGGATTCAGGATTTTCGTGATACCCAGTCGACATCATTTTGCACCAATCCGACATGTTTTCATGGGCAGTTTTATCGTTGACAACGTTCAGCCAATCTATAAGCCAATAACGTCTGCGAAAAAGTAACTGCCAACGCCCACCAACACGACGTTTCGGTGAGAAGGTGTCACATGATGCGACGTACCGTTACGTATATTGTCACTTCATGCGTGCCGCTTTTTATTGGCACTGTCTTGTTGCAAGCTTCTGAAAACGCAGAGAGTTAAAGGCGCGATGAACGCAAGCCTTCCCTTCCTGCACATGAGAGAACGAATCTCAAAGAAGCCACGCAATGGAGGCATACGATGCTAAACCAACAGCAAATGACGCAAAGATTCACGACGTGGGGAATGGTATTTCTCACGTTTGTATTTGGCTGGTTTGCACCTGCCGCAATGGCGAGCGGTTTATTAAAACCGATAAACAGCCAACATCAAGACCTCAACATTGAAACCCATAAGGTAGATGTCGTCATAGAAGATGGCTACGCAACGACGTCCATCGAACAAACCTTCCATAACCCGAATGACCAAATCCTTGAAGCACGTTACTCGTTCCCTGTGCCGCAAGAAGCCGTGGTGGGCGAATTTATCTACTGGATAAACGGCACGCCAGTGATTGCCGAATCGGTGGCGAAAGACAAAGCGAAAAAGATCTATGAAGAGCAAAAAGCACAAGGCAATGCGACGGCATTGACTGAAAAAGACGGATACAAAACGTTTGAGATGCGTGTCTTTCCTGTTCAGCCTCAGCAGAGTGTGAAGGTGAAGCTGGTTTATCTGCAAGATGCGTTAATTGACCATGGCATTGGCCGTTACGTGTATCCCATGGAAGAGGGCGGTGTTGATGAAGCGCGAGACAGCTTTTGGACCCGTAATGATGCGGTCGAGCAGGATTTCTCGTTTAACGTCACGTTGAAATCTGCGTATCCCGTTGATGGTGTGCGTTTGCCTTCGCACCCTAACGCAGCACTTACACAAGAAGCATTAGGTGAGCACACGATTTGGAAGGCGCAAGTAGCGAACCTAGCGTCAGGCGCGGTTGAAGAGGAAGGCGTGACAGCATCACCTTCTGCACCCGCGTACAGGTTGGATCAAGACATTGTGGTTTACTGGCGTCTACAAGACGGGTTACCTGGTCGTTTGGACATGGTTGCGTACCGTAACCCTGAAGAATCAAAGCGCGGCACGGTGAAACTTACCTTTACGCCCGGTGATGATTTGGGCCCCGTTACTCAAGGGCGTGATTGGGTCTTCGTATTAGACAAATCAGGATCGATGTCTGGCAAATATAATACTTTGGCAGAAGGGGTTCGACAGGGGCTGAACAAACTGCCACAGCAAGACCGTTTTCGTGTTGTGATGTTTGATAACACAACGTATGACCTTACCAACGGCTTTCTGTCAGCCAACAAGGAAAACGTGGAAAAAGCCTTGAGTGAAATCTCTGCCATGCAGCCGAGTAACGGCACCAACCTCTATGAAGGTTTAGGTGCAGCGGTGCGTAAACTGGATGCCGACCGTCCAACAGGTATTGTGCTGGTGACCGATGGTGTCGCGAATGTTGGGGTGACGGAGAAGCGAAAGTTTTTCCAAATGATGGAGAAATACGATGTCCGCTTGTTTACCTTCATTATGGGTAACAGTGCGAACACTCCACTATTGGTGCCGATGACCAAGTTATCAAATGGTGTTGCTACATCCGTTTCGAACGCTGACGATATCATGGGGCACTTGCTTAATATCTCTAGCAAACTAACGCATCAAGCGTATCGCGACATTCAATTGGATATCGACGGTGTGAAGGTAAAAGATCTGACACCAGAAGCTATCAGCAGCTTATATCGCGGTGAGCAACTGACGGTATTCGGCCACTACTTTAAAGCCGGCACTGCCGACGTCACTTTGAGCATGAAAGTGAATGGCGAGACGCGTCGTTATACCACCAAGGTATCGTTACCAGAGAAAACGTTGCGTAACCCTGAACTTGAGAGAATGTGGGCATTCTCAGCGATTCGAGATCTTGAAGCGCAGATGGATTACCTAGAGCAGAAAGATGCCGACAAAGAACAAGCGATAGAAGACATCGCTGTCGAGTATGGTTTATTGACGGACTACACCTCGTTGCTGGTGGTTGAAGAAGATGTATTCCAACAGATTGGTGTTGATCGAAATAACCAAGCACGGGTGCAGAAAGAACAGCAAGCACGACAAACACGCCAAGCTCAGAATGTTCAACCTACCCAAGCCGATACGAGTCAGCCAATGTTCACCCAACCTGCACCAACCCATTCGCGTAGTGGCGGTGGAAGCAGTGGTGGCAGCATGAGCTGGATGGTGTTTATGTTGCTAGGACTGGGGATGTTTGGGCGATGGGGGTTAGCTAACAAGCGATAGTGGCATTTTGTACAGAAACAGGGCGCTCGAGCGAGGGTCCTGTTTCATTTGTAACGTCACCAACAAAGAGTATTCTTGATTAAGAACTGGCATGTTTTTTTCTTCCATCGAAATCAAAATAAGTCTTTACAATGGCCCTGACTAGCGTAATATTGCCCTCGCTCTGTAAGTCAGAGTTATTAATAAAGCGTAAAGTAAAAGTAAAACCTCAGATTTCGTCACTAGTTGTAGTTCTCTGTGTTTCCCTTAGCTTCATCGTCACATTAAATAATTCCAGCACAGTGCATCGCATTAATGCGAATATTTTTTGAATTAAATATAAGGGACACAAAATGTCTAACAAAACAACTGGTCTAGTAAAGTGGTTTAACGAAGATAAAGGTTTCGGTTTCATCACTCAAGACAACGGCGGTGCTGACGTATTCGTTCACTTCCGTGCAATCGCTTCTGAGGGTTTCAAAACTCTTTCTGAAGGCCAAAAAGTATCTTTCGAAGTTGAGCAAGGCCAAAAAGGCCCACAAGCTGCTAACGTAGTAGCTCTATAATTTCGAAAGTCGGCGCAAATGGTTTTACCATTTGCGCTACTTTTTTATCTGCGCCATCCGAGTTACCTCCTCGCTACACCCCCAAAAAGCACTGCACTCTCTCTTAGCTCAATTATTTCTTCAATACTCCCTAGTTAGATTCTGTTACTCTACTTTCGTTATCTCTGCTTCTGTCTTCACTGTACCTTCTGAAAGACTTTTACTGTCTTGTATGTCTTGTATGTCTTGAGTTCTATTTCTATCCTGAATATTCACTTTTTTTTTCAACAGTTAGTTGAAAATAGCGATCTTAGCTATTTCTTAGCGCGGCATTAGCTTAAGCCCAACCCACCATCCATGACCAGTGTATGGCCCACAACATAACTCGCCTGCTCAGAGCTTAACCACAAGATGGCACTAGCAATTTCTTCAGGTATGGCAAACCTGCCATTGGGCACTTGTCTTGCGACCGTTTCTTTTAAGGCACCGCCCAATTCTGCTTGTTGCTGCTCCCAACGAGGCGTCCAAGTAACGCCAGGGGCGACGGCATTGACGCGAATACCTTTACGGATAGCATCAATCGCGACTGAGCGTGTTAGGCCTTCAATGGCATGCTTTGTCGCTGAAAACATAGCTGCGTTTGGGTTAGGGCGAGATCCATTGATTGAACTGACATTGACGATTGAACTGCCCTCGGACATGAGGTTGAGTTCATAACGTAGGCATAGTGCAGGTAACCAGAAATCCCCAATCATGGTGCTATAGAGGGCATCAATCGGCACATTCCCATAGTCGCCACGGGATTCAAGTGGCGGGGCTGCGTTGTTGATGGCGACATCGAGATGACCATAATTCTCGCGTATATAACCGAAGAAGCGGTCAACTTGTTGAACGTCTTTCAGGTCAACAGGGAGATAATCAATCGAGGACAAGTGAGGATAGCGAGCCAGCACCGTGTTCCATTTCTCTTCATTGCGAGAGCAGGTAATGACTTTGAATCCCGCATGATGAAATGCAAGGACTGTGTGAAGGCCAATACCGCTGCTGCCTCCCGTGACAAGGGCTATTTTCATGAGCGCTCCATTTGGAGAGTGAGAAGCGCTTGGCTAGCGGTGGGTAAATAAATCGTCCAGCAGTAATTTCTTTGTTCCGCGGACTTTTCTCTGTTCTTCGTGTTCTTCGTGAAATTGCTGCTCGCCAAGCATGACAAGAATATCAAAAAAGTAACTAGCGCTACCTCTTTGATTATTCATTGTTTTAAGCATAGCATCGCTGAAAATTTCTGGGTCGTTATGGATTAAGTCTGATGCGATTTTTCCAATTTGCTGGCAGCAATAGGTGGTTCTTGGCTTGTCTGCCGTGTGGGCGTAACTGACGCATGTGGTCCACTCCTCGCTTCGAAGTGACTTCCAAATATGGTTAGCGATTTGCAGGCGTTCCTCGAGAGGGGTATTCGATAATGACTTTATCAAGTATGTGTTTTTGGATTGAGCGACTCGACTTTTTACTCTATCGGACTCGACAAAGGTGTTGGTAAGCATCGGCATTGAAACCAGATAGACCAATAGGGTTACGCTAAGAGCCGCGATAAAGAATGCATCTTGCGTTAAGCCAAAATAGACACAACTGGCGATGGTGATCGCTGAAAACACTAAGAACGCTAGCGAAATAACAAGGCGCGCGCGCCATTTGGAAGTAGCAATAAAGTCAGGCATGCTTTTGTTAAGTGCTTGTAAGGACGCACTTTTAAAGGTCATGTCTGGGAGTTTAGGGACAGGGAATTGCTCCTGATGCATCACAAGTCTCCACATAAAAAGAATGCCTTATCAACACCATACGTCTTTGGACATGAAAAACGTTAATACATATCAACGAAACGAGCGATATTCGTGATATGTGCATCAAGTGCTGGTTTTCAGGGTAAGTTAGTCTCCTTGACCTTGCTGAATCCACCCTTGTTCGATTGCGTATTTCACTAGCCCAGCGGTGGATGTAACCCCAAGTTTCTTTTTGACGCGTAGGCGATGTGTTTCAACGGTTCTTACGCTGATGTCGAGCTCTCTGGCGATGGTTTTATTACACGCGCCATTGGCGATGAGAACCAAGACGTCTTTTTCACGAGGTGTGGGAAGGTTATCGTCATTCTCTTTCTGTTCTAAGGCGTTCATACTTTCAAGCAATGTTTCAGAGACACCAGCGCTAAAATATGACCCCCCGTTGGCAATAATATCCAACGCCTGAACCAGTTCTAACGATGATACATCTTTTAGCACGTATCCTTTAGCGCCGCCGCGCATTGCGGCCATGATGTATTCCTTGTTGTTGTGCATGCTCAAGATGACAACTTTAATCTCTGGTGCTTTTTCGCGTAAAACGGAGAGAACGTCTAAGCCCGATTTTTTCGGCATAGAGATATCAGTGAGAAGAATGTCCGGTTTCAGCTCGATCGCTTTCTCGATGGCTGCTTCACCGTCATTCGCGGCGCCCAAAATGGTAAACTGCGGCTGCTTAGACAGTCGCTCCATGAGTCCGTCTTGAAGCAATACATGATCGTCGGCGAGCAGGAGCGTCGTCATCTTTTTTCTCCTTGTTTAACGTTAACTGCCATTTTCTTTTCCTCAGCAATCCTTGCGAGCGTAACTAGTATGAGATGGGGACAATTGCACGAATCTCAGTGCCCTGATTAGGCAGGCTATTGATCGAAAAGGAGCCCTCCAAATTATCGATACGTTCACGCATGTTCTTTAAGCCCATCGACTGGGTTGAATGGTTGATACTATGCTCCTCAAATCCAACGCCATCATCTGCGATAGTCAGCACAATTTCTTGTTCTTCTTGCTGAAGTATGATGTCTACCCCGTTAGCATTAGCGTGTTTCTCGGCGTTATGCAACGCCTCTTGGGCGACCCGATAGAGTGTGGTTTCCGCAAGTTTTGATACTTCTGTCATGTCGAGGTGGTGCTCAAAAATCACCTGCATTCCTGAGCGTTCAGAGACCTCTTTGGCGAGATCTTCTAACGCAGATAGCAAGCCTAGGTCGTCCAAAAGAGCAGGGCGTAAGTCTTTCGATATTCGTCTGAGTTCGCGGACCGCATCATCGAGAGTGGTTTGACCGAGTGCAATGTTGTTGTCACGCTCTTGGTGGGTTTTTGCATCTTTGATGCTGTCCAGGCGGTACTTGACGGAAACCAGCATTTGATTGATGCCATCATGTAACTCTCTTGCTACTCGCGTTCTTTCTTCTTCTTGTGACTCGATAATTTGCCTATTCAGTGATTGCAGCTTTTTGTCGGCTAATTCACGCGCGTTTATGTGAATACTGGTGGCAAGGCTAGCCATGATGCCAATGGTGATCACGAGCGTGATGCCAAGACCGATAAATGTTTTGCTGATGGTTTCATCAATTTTCCCATGAACAGAAGCAACCTGTGTATCGATATCATCAATATACACACCGGTTCCGACCATCCATCCCCACTTATCCAGCCCAATGGCGTAACTCAGTTTTTTGACCTGTTCTTTTCGCGAAGGCTTATGCCAGTAGTAGTCCACATATCCGCCACCTTGCTGCGCAACGCGTATGAGCGCTTGAAGGAGTTTGAAGCCGCGGTTGTCTTCGACATCCCAAATATTCTTCCCAATCATTTCGGGTTGATATGGCAAAACGAGGTTGGTGCCGTCATAGGTATACGCAAAGAAGTAACCATCTTCGCCGTAGGTGAGATTATTCAAAGTATTGATGACGGCTTGTTTAGCTTCATCATCATTTTCGTTAGCGGTGTCATAAATCGGCGCAATAGAGGCACGAGCCAGTTCGACGTATTTGAGCAGTTCTTGTTTTTTGGACAACAAGGTTTCTGAACGGATGAGATTGGCCTGATTCTTAGACAGTGCATCGGATTGAATAACGACGAGCCCAATAATTAGCCCAAACATCAACAATAAGGGTAGCATCGCCAGAATTAAAATCTTGGCTCTTAACCGCGTGCTTATGCCTGATAATTTCGTCAACATGATTTCAATTTTTCTTTAATTCCCACTTAACTACGTAAAAACACGTACGTCGATTACGCATTGCTATGTACGGTAAGTACGTTTTCTAACTGATATTTTTTTATTTGTTGCACCGATAATCTAGACGGTAACAAATTATTAACAGCCCCAATGTGCTCTAAACCTCAACCCGACAAGCAGCATAACAATACATACAAAACAGTGATGCTGCGCACCAAGGAGTGGACAATGAATCGACCAATTTCAACGACATTAAAAGCACTGGCCGTCGCTACCCTCTGTGTCTCAGGCACAGCACTCGCGGACAAAGTGTTACTGAAAACCCCAATCGCATTTGGTACTCATCTACCTGCACTAGGCACGCCGATCAAATGGGTGTCTGAACGAATTGAACCTGTTACTGGAAACACCATCAGAATGAAAGTGTATGAGCCAGGTAAGCTGGTTGCGCCACTTGAGATCCTTGATGCAGTTTCCAGTGGCAAAGTGAATTCTGGATACGCTACTGCTGGCTATTGGCAAGGGAAAATGCCAGCAGCGGCTCTGTTCTCTGCTGTCCCTTTTGGCCCTGAAGCGCCCGAATATATGGCTTGGTTGTTTTATGGGAACGGCTTGAAGTTGTATCAAGGCATGTACGATGAAGCGGGTTACAACGTGAAAGTTCTCCCTTGTGCCATTATCTCGCCAGAGACATCAGGCTGGTTCAAAAAGCCGATTGATAAACCGGAAGATCTAAAAGGTTTGACCATGCGCTTCTTTGGTCTTGGCGGTCAGGTGATGGAGAAGCTGGGCGTGGGCACAGTGCAGCTGCCTGGCGGTGAAATCTTTGGTGCGCTAGAGAAAGGTGCGATCGATGCAAGTGAGTTTTCTCAACCTGCCATCGACCAGCGTTTGGGTTTCCAAAAAATCGTTAAATATAATTACTTCCCTGGTTGGCACCAACAAGCCACGGTCTTTGAGCTTCTAATCAACAAAGACACATGGAACAAGATGGATGAAGACCAACAATCTGCAGTAGAAACTTTGTGTTTGGCTTCTATGACTAACTCGATAGCTGAAGGTGAATCGATGCAGTTTGAAGCGATGCAAAAGGCACAGGAGCAAGGCGTAGAGCTTCGCTATTGGAATGACGACATGCTTAACTTGTTCCAAACCACTTGGCTAGATGTTGTGGAAGAGCAGAAGCAAGACCCGTATTTCGACAAAGTGTGGAAAGACATGTCTGAGTTCCGCCAAAACTATCAGATCTGGGAATCGAAAGGCTTCCTACCTCGCAATTAATCCCCGTGTTATGACGGGCAGCAGGACACTGCTCGTCATTGTTAACTTGGGTGAAGGAGCAAGTTATGACCCAGCCTTCTCACTCACTTCCTGCCTCTCCGTTAGCCGACAGCATTGACCAAGTTGTTCGTATCGTAGGACGAACATTTGCTTGGAGTTATTTGTTGTTGGTAGCGGTGATTATCGCGCAGGTAGTGCTTCGTAAGGTCTTTAGTAATGGCCAGATCGCGTTAGAAGAGTTGCAATGGCACCTTTACGCGATTGGTGTGTTGTTCGGTTTGTCTTATGCCGAAATTACGGGTACTCACGTTCGCGTCGATATCTTCTACCATCGTTTTTCAGCGAGAACGAAAGCATGGATTGAGATCATCACAGTGGCGTTTTTCGTTTGGCCATTTACCTATGTCCTTTTTATTCACTCGCTCGACTTTGTGTATGAAGCGTGGCGTGTCGGTGAGCGTTCGAACGCGCCGTCCGGTTTGCCATGGCGATGGCTGATTAAATCCGCTATCCCATTTAGTGTGGCATTGTTGGCATTTGCTAGTTTGTCGCGGCTACTTCGTGCGGTCGCTTTGTTGCGTCAGGGAGGCTCGCATGGAAGCGAATGAAATTCTCATCATGGCGATGTTTGGCAGTTTTATTTTACTGCTGTTCGTCGGAATTCCAGTTGCATGGGTGCTAGGTGGCGTAGGCGTCGCGTTTGCCATTATCGGCTACTACAGCGATATCTATCTCGACACGTGGACGGGGCTCGACTTCACCACGCTGGGGCTTGTGGTTAACCGCCTCTATAAGATCATGGATAACTGGATATTGGTGGCGCTGCCCATGTTCATTTTCATGGGAAATATGCTGGATAGATCAGGTGTCGCGGATCGATTGATGCAAGCGATGCAGGCGTTGTTCGGGCGTGTTCGCGGCGGTTTGGCGATCACAGTGATGGCGATTGGTATTATCCTCGCGGCATCCACAGGGATCATTGGCGCATCCGTGGTGCTGTTGGCGACCATGTCTTTACCTGCCATGATGAAGCAGGGCTACAACTTGCCCCTCGCATTGGGTACGGTGGCGTCAGCGGGTACGTTAGGCATTTTGTTACCGCCTTCGATTATGCTGGTGATCATGGCCGATCAACTCGGTTTGTCCGTGGGTGATCTGTTCATGGGCGCAATGTTTCCCGGCTTAATGCTGGGCACTATCTACATAGTGTACTTACTCATCATTGGTGTGGTGAAACCAGAAGCTGCACCGTTACCTGAGAATGCAAAACGTGCAGATTGGAATGTGGTTAAAGATGTTGCGAAGGCCATTGTGCCTACGTTCGCTCTGATCATCGCGGTGTTAGGTTCTATCTTCATGGGTATTGCCACGCCGACTGAAGCTTCAGGTGTTGGGGCGTTTGGTGCGATGTTGCTTGCTATCTACTACAAACGTTTTTCGCTTGCCGTATTGAAAGATGTCTTACTTGATAGCTATAAAACCACAGCGTACATTTTTGCGATATTCATTGGTGCCACGTGTTTTGCGCTGGTGCTTCGTGAGTTGGGTGGTGATGAGTTCATTGAGCAAGCATTTGAAGCGCTGCCATTTGGTCCGTATGGCATTGTGGCGTTTATACTCTTGGTCATTTTCCTTCTGGGTTTCTTTCTAGACTGGATTGAAATTACGCTTATTGTACTGCCATTGTTGGCGCCAGTGGTTCTTGGCCTTGATCTGGATATCGGTACCTATCCTGGGCTGGATAATGCAGAGTTGGTGTGGTTTGTGATGTTGGTGGCGATGGCGCTGCAAACGAGCTTTTTAACACCACCCGTCGGGTTTGCGTTGTTCTATCTCAAAGGCGTGTGTCCTCCGGGTGTGAAGTTGATGGATATCTATAAGGGTGTTGTACCGTTTATTATCCTTCAATTGATTGCTCTGGTTACGTTAGTGCTCTGGCCAAACTTGATCCTTTGGTTACCGTCGATTGCATATGGTTGATTGCGAATAGTTGATTACGAATGCTTGATAGGCGTAACACCAGAGTAATCGTGCAGTGCTCTAAAAAGGGATGACACAAAAAAGAGGCCGACATCATGTCGGCCTCTTTCATATTATGTTGTCCGCCTTAGTTCACTGCCTCGAGCAAGTGAGCGCACTGATGTAGAGTTAGTCTTTGCTTGTCTGCCTCAGTGCTTCAAGTTGCGTGAAGGCTTCGTGGAGCACGGTTCCTTTTTTGAATGTGCCCTTAGCGCCAATTTCACCTGCTGGCATACCTGTAAACAACGCGATAGCTTCGCTTACATGATCAATAGCGTAGATATGGAATTTCCCTTTCTCGACGGCATGAATGACGTCTTTGCGCAGCATGAGGTTATGCACGTTTGAGCGAGGAATGATCACGCCTTGTTTGGACTTTGGCCCCTTAATGGTACAAACATCGAAGAAGCCTTCGATTTTCTCATTAACACCACCGATAGGTTGCGATTGACCAAATTGGTTCATCGACCCTGTTATCGCCAGATCTTGTCGCAATGCTACACCGGAAATTGCAGAGATAACGGCGCAGAATTCTGCCATTGACGCACTATCCCCATCGACACCACCATAAGATTGCTCAAATGTAATGTGAGTTGTCACAGGGATCTTCGCGGTTTTTCCAAGCAAGGAAGCAAGGTAGGCCGTGAGGATCATGACGCCTTTCGAGTGAATGTTACCGCCGAGCTTCACGCTGCGTTCAATATCTAGCACTTCGCCATCACCAAAGGAGGTGGTTGCCGTAATTCGGTTTGGTGCGCCAAAGCTAAAGTCATTGGTTGTTAGCACAGAAAGCGCATTCACCTGACCCACTTTAGTGCCTTGGGTATCGATGAGTGTCGTCCCTGTGGTAAAGCCTTCCATCACGTAATCACGCAGGCGACTCACTCGGAGATCACGACTGGCGAGGGCTTTCTCGACGTGGGACGCGCGGATCAGGTTCGACTTACCGCTACGGGCTTGGTAGTTCGACTCGCGAAGTAAATTGGCAATATCTGACGAATGCAAAGATAGCTTGTCTTGGTCACCAGACTGACGCGAACTGTGCTCAATGATTCGACCGATAGCACCTTGATCGCAATGTAGCAGGCTGTTGTCGTGACAGATGCTCGAAATGAACTTGGCGTATTTCAGCTCACTGTCATCGTTTCGTGGCATGTCATCTTCGAAATCCGCCGTGACACGGAACAGTTCGCTGAACTCCGGATCATAGTGTTGAAGCAGGGTGTACGTTTTGTAGTCGCCGAACAGAATGATTTTGACATTTAAGGGAATAGGTTGGGGCTCTAGCGAAATCGTGCCACTGAGCGTCACTTCGCGCTCTAGCGAGCTTAAGCTGACTTTGCGGGAGCTGAGCGCACGTTTTAGGCCATCCCAAACGTAAGGGCGCTCAAGAACTTTGACGGCATCAATCAGCAACACACCACCGTTGGCGCGATGAATACTACCGGGGCGAATTAAGGAGAAGTCAGTAAATACCGTGCCTTTGTAAGTTGCGTTTTCAACGTAACCAAAAATGTTGTGGTAGGTCGGGCTGTCTTCTACGATGACTGGCGGCACATCTTCTTCTTGCGCAACCAATACGTTCACTTGGTAACGACGCGGTAGTTTTTTATCGAGAGCGGCGTAAGCGAGAGCCGCTTGCTCTTCACTTTCTTGTAGGAAGATATCCAAGTTCTCGACGATATCACTTTGCATCGCCTTTAAGTACTTCTTAACTTGAGGCAAATCTTGATACGTCTCGACAATCTTTTTAAACAGATGAGAAACGACTTCTGTTGCCACTTCTTCATCAAGTTTTAATTGTTTTTCGGCGTACTGTTCTTCCCAGTCTGTCAGTGTGCGTACAAGCCCGCGAAGTTGAACCTCTAAGTCTTTAATGACCTGGTCGAATAGCGCTTGTTCTTCTTCAGGTAATTCGTCGAAGGTGTCTTCTGTGTGGGGTTCTTCGCCATTTAAGGCGATAAATTGATAGTCACCTGAACCTGTAATAGAAAGGCTGACATGCTGCGATTTTGCTGCATCACTGAGTTCTTGCAATGCGCCTTCTTGTTGTTCGGTTAAACCGTTTTTCAGCACGTCGGCACGCGAATAATACATTTCATTGTCAAAAGCCATCGGCAGGGAATTACTGAGTCTTCCCATCAACTTCTCGATGTCTTTTTTGAGTTTTAAACCGCGGCCTGCAGGCAACTGAAGTACGGTTGGCATGCGTGAATCATCAAAATTCACGACGTAGCACCAATCATAAATAGGGTGGCTGTAATCCCAGTGGCGACTCAAGTAGCGCATAACCATAGTGCGCTTTCCAAGGCCGTTCTGGCCAACTGCGTATATGTTGTAGCCTTTCTCTTGAATCGACATCGCGAACTCAACGGCTTGACGAGCGCGGTCTTGACCGACGATTTCGTCTAAAGGCTCAAGGTGCTTGGTAGAAGAAACGTTGAGTCGATTGAGTTCTGAAGTGCGATAGAGCTTGTCACTGGATAATGGCGAGTGTGTCATAGCGCTCTCCTTACACTGATTTCCTTGTATAGAGTCAGTGTAGCGCTCTTAACTTACTGATTTTGAGATAAAGCCGTGAGGAGTTGTTGGCAATGTGGGCTGGCGCACTATATTCACCTGACAAAGGTGAACAAGTGCGCAAAAAGTGTTCGTTGAGCAGCTTAATACTAGTGCGCGGTCCAACCGCCATCAATGGCAATCGCTTGTGCCGTGATGTTCTTGGCGCTGGGGGAGCTGAGAAAAAGGGCGGTATCAGCCAATTCACTAAGGGCAATGAATGCCTTCTTAGGCATAGGTTTCAGCATGATTGTGTTGATGACTTCTTCTTCGCTGATTTGATGATTCTGCGCCTGCGAAATGATTTGGTTTTCTACTAGCGGTGTTTTGACGTAAGAAGGGCAGAGTGTGTTAATGGTGACATCATGCTCTGCGCTTTCGAGTGCGATGGTCTTGGAAAACCCTAACAACCCGTGTTTTGCTGCGACATAGGCTGATTTATAGGGGGAGGCGACCAAGCTATGTATTGACCCAACATTGATGATGCGGCCGAAGTTTTGTTGATACATCTGAGGCAAGAAGGCTTTGGTCAGCATGGCGGGTCCTGTGAGCAAAATGTCGATAATGAGTCGCCATTTATCTTCAGGGAATGATTCAAGTGCGGAGACAAATTGAATGCCAGCATTATTGATGAGTATATCCACTGGCGCATCTACACGATCCGGTGCGCTCGCGATTTGCGTTGAATCTGTCACGTCGAGTGTGATGCCTTTTACCGTAACATCATACGCCGAGGTGAGCTGTTCAACGGCGGCGTTTAGTGCGTTTGCGTTGATGTCAGATAACGTGACGCGATAGCCTGCTTGTGCAAAACCTTGCGCCATGCCCAAACCAATGCCACTTGCACCACCCGTGATCAATACATGTTTTGCCGTCATCCGTGCTCTCCGTTGCTATTCATGTTTGTATCTATACTCAAGCAACCTGAAGTTCTGTAACTTCAAGTGGCTTGGATATAAATTATGCAGCTTTTTGGAGAGCGTCAATCCGCAGTATTACGCAGTCATGGAACTAATTTTAAGATTTGCTGGGTTTAAGTTTACTTAGCAAGGTAACAATACCGACAACGACGATGCCAGCGATAAGGCCAATAATGCCATTGAGCAGGGTGGGGAGTATGGCGGAGATAATAGCGCCGACTGAAGGTATCAAGGCGGTTTCCTGTGCAGCATCTCCAATCCATTCTGATAATACGTGCACCCCATGAGTAAGGATTCCGCCCCCAACTAAGAACATGGCAAGCGTTCCGACGATCGACAGACCTTTCATGAGAATTGGTGCAAAGGCCAGTAAGCCACGCCCAATAGCTTGAGTGATAGCCATGCGCTTTTGACTGAGGTACAGCCCTGCATCATCAATTTTGACAATAACCGCGACCAATCCGTAAACGCCGATTGTCATGACAAAGGCAATACCAAAAAGCGTGATCACTTGGGTGAGAAATGTACTCTCTGAGACGACACCTAACGTGATGACAATGATTTCCGCGGACAAGATAAAATCTGTGCGAATTGCCCCTTTGATTTTCTGAGTCTCATATTCTGCGGCGTTTAATGTGGTCGTATTGAAATCTTCCTCGTCATTTTGATGGGATGCCGCGGTATCGTGTGAGTCTTTCTTGTGGAAGAAGGTGTGAATGATCTTTTCTGCGCCTTCGAAGCAGAGGAATAGCCCTCCTAACATGAGTAGCGGGGTAATGAGCCATGGTGCAATCGCGCTAATCGCCAGTGCAGCTGGGACGATTATCAGCTTGTTGAGAAAAGAGCCCTTCGCGACGGCCCACACCACGGGGAGTTCGCGGTCCGCTTTTACACCTGACACTTGCTCCGCGTTCAATGCAAGATCATCCCCTAACACGCCGGCAGTTTTTTTCGCCGCGACTTTACTCATCAGGGAGACATCGTCGAGGATCGTCGCAATGTCATCGAGTAGGGTAAGCAAACTAGCTCCAGCCATGATGTTTCCTCATCAGATATAGAAAGAGGCGGAAATCCGCCCCTGTTTAATCGCTGTTCATTGTTTGTCTCATCGACACATTGACACCAATTGACTGTGTTTAATCGAGATTATAGCTGCTTTTCAATGGCTGAAAGCAGCTGGTCAATATCGGCTTTGGTGACATCTTTGTGCGTGACAAAACGCATTGATTTGTATCCAGGTGATACAAGAATACCTTGCTCTTTCAGTGCACTGGCAATGGCATGAATATCGATGTGTGGCGCCACGTCAGCATAGACAATGTTTGTTTGCACTGGGTAAATGAAGGTATTGAACCCCTGAATCGCACCCAAACTTTCGGATAGATAACGGGCGTTGTCATGATCATCTTTGAGACGTTCTACATTTTCAGTCAGCGCGATCATGCCTGCTGCGGCAAGAATACCCGCTTGGCGCATGCCGCCACCGACCATTTTGCGAAGACGACGTGCTCGTTGAATGTAGTCAGCATCACCAAGTAACAATGAACCAATAGGTGCGCCCAACCCTTTAGACAAGCAAATGGTCATCGAGTCGAAATGTTGACTGATCTCTTTGATATCAACGTTTAGCGCGACAGAAGCGTTATACACGCGTGCGCCATCCAAATGCAGTTTAAGTTGGTGTTTATTGGCAAATTCACGTGCTTGCGCTAAATAGCTCAAAGGCAACACTTTACCGCCGATGGTGTTTTCAAGGCTAAGCAACTTGGTTCGCGCAAAGTGAACGTCGTCAGGCTTGACGGCTGCAGCCAGTTTTTCAAAGCAAAGTGTGCCATCTTTATTGTTTTCGATAGGTTGTGGCTGGACTGAACCAAGCACAGCAGCTCCACCTGCCTCATATTTGTAATTGTGCGCTTGTTGGCCGCACAGATACTCGTCACCACGATCACAGTGTGCGAGAATACCTAAAAGGTTGGCTTGTGTGCCTGACGAAGTGAAAACCGCAGCTTCAAAACCATGTCTTTCTGCTGCCCATCGCTCAAGTTCGTTCACTGTCGGGTCATCCCCATAAACGTCGTCGCCTACCGGCGCATTCGCCATGGCTTCACGCATTTTTGCATCGGGTTGAGTTACTGTATCTGAGCGAAAATCAATCATTCTGAGCTATCCTGATTACAACGGTGATCGAGGTGTAAGATTACTCCCGATTCCGAGAAAAGTAATTATAAAACATCATGAATTTCGCCAACGTCCATATGTTGAGTCATTCAATATTTGATGCATTAGTGTGCAGATAAGACCAACAGAGGAACGGCAATGGAAATGTCATGGCTATTTATTTCACTCGCATGTTTGGTGACAGGCTTTTCCAAGTTTTCCATTGGTGGACTTGGCCTCATTATCCTTCCTTTGATGATGCTTGCATTTCCCGGCCCTGAAGCTTTAGGGGTTATCGTCCCGCTTTATTTGCTGACTGATTTAGTCGCTGTCATGACTTATCGAAAAAATGTTAATTGGGGCGTGTTGGCGAAACTCGTTCCATTCGGTGCGCTTGGCGTATTGGTGGGGACGATGGTGCTCGGTAGCATTGATCCGAGTACCTTTATGACCATGTTAGGCGTGTTGATCTTCGCGTTGCTAGGATTGTCTCTTTGGCTTGATTACCACCCTTTGCCCGTGTTCTCGCACCGCTATTCCGCTGGTTTTGCTGGCGCCTTGTGCGGGTTTGTTGGCGTGTTGGCTAATGCCGCAGGGCCACTGATGGGGCTGTTTCTGCTTGAGCAGAAAATGGAAAAGCATGCGTACGTGGCGACTCGCGTCTGGGCGTTTCTTACCTTAAACATCCTGAAGTTGGTGGGGTTAGTTAGCTTAGGTTTGGTGAACATGGAAACGCTACAAGCGAGTGCTGTTGGGCTGCCAGCCTTGTTCGTGGGCATGTTCATCGGTTTTAAGGTTTTTGCGAAAATTTCGGCGGATCAATTGAAATTGATTGTACGAGGTGCGATTTCTCTCAGTGCTGCTCACTTACTTTTCTTTAAATCGAGCTAGATGTTGTGAGCAACGGGGTAGCAGTAATAAAGGGCTGCCCCTACCAACAGAAACCGCAGCCTAAGCTGCGGTTTTTTTTGAACTAAGTGGCATCGTTGAAATATCGAGCCTGTTAGCTTTTCAGCAGTTGCCAGTAACGGTTGTAAATTCCTACCGCACTGCCAATATCGTTAGTGAACTCACCTTTTTCAACATCAATGTCCGAAGGGAAGATGACATTGTTTTCAGTGTATTCAGCAGACAGTTTCTCTTTGGCGCGTTTGCTTGGTGCAGGGTAGCCAAGCTCTTCAACCATTGCCGCCTGATTTTCAGGTCGGTATAGGAAATCAATAAACTGATGGGCAAGGTCTACTTTTTCTGCACCTTTTGGAATAATGAAGTTATCCATCCAAAGAATTGAACCCTCGTCAGGATAAATGAACTTAATGTTATCCATTTCAGCCTGTGCCAAGTAGGCATTGCCATTCCACTGCTGACCTATTCCTACTTCACCCGTCACAAACGGTACGTGAGGCGCATCTGAGTTATAGACCACTACATTCGGGCGCAGTGTTTTTAGGAGTTCATAGGCTTCTTTGATTTCAGCTTCGTTCTTGGTGTTGATGCTGTAACCCTTAGATTTTAGCGCCATCCCAAATACGTCACGCACGTCATCAAGCAGCATCAGTTGCCCTGCGAATTCGGGTTTCCACAAATCCGCCCACTTGGTGACAGCGCTACCGTCGACGATATCGCCGTTATAGCTAATGCCTGTCACGCCCCAGATATATGGCAGTGAGTAGTCGTTGTTTTTATCAAAAGGTTGCGCCAGCAAACCAGGGATAATGTCTTTAACATGCGGGATTTTCGATTTGTCGATTTTAGCCAGCATGCCTTCGTTGCTCATTCTTTCGATAAAGTACGTTGACGCGAATGCGAGGTCGTAACCTTTACCATCAAGCAACTTTAGCTTGGTATACATGGATTCATTGTTTTCAAACGTCGAGTAGTTAACCGTCACACCGTATTCTTTTTCGAATGCGTTGATGACGTTCATGGGCATATATTCTGCCCAGTTGTAAATGTTAAGTACTTCGTTGTTTGCTGAAACGCCGAAAGACAAAGTTGCGGTAAGTGCGATGCTCGCCGCGGTCACCCCTTTAAGATGTTGGTTCATTACGTTAGTCCTAAGATGGCTATACCAAGCCGGAATTTGAACGCGCATCATCAAAACAATTGTATAAATAGTCAACCAAATTCAGAGTGATTGAGTAACAATTTGTTTGTTAGTGCAACAGCGGATTCCGCTTGCCAGATTGGGGGGTTGGTGCGAATATTCGCCATCTTTTTACGCATAGGCAGGATTAAGTCGCAAAATGGCGAAAGAAAACGGGTATATCGATAGTTACTACCAAGCAACGGCAAACGTATTACCAGAGCAACCAACGTTAACCAATGATATTCAAGCGGATGTTTGTATTATTGGAGCGGGTTTGACGGGAACCAATGCTGCCATCGAGCTTCGTAAACAGGGTATGAGCGTTGTTGTTCTTGAGAGCCAACGTATTGCTTTTGGCGGTTCTGGTCGTAATGGCGGTCAAGCGCTGGTGGGGTATTGTCTTGGATTGCGTGAAGTAGACGAAACCTATGGCCCTGAATGGGGAAAACAGCTATGGGATTTGTCTGTCGAGTCTATCGATATCATTCGTGAGCGTATTAAGGAGTTCGACATTGGGTGTGACTTCCAAGAAGGTTACATCGAATTGGCATTAAATAAAGGCCAAGAAGAAGAACTTAAGTCATGGCATGAACTCAAGCAAGGCCGCTACAACTATCCCGTTGCTCAGTGGTGGGACACAGATAAAATTGATGAAGTGGCGCACACTCGTCGTTATCTTGGTGGTCTATTTGACCCGAACAGTGGTCACGTTCATACCTTAAATTACACACTTGGCCTTGCTCAGGCTGCGATTTCAATGGGTGCGGAAATCTATGAAAATAGTCCGGTCATTAAAATTGAGAAAGGCTCAGGTGTTAACACAGTAAAAACAGCAACAGGCAGCGTTAAAGCCAAGCAAGTATTGTTGGCGTGCAATGCGTACCTAGATGGTTTAAATCGTAGAGCACAGTCGAAGGTACTTCCCGTTGCATCATATATTGCTGTAACAGAACAGCTGGGCGACCGACAGCCAATCAGCAACATGATGGCTATGTCTGATTTGAACAATTGTTTGGATTATTTGCGTCCTACCGCCGATGGCCGAATTCTGTTTGGTGGTGTAAACCATCCGTTTAATGGCGAATACCCTGATAGCCAAGAGCGCTTGCGACAGCGTATGCTGAAAGTGTTCCCACAACTGGGCGATGTGAAAATGGAATACCACTGGGGTGGGCTATTTGCAGTAACGCGAAGCTACATGCCAGAAATCGCCCACTTGGGTAACGACATTTATACGGCACATGGTTATACCGGCCATGGTGTTGGCTTAACAAACATTGCAGGCCGTGTGGTTGCTGAGGCAATGGCAGGGCAGGCTGGTCGATTTGATGTATTCTCTCGTGTTAAGCAAAGTTGGATTCCGACCCCTGAAGTGCTGCGTAAGCCGGCACTTGCGATGGCGATTTGGAAAGCAAAACTAGAAGATGCCCTAGCAAAATAATCTGACATGCCTTCACTGTTGTTCCTTCATGTTCGATGTGGTTAAAGTGAGCAGTGAAGTCGAAATGAGAGTGAAGGCATGAATCAAGGTGATTTGTTTGAACAAACGGGTTGGATAGATTTACCTGATGGTAAATTGTATTGGCAACCTGACTTTATCAGCACTAGTGAAGCGGAGCTGATGTATGACGCTCTTCTTAATACACTTCCATGGCAGCAATTGCCGATAAAGATGTTTGGCCGTGAAGTTCTCCAACCGCGTTTGCAAGCTTGGTTCGGTGAGCATGGTTATACGTATTCCGGTCTTAGGCTACCTCCTGCTCAATTCCCTCCACTTCTTGATAGTCTGAAAATCAAATGCTCTCGTGTTGCGGGTGATGCATTTAACTCTGTGTTGGCGAATCTTTACCGAGATGGGCAAGACTACATGGGATGGCATCAAGACAATGAGGCAGAGCTTGGACCTGCGCCAAACATTGCTTCACTAACGTTTGGGGAAAGTCGTCGCTTTGTGTTGAAGCATATTCGAACTGGAGAAAAGCGTGAATTTGAATTGGGATCGGGTTCTTTGCTCATAATGGCAGGCAAAACTCAGACTTATTGGCAACATGCACTCCCGAAAACCGCCAAAACGAGGGGGGCGAGAATCAACCTTACTTTCCGCAAGATCATTTATTAGCGTGATTACAGGCTAAATATGGCTCGAAATGGTCGATTTATGTCGTCTTTGCCGTGATTTTGAGCGAACGAACTTTTTTTTATGAAATAGTGTTGACTAGATCACGTGAATCCGTAGAATGCCCACCCATACCGCAGCGGGAAACAACTTCCAGAAGCGGATGGACAAAGGCGCGTTGGCAGAGTGGCTATGCAGCGGATTGCAAATCCGTGTACCTCGGTTCGACTCCGGGACGCGCCTCCATATTGCGACACTAGCTCAGCTGGTAGAGCGCAACCTTGCCAAGGTTGAGGTCATCGGTTCGAACCCGATGTGTCGCTCCAAATTTTGTCTTCTGATACGTCGGAAGATAATGCTCTGAAGAAGAGTAAGTCTACGCCGTACTTTGAACGGTTAATCGGACGCGGGATGGAGCAGTCTGGTAGCTCGTCGGGCTCATAACCCGAAGGTCGTTGGTTCAAATCCRGCTCCCGCAACCAMATTTAWTCAAACGTTGAAAAACGGTTGATAYTGCGACACTAGCTCAGCTGGTAGAGCGCAACCTTGCCAAGGTTGAGGTCATCGGTTCGAACCCGATGTGTCGCTCCAAATTCTTCTTTTGTGATGAAAGATGAAGCTCTCACGGAGAGCAAGCCTACATCGTGC
>NZ_JAKJSE010000013.1:0-178060 GCF_050336585.1 Enterovibrio makurazakiensis
GGAGTCGTGATAGGAGTCGTGATAGGAGGAGGAACTGTCAATATTGGTTAATGTAGGCGATAGAATTTAACGCATGGCCGACTAAATATTTCTCTTTATTCTTCATATCACCTTTCGTATTTATAGTGGTGATATCAACCCTAATTATTCAACCTTGTCATTAATGATTGCTTACATCATCCATTTTGATGAAGAAAGTATTAAGCGACCTACCTACCCACCCATAATTTTAAGTCATCATCAGTTAAGTTTTATTAACAACTTTTTAGTTGAATGATTTGTTTTGGAGATTTTAGTCGCATTGCCGAAATAAGCGTCAATGATGTATTTTGGTGTGGATATTAAAGTCAAAAGCATCCGTTTTTTTTGATTCGAAAACTTTTCATTTAAATATGAGGCTTATGCGTTAGTTATCACTTCTTGATCCGAATGACATGAGGTTGTGTCATATGTCTTATATGGTGAAATAATCAATGTGAGTTGCTTGGTCTATTCGGTTTTAAATCTGATTTTGGTTTATTTTTATTTGGATTCATATATATGAGAAAGGCTTAAGTGTCATTTTAGTGAAATAGACCCTAAATTGAGAATTTAGAAAATTGACTAATATTTAGCATTCCTTTGCTTAAGTAGGTAGACAATACTTTCGGAACAAACAAAGAAAATAATCATAGACATTGACGTTGGTAGATTAGGGTGTGAGATATGAATGATTACATAGTGATAAATTGCGCTATAAAATCAGATCTATATAGAAAGATAATTCTTGCGGTCTGTTTAGCTAACCTATCACCAATTGCTCACGCAGTTTCAGTGGAATATGAGATTGATTCCTTAGGGCAGATAAAAAAACAATCAGTCGATGGTTATTTCTCGACCACTTATACATTCGATGCTTTAGGCAATCGAACGACAGAAAAATCAATAATCTTCGCTTCTGACTCTGATCTAGACCTAATTTTGGATCGGTTTGACAACTGTCTAACGCTTTCAAATCCACAGCAAAATGACTTTGATAGAGACGGTGCTGGCGACCTTTGTGATACCGATGACGATAATGATGGCGTTCTTGATACTGAAGACGCATTTCCTTTTGATGCTAGTGAGAGCGTTGATACTGATGGTGATGGTGTGGGTAACAACACTGATACCGATGATGATGGGGATGGTGTGTCGGATAATAGTGACCTATTCCCTCTAGATAGTTCCGAGGCCTCCGATAATGATGGTGATGGTATCGGTGATGCCGCAGACACTGATGATGATAATGATGGTATAAACGACACTATCGATAATTGCCCATCAGTGGCTAATCCAGAACAAATTGATTCAGATGAAAATAACCAAGGCGATATGTGCAGCTCTGATGTAGAAGAGTGCGAGGATTGTAATAATTCCGTAAGCGGATGGCGTTCGTATATACCGTTGATTGGGAAGTAATGTAAATAGGAGCTGGTTTTAAAATGAAGCTTATTTCGAAGATCGTAACCATCATAATACTGTGTGTCTTTAGCATGATTTCTTCTGCCACAGAAGCTGAGTTAGATTCTAAAGTGATCTCGCTGATGACAACTCATAACGATAAGTTTGGGGGTTGTATGGCTCGACTATATGACAATATTCAGACATTACTGCCTGAATGTGGGAGTAACTGGGTGACGTTCAGTTGCAATGGGCAATTTGCCGATGAGCAACGAGGGACTAGGATGTTTGACCAAGCTCAGCTTTCTTTGACTGCAAATAAAAGTATAAAGGTTACCGTTGATGATCAATACAAGATCGAAGGGTACTGTTTTGTGAAAAGAATTGATATCAAAAACTAATTTCATGAGGAGGCATCATGAGGGTTTACACGTATATAGTACTTCCAATTTTTTTGGTTCTAGGTTCTTTCTCTATTGCAAATGCAGCGGTTCATACAATATTCACAACTGTAGAAGCAGTCAGCGTTACAAGCGATAATTCATTTGGTGGCTGTATGGCGAAGTTATCGGAAAGCCCTTCTGAAAACCTACCAAGTTGCGGTGAAGACTGGGTAACGTTTAGTTGCACTGGGGAGTTCACGGATATGGCACGTGGATATAAAATGCTTGATCAAGCTCAACTTGCATTCATATCACAGAAGTCCGTTATCTTAAGGGTTAGAGATGATCTTTCGCATGATGGCTATTGCTTTTCAGAGAGAATAAATGTCTCTAATTAAGTGCTAGATTATAAATTTCCCATATTAATATCGCAATTTATAGAGTTGCGATGAAAGGCCTTCATGTGTTCAATAAGATTCGTAATGGAGTAGAGCATGCATTGTAAAGCTAATGATTTTTGTTGTCACTTGAAGAGAATAATATCCGCAATTATATTAAGTGTTCTTTCATTTTCTGGTTTTGCTTCAGAGCAAACTGCAACATACAAAAAAGGTTATCAGTCTTTTGATCTTACACCCGTAGTTGGGGAGGAAGCTTTACTAGCTACACTGAACAAAAACTTCGAAGAAGTATCAGATTATCAGCCCAATACTCAAATAACGGCGAGATCTTCGAATTCTACAATCACGCCCGTTGCCCCATCTTCCGTGAAGGAGATGGCGAGAGCACTGAAATATGATTTGGACTTGATACGTGAATATGTGTACTTACATGTCGACACGTATCCAGTGTGGGGGATACAAAAAGGTGCGTTGGGAGCGTTAATAGAATCAAAAGGAACACCTGCTGATTTAGCAATGTTAACGAAAGCCCTGTTAGATGAGTCTGATATTGAAGCTTACTATACAATTGGTTTCGTGAAATTATCGGGAGATTTTCTAGCAAGATGGTTCGGATTAGATGCAAACAGTGCTTGTGGTATAACCCAAGTTCTTGTTAATTCTCAGATTCCATATAAAGATGCCGTATTCGAGGAAGAGGTAGACTGTAATGGTCAAGCAAATTTAACCAAGCTCACATCGATTGCGGTAGGTCATGTCTGGATTGAAGCAATCGTCGATGGCCGGTTAATTGCACTTGATACCAGTTTAAAAGACAACGCATATAGTTATGGACTAAACAAAAACAATATTTACCAGATTGTAGGGTATAGCCGCAATGATCTGATGTCTACCGCAGTTGAAGGGGCAACTTTTACCTCAACTAGCGTGACGAATCTTAATCGCGATGGTGTTCGTCAGAAGATGGATGAATACACGACCAAGCTTATTGAGCATTTTAGAAAAGAATACCCGACAGGAAGTTTGACTGATGTTATTGGTGGGTATGAACGACGTGGCCTGTTCCCATTTAATTACAATGCCTACGAGAGACAACTGAATTTAAATCAACTTCCAAACTCTCTGAGGGTATTGCTTACAATTCAATATGAAGGCATAGATTTTTCGCTATATTCAGATGAAATGGCGGGCAAGAGAATTACCATAACCTATAGCGAGGATCATCGACCGATTCTTAATATCGATGGTGTTGAGCAAGCTAGGGGAAACATTCTACCTTCAGGTCATCGATCTGAAATATTACTGAAAGTCGAACATCGGGCTTACAGTATTGATTCTGTAAACCTGACCACACGTCACGCAGCAACTGAAGGGGGTATCTATTTAGTTGCCGCGAACTTCGGGAATGTCGGGCACACCATCATCGACCACCAACAGGCAAAATCATCGCTCGCGCAGTTATCTGGCGTGGATCCTGATAGCGAAGAGACTAAAGGGAATAACTTAGGGCTGTTGGCTGCTAATTGGTTCGTTCAATTGCAACGCTCCTCCGATATTGAATCGAGCCTTTTGGATACCAAAATGCTGTATCACCATTTGGTGGGCATTGCTGGATATAATGGAAGTCCATATATAGATGTGGCGGCCGCCACATCATCGGTGCATGCCGTTGATGATGTAGCGCAAAAGAAACGTTTCATTATGGGCCATGCTGGGCATGGAAGCATTTTGGAATCGACCTCGGTGGAGCAAAATAGTGGGGCTCCAGCAGCGTCGGCTGCCAGTGTTTTAGATTTTAATGCAAAGAATGGCGGAACTTTCTATCAAATGACGGCAGCCAACTTTGATCAAGTCTACCCAAACTTAATTAACTGCAGTGCCTACAGAAATACATTGCAGGGTTTTGTTAATGAGGGATCTGTCATTCAAATCCCTAAAAACTGCGCCATCCAAATCAATGAATGGAGCGGCGTAGGCTACTACACCATCAACAATACAGATTCTAGCCTCGCTGTTGGCGCCTTGGTTCATGCAGGGCAAAGTAATTTTGACGGAGGATATTCAACACTTTATACGCGACCTATTACTTGGTATACACGATCATATAGTATGGCGTCATCTCAAAGACTTCGACAGAACACACGTCGTTTCTTTGGTGATCCTATAGATATGACGAAGGGGAACTATATATTTGAGAAGTCAGATATATCTACTGGTTTTGGCGAGTTTCCAAATAAGCTGACCTATACAAGACAATATAGCTCTGGTCTTAACACAACAGACTCTACAATGGGATATGGCTGGAAAAATAACCTAACTTACTCTGTTAGAAAGGCATCGAATGGACTTCAAGCCTTTGGGCTGGACAGCGCGCTTGATGCAACGGCTGTTATTGTTGAACACGCGATAACACAAGATTTGTTGTTCCCAGACAATCCCAATCTTCCCGCTTCAATGACGGCAGCTATATTGAATGGTTGGTTATCGGAACAACTCATGGACAATACCGTCATTGTAGAAAAAGGCTTGAACGGAGACACATTCGTAGAGTTAGCAGATGGAACGTATAACTCACCTCCGGCAAGTGCTGCATTGCTGAGCAAAAGTGACAACGACCTATACAGCTATACCGCTCAAAATAACGAAAAGCTTGAGTTTTCTGAAGATGGAAAGCTTGATCGGCTGATTCGTCCTGATGGATTCCAAGTGAAATTCTCTTATTTGGATGGACTGATTTCAGAGATAAAAAACAGCGTTGGAAGGCAGTTGAGTTTTCAATACAACGCTGAAGGGAAGTTATCCAAGGTAACTGCTGGAACACGCAGTGTTAACTATACTTACGACACTGATGGAAACCTATCGACATCGACAAATGCGAGAGGAGACGTAACACGGTACACATACGATGATGCGCATAGAATGTATCAATATTTCATGCCTAGCAAACCAAATGTTGCTGTTGTAACCAATCAATATGATACGGAAGGAAGAATACGCACTCAAAATAATCAACACGGTCAACAGTTTGAGTATTTCTTCTCTGGTACGCGGTCTGAAGAAGTCGGCCCTTATGGTAAGAGCAAGATTAGCTATGTTAATTATTGGGGTAAAACGTTAAAAGAGATATCTGCGGAAGGCTATGTTAAGACGAAAGAGTATGACAACTTAAACCGCAAGGTTAAAGAAGTTTTCCCAGAAGGAAACTATGTGAAATATTCTTACGATGATGCGTCTTGTATTAATCAGAAGAGATGCAATCATAAAGTTTCACTTGAAACACATTTCCCTAAACCAGAGTCAGGAAATGGAAGGTTAAGATATAAACGTATTACCTATCATCCGGTATTTAACGAAGTTACCACGATCACTGACTTTAGAGGGAATCGGACATATAACTACTACAATGAAAAAGGGCAACTAACAGCCACCCTGAAGTATATTGACCAAGAAGAGGTAAATACGAAGTATGAGTATTCCGACTTTTCAACAGAATTTGGTCCGATTTCCTTAGTTACAGAGAAAACAGAAGACGTTAATCTGTTTTCACAGCGAAAAACCACATATACCTATAATGTAGCGGGCCATTTGGAACCCTATGAAGAAATCGTCGACAGTCGTTCTGGTGGACTGAATTTAACCACCACAAGGGGATATAACTCATCAGGAGACCTTATTTCTCTTGATGGCCCAAGAACGGATGTTAATGATGTCGTTATCTATAGTTATGATGTTGATAGAAATAAGGTTTCCACATTGCACCCCGATGGGGCTATATCAAAGTCGGCTTATGATGGCGATAACAATCTAATAAGAAGTGCTAATAAATTAGGTAATAAATGGATGGTTACCTGCGTTACCTATACAGACAGCCAAAAAGAAGCGATGAAAGTAGGTCCATATCTGACCTCATCAGAAGCGACCTGTCCTTCGATGACGTCGGTTCATAGCCCAGTAACGGTAAAGAACTATGATGCGTTGGATAGGGTAAGTGATAGCACTGAATTACTGCTAGATGCTGATGGCGGGTCAAGGAAAACAGCATATACATACTATTTGGATGATAAAAAGAAAACCATTTCTCAAGCTGTGGGCTCAGATTCTCAAAGAACCTATCTCTCTCTCACGTACACTCCAAACGGAAAGCTGCAAACAGAGACGGATGCTGGAGGAGCTGTCACTAAATATGATTACGATGGCTTTGATAGAATGGTCAAAAAGACATTCCCTGACAAAAACATTGCAGGCCAGCTTTCCAATTTCTCTGAGGAGTTTGAACATGATAAAAATGGAAATGTGACAGCAGAGAAACGTAGGTCAGGTGCATGGGTTTACAAATTCTATGATGAAGTAAATAAACTACGCCGCATTGACTACCCTGGAACCAATGATGATATCTATTTTGGCTATGACTATGTGGGGAACAAAACAGTTTCTCGATACATAAACAACCGGAATGTCATAATATATGAGTATGATATTGCTGGTAGGTTGGTAGCTAAAACATCTGATAACAAGACTATAAATTATCAGTATGACAATGCGGGTAACCGCATAAGAATGGAGTGGCCAGAGTTTGAGAATGATGAGTTCTTTATTTCTATGGAGTATGACTCCAGAAATCGAATGGAACGGGTTTTAGAAAAAGATAGTTTTGTTCTCGCATCGTATACATACGATGACTTGTCACGCCGAATCTCAGTGATGAATGGAAATAATACATCTGTAAATTATACTTTTAATGATGCAGGCAGAATCTTAAGGCTGTCGAACGATCTTGTAGGTAATGAGCAGGACATTGAATGGAACTATCAAACTAATCGTGTCGGGGAGATAACAAAGGTCGATTTTGACAACGAACGATTTATTTGGAGGTCAGCAGAAAGTAACGACTTATCATTTACGGCAAACTTGCTTAATCAATATACGAATATAAATGGTAGTTCAATTGTTTTCGACGCAAGAGGTAACTTGATTTCAGATAAGGATGGCACTAGGTACCGATATGATCTGGATAATAAGCTGACATCTGTCATTAAAAATGGCCGTTTGACCTCATTATATTATGACGCAGAGGGCGATTTAAGTTATGTAGTATCACCAGGCTCTAAGACCCGACTATATTACAGTGGGAAAAATCTCATCGGTGAATATGAGCCGAATAGAAAACTGAGAAAAAGATACGTGTTTGGCCCGGACGTGGATGAACCTTTAGTGAGCTACACTGGCGATGGTTTTAGTGATGCAGAGTGGTTATACAAAGACCATCTTGGCAGCATAGTCGGTAAGGCCGGGTTGAGTGGAGCCATGTCAGACATATATGCATATGGGCTATTTGGAGAGCAATCAATATATCCAAACAGTCGCGACGAGAGGTTTGGATTTACAGGGCAACAACATTTTGACGATTTGGGTCTTGTATATTTTAAAGCTCGTTTTTACTCACCGAGTATCGGTCGATTTATGCAAGTAGACCCGATTGGATACAAAGATAACCGTAATCTTTATCTGTATGCCAAAAATAACCCAATGATAAATAAGGATCCCACGGGAAAATTTTATGTTCAGGCTATTGGTGCTGGTGTGTCATTCGCTGCGAACTTCCTTTATCAGACTCAAACACGAGGGTTTGGAAACTATGACTACGTACAGTTAGGAACTTCAGCAGCTATTGGAGCGGTAAATGCACATCTTGGGGTTCGATATGGTATTGGCTCGACGGTAGCTGGTACATTTGCTGTAGGGGCTGGGAGTAACGTTGCTCAGATGGGGATTAGTGATTATCGTAGAGGTAGATTATCACCAACAACTAACTACATTTACTCTGGTTTTTCAGGTGGTTTGTCGAACTTAATTGGCGGTCGGGTAAGTTCCTTTAGTTATCGCCCCTCGAGTTACTTCAGTAGAAGTTCAATCGGACGCTCCGCTATATCTAGCTACGTAGGTAATGCTAAATAATAATTTCACCACTCTATTCTCAAGTGCAGAATTAGATGGATAGGGTGGTGAAAATAGTGATTGAGGCTTAAGTGGAGTTACTTTTCTTCGTGCTTTTCTTGTATTTCATTAGAACCCCTACCTACGCAGGGTTGTTTGGGTTCAAAGAGCGGTATGGTATTCTCCAGCACACACCATTTACTAAAACAATAGCGGTTTTGTCTGTAGTCGGTGCAATCGTTATCCTTAGTGTTTATTTTCTAAATATGTTTGATAGGTCTCAATATTATGAATTCTTGATGCTACTGGCGTTTGTTTTGTTATTGGCTGCCATTTTATCTTTAGAGAGTTTTTTTTCAAAAGGAAATTATAACGACAAGTCAATTACCTACTCTACAATTTGGAGTGGAGAGAAGAGGCAGGATTGGAACGATCTATCTGAAGTGAAATTTAAAGGAGACCAAATAAAATTGTTGTTTGCTGATGGGTCATCAATAAGAGTGTTTGTAATTATGGGTGGCTACAATTATATGTTGGATCTACTGGAAGAGAAAGATTTCAAGTAGCATCATGTTGTCCACTTCCCCTATGCCGAGAAAGTTTAAACTTGGGTTTTGCCACAGATAAAGCAGTAGAGCACCATGAGGAAGTCACGGTTCACTGAATCACAGATTGTCACGATCCTCAAAGAAGCCGACGCTGGTATGAAAGTTGACGATATTTAACGTCAACACGGCATCAGTAGCGCAACTTATTACAATTGGAAGGCCAAGTATGGTGGGCTTCGTGCATCTGAACTGAAGCGTATTAAGGAGCTAGAGGCAGAAGATACCAAGCTCAATATAATGTTTGCGACATCAGTTTGGAAAACCATGCCATGAAGGCGCAGTTCGCAAAAAAAGGATTGGTAGTGTGTGAGAAGCGAGGTTGTACACGCACGTTAGCCGCCGGAGGCCTGAGTGTTTTTCGTGCATGCCGGCTGAGGGTACAGGGACGCGCGAGTTACTATCGAGAGCCCAAGGATTGGTGTATTTGCGATGCTGAGGTTATTGGTACCATTAATGCGGTACTTAAAAAGTCCCCAATGATGGATTCTGGAAGAGTTTCTGGCGAATAAATCAAAATATTAACGTTTCAATCTTAAGCGGTTATACCGTGTTTACTGCCGTATGGGATTAAACCTATAACGGCGTCAAAAACGCACACTACCGCCACGAATTGCTATGCCGCTGGATGTGGTGGATACACCTTATCCACCCATTGGCACTCGACTTTGTCCATAACTCCCTGTATTGAGGTAAACGCATTCGGACGCTCAATATTCTCGATGAAGCAACACGCGAATGTTTAGCAATAGAAGTCGATACCAGCTTACCAGCGGGACCTGTAGTACGTGCCCTTGAACAATTGGAACAAGAACGCGGCCTACCAAAACAGCTTCGTATGGATAACGGGCCCGAGCTTATCTCTTAACCGACTGGTGTAAAGCACACGATATTGACCTTGTGTATATTTAGCCTGGAAAGCCTCTGCAGAACGGTTTTGTTGAACGTTTTAATGGTTCATTCGGATGCATATGTGTTTGGTTCACTCGTTCAGGTTCGAGATATGGCATGGGTGTGTGATTATAATCAAGAGCGAACCCACGAAAGTTTAGGAAATATCCCTACAGCGGTATACCTGAGAAAACTGGAAACGTCTTATTATGAGTTGTCTCATTAAATGGGAAGTGGACACTATCATTCTGCCGTCAATCGAGCAATTTGTTGCTTGATGAGCAAGTTTTCATCAGTTYATAGGCAATATATTGCTCGATCATTGCTTGGAGGTTAGCTAACTACTTGAAAATACGTGTGTAGCTGTTGGCKTRTTAATTGCTTYATGGATGAGTATCGAACAACCGCCATTACTGTTGCCCAGTAGAGGCGGTCTCATTGAACAAGGATGATATTTTATGGGAAATGCTGTTGTGCTAGGTAACATTGGAACAGATCATGATGGATTTCATCCTTCTCCGGTTATCTCAGCATCCCCAGATGTCAAAGTCGATGGCATCCCTCTTGCCCGTCAAGGTGATGCATTGGCGCCTCATGACAAACCCAAAAAYCCACCTCATGGAAGAAGCATTGCTGCAGGCTCAGGGACTGTTTTCGCGAACGGAAAAGCGGTGGCGCGGACAGGCGATGCGGTTGGTTGCGGYGGAGTCGTGATAGGAGGAGGAACTGTCAATATTGGCTAAATGATGCAATAGAAAAAATTAAAATGGCCGAGTTTTTATTCAATATATTTTGGTGTTTTAATAAGTATAACCTTATAGCGATAACCATAGTGATGTCAGTTCCAATTAATGCACCTTGTCATTAATGTCTGCTTACATTATCCATTGTGATGATAAAAGTACTAGGTAATTAGCCTGCCCCAATTAAATATCCTTTTTGTCAGTAGTGACTTTCTTATGTCGTCAGATTTTAACTGTGTATCATCTCAATTATGAGATGATTGTTCTACTGATGAATATTATAGATGTAGATCTTATTTCTATATTTTTCTATGCAAAATTTCACTTCTTTTTCTTGTGGTCTGTCGGGGTCATGTTTCATGATGTGCACAGACAAAGAATAAAAAAGTTAGTATTGGTTTTGGCAATAACTAGCTACATAAATATAACTAAAATTAGAATGTGCTTAATTACTGTTGGGATAGAGATTTCCTTACCTGTAGTTAATGGCGCAAATTACAAAATTTAAACGTTGGTTGGCAAAGTTCTACGGTGGCACTCTTAAACATTGATGGCGATCAAAGGCATCAGTTTCCTTGATTTTTTTGAACTTGTTCTGTGGTTCAAGGTTAGCTGTTGTTTTAACTCATCTTTTTCTGTTTTCCCTCCTGTTGTTCTCTGCTTTTATTGATAATTATGTTCGCTAGAAGTTGCTTTCTTGGTGTTGCCATGTAAGTGGGTTCCTGCTTCGCATTTTATCTAACTCAATCGCATAGTTTCTATTTTGAGACGAGTGCTTATGTTTCTAAATTATTTAAATTGACTGATTTATTTGTGTTGAAATTGGTGAATTAAAATSTAGCAACGATTCCGTTGTACGACATCTCTAAAACGTAAAGGAGAGCAAGATAATGGCGAAAGAGGGCAGTGTTGCACCAAAAGAACGTATTAACATTAAGTATGTTCCTGCAACAGGTGACGCGCAGGCAGAAATCGAACTTCCGCTAAAAATGGTGGTTTTGGGCGACTTTAAAGGACACCCAGAAGATACATCAATTGAGGAAAGGGAAGCTGTTTCTGTAGACAAGAATAATTTCACATCAGTGATGAGAGAGAGTGGTCTTGCTATTAAAGCCTCTGTTCCAAATGTTATGACTGAGGAAGATGGACAAGAACTTCCTGTGGAATTGTCTTTTAAATCTTTGGCTGACTTTTCACCAGATGCGATTGCGAAACAAGTACCAGAACTTAATAAACTTGTGGAACTTCGTGAGGCATTGGTCGCATTGAAAGGCCCTCTTGGAAATATTCCTGCTTTTCGTGGACGCCTCCAAGAGTTGCTTGCATCAGAAGATTCCCGAGAGAAATTATTGGCTGAATTAGACCTAGTAGGTGCTGACGATAAACCAGCTCCTGACGCTWAACTCACGCAGAAGAGAAAAGGATTTTGTTAATGTCCGTACAAGAAAAAACGCTTGAGAGCTCTGTTAGCGAAACTGGCAGTCTGCTCGACGAAATCATGGCGCAAACCCGTCTTGCTCCGAGTGAAGAAGGTTATGACATTGCCAAGAAAGGCGTGGCTGCTTTTGTTGAGAACCTAATTGGTTCCGACAAAGAGCAAGAGCCAGTCAATAAGGCGCTGGTCGACCAAATGTTGGTAGAGCTCGACAAAAAAATCAGTGCTCAAATGGATGAAGTACTTCACAGCGAACCTGTGCAAGAAATGGAATCTGCTTGGCGTGGTTTGAAGCTGTTGGTCGACCGTACTGACTTTCGCGAGAACATCAAAATCGAAGTGTTGCATGCAACCAAGCAAGAGCTTCTAGATGATTTTGAATTCGCGCCAGAAACCACGCAGTCTGGTTTGTATAAACACGTTTATTCAGCAGGCTATGGGCAGTTTGGTGGTGAGCCAGTGGCGGCGCTTGTGGGTAACTATGCGTTTACTCCGTCAACGCCTGACATGAAACTTCTACAGTATGTCGGTTCAGTGGGTGCGATGGCACACGCGCCATTCTTATCATCCGTTGCTCCAGAGTTCTTTGGCATTGACTCGTTTGAAGAGTTGCCAAACCTGAAAGACGTGGCGGCAACATTCGAAAGCCCTCGTTACACCAAATGGCGTTCGTTGCGTGAATCTGAAGATGCACGTTATATCGGTTTAACAGCACCGCGCTTCTTGCTTCGTGTGCCGTATGACCCAGTAGAGAACCCAATCACTTCGTTTAATTACCGTGAAAATGTGAGTGAATCTCATGAAAGCTACCTGTGGGGTAACACTGCATTTGCTTTGGCATCACGCTTAACGGAGAGCTTCGCCAAGTACCGCTGGTGCCCGAACATTATCGGTCCGCAAAGTGGTGGTGCAGTGGAAGACTTGCCGGTGCATTTGTTTGAATCTCTGGGTGCATTGCAAGCCAAGATCCCAACCGAAGTGCTCGTTACTGACCGTAAAGAATTTGAACTGGCGGAAGAAGGCTTCATTTCTCTGACCATGCGTAAAGGCAGTGATAACGCAGCATTTTTCTCGGCTAACTCCATCCAGAAGCCGAAAGTCTTCCCTAACACCAAAGAAGGCAAAGAGGCCGAAACCAACTACAAGTTGGGCACTCAACTGCCGTACATGATGATCATCAACCGTTTGGCGCATTACATTAAAGTGCTACAGCGTGAGCAGATCGGTTCATGGAAAGAGCGTCAAGATCTAGAGCGTGAGCTTAATACTTGGGTTCGTCAGTATGTGGCAGATCAGGAAAACCCACCAGCAGAGGTTCGTAGCCGTCGTCCACTTCGTGCAGCGAAAGTCGAAGTATTGGACGTAGAAGGTAATCCAGGTTGGTATCAAGTGTCTTTGTCTGTGCGTCCGCACTTCAAATACATGGGTGCAAACTTTGAATTGTCACTTGTTGGTCGTTTGGATCAGGCGTAATCGATGGCAATCCCTGATGCAGATGACATCGCGTACGGCGTCAGTTTCTTTCAACGGTTAGAAACTGATGCGCCGCAACGCTCTGTGACACAAGGTCCAGATCCGGCCGACGTGCTCGACTCATTGAAAGTCAATGTTTCGAATCTGCTTAACGCGCGCATTGGGGAATCCCTCAGTGCGCCCGATTTAGGACTGATTGATTTTAACGATGCTGCACTGAGTTCACACGATCTGGCATTGCAAATTCGCCGTGCGATTCGCCGATGTATTGAGACGTATGAACCGCGTATCAAGAGCATGGATATAAATGTGCTACCTGATAACGGATCGCCGCTCAATTTACGATTTCAGATTTCAGCGTCGGTCAACCTCGGTGCTATGCACCGCAAAGTACAAATTGACCTTCTTTTAGACAGTAATCGCAAATACAGGGTAGTTTAGGTGTCAAGGAATCGATATTTCAGGGATGAACTTGCTTTCTTAAGAGAGCAGGGACTCGAGTTTACGGAAGTTTATCCGCAGCTTGCCCGTTTTCTAAATAGCCGTCACACCGACCCAGATGTTGAGCGTTTGCTTGAAGGTTTCGCGTTTCTGACAGGGAGACTTCGCCAGAAAGTCGAAGATGAATTTCCTGAGTTAACGCATTCCATTATTAACATGCTTTGGCCGAACTACCTTCGCCCAGTGCCAAGCATTAGCATTGTACAATTCTCACCAGATGAAAAGGCGCTGACTTACGCTCAAACTATTGAAAAGGGCACACAGTTGGATGCCAATCCTGTGTTTAGCACGGTTTGTCATTTTAGAACTTGTCGAGATGTCAGCATCTACCCTTTACGTCGTAATAGTGTCAGCACTGTTCATACCCGTGAAGCCTCTTTAGTTGATGTGGAACTAGGGATCTTGGGCGACCAAAGTGTCGGTCAAATTGGCCTTAAGTCCCTGAGATTCTTCTTAAGTGGCGAAACTTACAGCGCTGAAATGCTGTACCTATGGCTCAGCCACTACCTTGAAAAAGTGGAAGTGGTTGTGGGTGATAAAATCGTCACCTTACCAAAGAATTGCTTCAGAGCGGTTGGCTTTGAAGGGGATGATGCGATTCTCCCGTACCCTAAAAATGTCTACGAAGGATATAGGATTTTACAAGAGTACTTGTCGTTTCCAGAGGCATTCCTCTTCTTCGATGTGGCAGATTTAGGGCGTTATGTCCCTGCGGATGTGACGGGGAAATTCACATTGCGCTTTAGCTTTTCGAAGACCTTGCCGCCAGATGTCAGAGTCAAAGATGAAACGTTTGAGCTCAACTGTACTCCCGTGATTAATCTGTTTGAGCATGACGCCGATCCAATTGATCTCAATGGCAAAAGTGCAGAATACAAAATCACGCCATCGAGCCGCTACGCTGCGCATTATGAAATTTTCAGTGTGGATACTGTTCAGGGATGGCAAGAAAATAACGTTGGGCGTATACGCGGTCAAATTCGAACCTATACCCCGTTTGAAAGCTTCCAACACGAAATTGAACGTGCGCGAGATCGTAAAGCGCTTTACTACCGAGTTCGTGTCAAAGACAGTATTCACAACGATGGTTTTGACCATCATATTTCGTTTGTCCGCAGCGACGAAACGGAATGCACAGGGTTTAGTGAAGCTATTTCACTGTCGTTAACCTGTACTAACAGACAATTGCCCGTTGAGTTGGGTAAGGGTGACATTTGCGTACCGACAGATTCGTCGCCAGCTTATGCCAGTTTTAGCAATTTGACGGAACCCACTGCGCCAATGCGTCCCATGTTGGACGGTACGTTGTTATGGACGCTTATCTCGAACTTATCTCTTAATTATTTATCTTTGCTTTCAAAAGATGCGCTGTCTTCAGTGTTGCGTGCTTACGACTTTCGCGCCTTGGTTGACAGGCAAGCCGAGCGTGTATCACGCCACCGACTAGATGGCATTGTTGAGATCAATTCCTCTCCAATTGAAAAGCTTATTCGTGGCTTACCTGTTAGGGGCTTAAGGTCAGAAATTACGTTGTCTCAAGCCTCTTTTGGCTCAGAAGGTGAACTCTATATTTTCGGCACAGTGCTAAGCCGCTTTTTCTCGCTCTACGCCAGCATTAATTCGTTTCACGAACTTGTCGTGATAAACGCAGACAACCAGGAAAGGTATACATGGGGTCTACAAAACGGACAACAGCCACTGATTTAGAGGCTTCCGTCGCTCCAGGTATATCTGACGATATGGGGAGCGATAATGTCGATAGTTTGCTGCCCAAAAATGTGCGTGGCTACAACTTCTATCAATTGGTGGAATTGCTGCACAACATTGGCGACCTCGATCCAGAAGACGAGGTTTCGACATCGAGCAAAATTTTGTTTGGAGCCAATCCAGGGTTGGGGTTTGCAGCCAGTGATGTTTCTGCTCTGGATGCGGTAGAAGGCGACCGTTTGCGTCTTGAAACCACGTTCTTTGGTATGAGTGGTGCTCAGTCACCACTACCGGGTTTTTTCATTGAAGACATCCTGACAGAAAGCGAAGAAACGGGGCTGAGAAAACCGTTTTTGGATTTTTTCAATCACCGTCTTTTGACCTTGGTTTATCAAGTTTGGCGCAAGTACCGCTACTACATTCGTTTTCGTGAAGGCGCGACTGATGCCTTTTCCGCGCAGCTTTTCGCATTGGTGGGTTTGGCTGATGAAAACCTACGGGGTGAGACCCCCATTAACTGGTGCAAGATGCTTTCTTACGCTGGTGTATTGGCCGGAAGAAGCCGTTCACCACAGGTAGTGGCAGGCATCATCGCTCATTGCTTCGATCTCGACGATGTGTCTATTCGGCAGTGGGAATTGCGTCATGTTGATATTCCAGAAGAACAAAAAATGCGCTTGGGCATGGCCAATGCCGCCATTGGCATGGATTCAGTGATCGGCAGCAAAGTGGGTGACAGGAGTGGAAAGTTTGTCATTTGTATCAATGGTCTTACTCAAGCTCGTTTTCGTGATTTCTTGCCATCAGGCAAGGAATATCTGCCGCTTATCACGCTCGTAGAATTTGTGTTGCGAGAGCAGATGGCATTCGATTTAGAGCTTGGTATTAAGCATGACGAAGCTCCACCCATGCAACTAAGCCAAAGCAAGCCTGCATCATTGGGGTGGTCATCATTCACGGGTGTGACTGATAAGCCTCGTATCGTGCGTATCCAAATCAGGCAATAGAGGGAACTATGTCACAACACTATTCGGGCACGGAAAGTGAACGTCAAGAAGCACGTTTGCAAGCGACGTTTGTTGTTACGAACACTCAGCACCTTGAGGCGGGTTTGTCGGCCTCTCACACGTTTTCACAGAGTGGTGGAACTCTGGGCGCTAGCCCTTCAGATGATTGGCACCTTCGTGACCGTGAAGGTCGCGTGTTTTCTCATCATGCCGAGATTGTTGAAGTGGATGGTCAATTGTGTCTCTTGGATGCCCGTGGTGCGAGCTATATGAATGGGGCAACCATGCCAGTTGGTGCACGAAGAACAGTGCGTCTGAACGATAACGACATGGTCCTTATTGGCCCTTACGAAATCCGGATTCACTTAACTGAAGAAGGTATGGCCGTCGGGCAACATGGCTTGGAAAATGTGTTCTTACATCAGCATCGAGCAGAAGACATTGGTTCTGATATAGAAAACGATGACGATGAGATACAAGAAGATGATGCCATTGACGACCCTCTTGCTGCACTAGACGCCATACAAGCATCTAACACGTCCACGATCGACCCTTTGAGCGATCAAACGGAATCACCAACCCCACACCAAGAACGCGAAGACTATTTGCTCGCTCGTGACAAAGAATGGCATGGAAGTGAAAGGACTGTTCACGCCGACAGCGAATATGAAATGAGTTCTGCCATCACTTTGAAAAAGACTTTAACCAACGAGGATTCCCTTATGGATGACAAAACACTTGAGCGCCTTGAACGAGCAGTCGGGCAAGACTATGCAAAGCAGGACGCCGCGGAACAGGGTCATGGTGAGCAAGCGTTTACTGGTTACTCAGGTAGTGATTACAGTGCAAACGTATCCGCTGATGACACTAACCACTTAGTGGTTGGGCCTATGTTAAGGGGGTTGGGTGCGCAAGCTGGAAACACCAACAACATGGCTGAAATGCAAGCACTATCAGAAGAGTTAGGAGCGTCACTTCAAGCTGCGGTTCGAGGTTTGTTGGAGTTGCATGGTCAAGTGCAAGAAAGCCGCTACGGGGTGATGAATAAAAACCTTCAACCGATTGAAGACAACCCACTTCGTCTTGGTCTGCCATATCAAGAAACGGTTGAGACGATGTTCGACCGTGATCGTAGTGCCGTACATTTGTCTGCCCCCTCGGCGATTAGTGAGAGCCTGACTAACGTGCGTCATCATAACGAGGCCGTTCAAATCGCGACAATCGAAGCACTCGGTCAGATCCTTCGTGCCTTCTCACCCGATGTGTTGATGCGTCGATTCAGTGCATATCGCCGCCCTGGACAAGTGACTCCAGAGTCCGCTGATGCATGGGCGTGGAACATGTATAAAAGCTATTACAACGAATTGACGTCAGATAGGCAGAAAGGGTTCGAGAAACTGTTTTGGGAAGTGTTCGATCAAGCCTATGACCGCAAGCTTCGTGAGAAGCAGTTGGAGGTCTAACGTGATGTTACGTCTGATTGCCTTACTGGTCTTGCTACAGCTCGCGGGTTGTGCGGGGTCAGATCTCCCGCAAGATCAGCCGACTACGGTGACATTTAGCATCGTGGCGACAGGGAACGTAAACCCAAACATTAGTGGTGACGCGACGCCAGTTGAAGTGCAGGTCTTTGAGCTAGAAGACGACTCCATGTTCTTGTCGTCAGATTTTGAGCAATTGGCGGAAGACGCTGAGGGCGCACTGAAAAGCAATTACGTCGACCATCGTGATTATTCAATGGTTCCGGGCCAGTTCAAATTCGTCGATGAATTTGAGATTGAAGATGACACCCGCTACATCGCCACCATGGTGCGGTATTCCGACCCTGATGTGAGTGAATGGAAGAAAGTCGTCAAGATCCTCCCAATCGGCAGGAAGTATCACCTGCTTTTCTTCATCGACACGAACGAAGTCATACTCGATAAAGTGGAATAAAGATGTCAGCGAGAAACCGTGTTGTATGGAACGAGGGGCTGTTCGTTAAGCCACAGCATTTTCAACAGCAACAACGCAATATGGAATATGTGTTAGACGAAAGGATTTCGGCGGTTAGTCGTTACCTCTATGGTATTTCTGAAATGACGTTGAATGCGGAATACCTAAGCTTTGGCCGCATCGCGTTGGACAGTGCGACAGGCATTATGCCCGACGGCACCGTATTTCGAATTCCTCAGGAAGACATTCAACCTGAAGCGTTAGAAGTGGCAGATAGCTCACTCGCAAATCAGATTGTTTATCTGGCAATCCCACTGCGAAGCGATTCGATCACCGAAGTCAGTTGGCCAGAAGGCGCGGGCTCTGGCCGTTATGTGTCGACGAGCCAAGAAGTACGAGACATTCACACCTACCAAGGCGACATGGCTCCAATTGATGTCAGCCCTGTTAGCTTGCGTTTGATGCTGGAAAAAGAAGATCGCAGTGCGTATGCGTCAATTGCGATCGCTCGTATTCTTGAGAAACGTCCTGATGGCAGTGTGCTGCTGGATGAAAGCTTTCTTCCTTGTCACATCAATGTGAGTGCCGTGTCTGCTTTACACCGCTTTATCGGTGAAATGGCAGGGCTAATGCGTGAGCGAGCCAAAAACATCTCACAGCGTATTGGTGCGCCAAGCCAAGGCGGGGTTGCCGATGTATCAGACTTCATGTTGTTGCAATCACTTAACCGTATGCAACCTCAACTTCAGCACCTTTCACGTTTGCGAAGCCTTCACCCAGAGCGTCTCTATGAAGCCTTGTCGTCTATGTGTGGTGAATTAGCGACCTTCACGGATGAAAGCCGAATGGCTCCGGAGTTTGGTAGCTATCAGCATGACTTGCCCGTTGGTTCATTCCGACCTGTGATGACACGTCTTCGTCAATCGTTGAGCATCGTGCTTGAGCCTAGAGCGGTATCGATTCAACTGCATCAACGCAAATACGGCCTCATGGTTGCGCCGCTTCAAGATCCATCAATGGTTCGCGATGCTGACTTTATATTGGCTGTACGTGCACGCATGCCAATGGAAGAATTGCGCAAGTTGTTTGTTCAACAAACCAAAGTCGCTTCGGTTGAGAAAATCCGCGAGCTGATTTCGCTTCAATTACCTGGGATTCCCATCTCGCCATTGCCAGTTGCACCGCGACAATTGCCTTATCACGCGGGGTACACCTATTACCAATTGGACAAAACCAGTGCTGCGTGGGGCATGTTAGCCAACGCCAGTGGTTTCGCCTTCCACGTCGCAGGGAACTTCCCAGACATCGATCTGCAGTTCTGGGCAATAAGGAGTTAAGTCATGGCTGAAATGTATATCGATACCCCCGATCGCGAACGCCATTACGACCATCTTTTATTCGATGAAGCCGCAAACATCGACGCTGATCAGGATTACTGGTTCAAGTTACGTGGCGATAACATCAACCCATTGATTGATGCTGCGACACCGTTACTTGGTATGGCACTGCGAGTGAGAAAGTTATCCGAGTGCCACAACGTGGACGCTATTTACAAACAAGCCGTTGAAGAAGTGAAAGCCATTGAAGTTGAACTGACGGAAAAGAACTACGACCACGCGGTGATACTTGCATACCGCTATGTCCTTTGTTCGTTTGTGGATGAAGCGATCATGAGCACACCTTGGGGCGCAGACAGTGTATGGGCTGAACACTCATTGTTAACGCGTTTTCACAACGAGACGTGGGGCGGTGAGAAAGTGTTCACGATCTTGTCGCGTTTGGAAAGTGAACCAGAACGGTACAAGCCCCTTCTTGAGTTCATTTTCTTGTGCCTAACACTGGGTTTTGAAGGCCGCTACAAAGTGATGGAAAAGGGCAGAGAAGAGTACGAAAAGGTCATCACCAAACTTCATCAATTGTTACGTCAGTTGGAAGACAACGAACCATCGTCACTCACCAGCGCTGCCGACAATGTGGTTTCGACCAAATATCGTCTAAGTAAGCAAATGCCGGTTTGGACGATCTTTGCAGGCTTTGCGACCTTATTAGTGGTGGTGTTCATTGGTTATTCACTGGCACTAAATAGCAAAACATCTGGCGTACTCGCACAACTTAGTCAACTTCTTCAATAACAGGTGAATCCGTGATTCGAATCGAACTTCACACGCTAATTGGCAAACTTAACCCGCAAACCAAGCTGGCATTAGAGCAAGCGGGCGCATTGAGCATTGAACGTCAGAACCCTGAAGTAACGACGGAGCACTTACTGTTTGCTCTACTTGAAAATCCTCTGTGTGATGTGCGCATGTTGCTCAATAGCGCCGAGATCGATCACAGCCATATTCGCCAATTGACCGGCGATTCCATGAGCCGAGAAATTGCCCACGAAAGCACGCCTTCGTTTTCACCGCTTTTGGTGGAATTGCTTCAAGATGCATGGCTTTTGGGTTCAACAGAGATGGGTCATGTCGAGATTCGTTCGGGCATCATTTTTCTGGCGGCACTGATGCGCCCAGATCGTTATTTACCGTTTAACGTGATTCGACAGTTAGAATCGGTGAATCGTGAGACAGTGAAAAAGCACTTTGACCGTATTACTGAAACATCTTCTGAAACCGCGGTTAAATCCTCATCAAAATCCGGTAACACCCCGATTGCAGCCGAAGCTGAGACCGCGATAGCGCGTTTTTGTACCAATTTTTCTGCTATGGCGAGGCAAGGGGAGCTTGATCCTGTGCTTTGCCGAGACGATGAAATAAACCTGATGATCGATATTCTCTGCCGTCGTCGTAAGAACAACCCGATTGTGGTTGGCGATGCGGGCGTGGGTAAAAGTGCGGTCGTGGAAGGTTTAGCTCAGCGCATTGTGGATGGGAATGTCCCGGAATCTCTGCTAGGCATAGACCTTATGTCTCTCGACTTGGGTTTATTACAAGCAGGTGCATCGGTGAAAGGCGAGTTTGAAAAGCGCCTCAAAGCCATTATTGACGAAGTGAAAACGTCCCCAACACCGATCATTCTATTTATTGATGAAGCCCACACTTTGATTGGCGCAGGTGCGCAAGAGGGCGGTGGTGATGCGGCTAATTTACTTAAACCCGCACTTGCCCGCGGCGAACTGAGAACAGTGGCAGCCACAACGTGGAAAGAATACAAAAAGTACTTTGAAAAAGATCCTGCACTGAGTCGTCGCTTTCAATTGGTGAAGTTAGATGAACCGAGCAGTGCGCAAGCTGTAGATATTATGCGTGGTCTTCACGGCGTTTATGAGAAAGCACACAAAGTACTTATCAGCGATGATGCTTTGGTTGCGGCCGCCGAGCTTTCTGAGCGTTATGTGTCAGGACGACAATTGCCGGATAAAGCCATTGATGTGCTAGATACCGCCTGCGCCCGAATCGCGATAAATCTCACTTCTCCGCCGCGTCGTCTAGCGGAGCTTGAAACCAAAACTGTTCAGCGTCAGCGTCAAATAGATATGTTAAGTCGCCAAGCGCAGCTCGGCTATGACGTAGATAACGAACTATTGGCGTCGCTGGAAGCTGACGAAGCAAATGACCTGCAAGAGCAAGCGTCATTACGTGAAGCGTGGCAAGATCAAAAAGCCTTAGTACATGACATCGTCGAGAAACGCCAACAGATCCTTGCCGTGCCAGCCGACGATGAAGAGCCGCTGACCGAAGAGCAACGCGACGATATTCGCTCGTCATTGCAAACCCTTTACCGAGAACTCGATGCGATTCCACACAACCATCGCTTGGTTCATCCTCACGTTGATGCACAGCAAGTTGCCGAGGTGATTGGTGATTGGACCGGTGTTCCTGTTGATCAAATGAATACTGATGAACTAAGCCGAATTACGCATCTACCTGATCTGCTTGGCGCTCAAATTAAAGGGCAAGATGTTGCGCTCAAATGTATTCATCGTCACTTGCTGACAGCTCGCGCTGATCTGCGTCGTCCTGGTCGCCCGAAAGGTGCGTTCTTACTGGTGGGGCCAAGTGGTGTTGGTAAAACTGAAACCGTGGTGCAACTCGCTGAGTTGTTGTACGGAGGAAAGCAGTTTTTGACCACCATCAATATGTCGGAATACCAAGAGAAACACACGGTCTCGCGTTTGATTGGGTCGCCGCCAGGATATGTCGGGTATGGAGAGGGCGGTATTTTAACCGAAGCAATTCGTAAAATGCCTTACTCGATTGTACTGCTAGATGAAGTCGAAAAAGCGCACCCTGAGGTGTTGAACCTGTTCTATCAAGCATTCGATAAGGGCGAATTAGCCGATGGCGAAGGGCGTGTTATTGATTGCCAAAATGTTGTCTTTTTCCTCACGTCTAACCTGGGCTACCAAACTATTGTGGATTTTGCCGAGCAGCCCGATGAACTCGAAGAGCAACTGTATCCAGAGTTGGCAGCGTTCTTTAAGCCTGCACTTCTTGCTCGTATGGAAATCGTTCCTTATCTGCCACTGAATGGCGATACGTTAAACGCCATTATCAAAGGCAAGCTTCAGCGTTTGGTTAAGGTATTCGAGCAACGATACAAAGCGGAAACAGATATTGATGATGCATTGATTGGCGAAATTCAGCGTCGAGCGACCCGCGCAGAAAATGGGGCGCGTATGCTTGAAGCCATTATTGAAGGCCAATTGCTGCCACCTGTGTCTTTGGCATTGCTCAATAAATTGGCGGCGCGTGAACCTGTTCAATGTGTTCGCTTGACAGCGGAAGACGGCGAATTCGTTAGCGAGGTCATTTAAACAATGGTTGATTGGCTTTCCATTGCAGCGTCTATCACCCACTCGCGGGATAAAGGCCAGTTAACGGCCGCATTCTCGCGACAGGTGGAAGCGGCGCTTGGCGTTTCACATGTTTGGGTGATGTTTCCCTGCGAGCAGGGAAGAAAGCTCTGTGCGCAAGGCAATGAAAGCCGCTATCAGTGGGAAGTAGACGATTTCACACATCCATTTGCCCATGTGTTTCAATCGGCTTCTGCCATGCTACTTGACCCCGCGAAGCTAAATTATTGGTTAGAAAACCCCGCGTTTATAGATCTGATGTCTTTGCGTTCGAAAGGGGAGAGTGTGTTGATCATGCCTCTACCCCCTGGTGTGAAGCGCATTAATGCACTCATGGTGATGACAGGGCCTGCATCCGTATTAAGCAGTTTATTGGCTGATCATCAGTGGGCGCGTACCTGTGAAATATTTACAAACCAATGCCAGATGATTACCGATCTTGGTGAGGAGTATCGTCAGATTTCGGTGCTGAGTACCTCAATCGCTGAAATTCGTCGAGATGAAAAGGACAGAGAGAAAGCGTTTGAACTAAAAAGCGTCTTGATTGGTGAAAGTGCACAGATGCAGGAAATGCGGAACAAGGTGGTGACGGCTGCGCAGTCGTCTCTCAATGTGTTGATTTGTGGCGAAACAGGAACTGGAAAAGAGTTGGTTGCGCGTGCTGTTCATGAACTGTCTGACCGTAAGGGCAACGCATTTGTGGCGATCAACTGTGCGGCAATCCCTGAAAACCTTCTGGAAAGTGAACTTTTTGGTCACCAGAAAGGGGCATTTTCTGGTGCCGACCGCAATAAGTCCGGCCTTATCGCTGACGCCGATGGCGGGACCTTATTCCTCGATGAAATTGGAGATATGCCGCTCGCATTGCAATCCAAACTACTGCGTGTTTTAGAGACACGTAGTTATCGTCCTGTGGGTGGGTCTAAAGAAATTCGTGTTGATTTTCGTCTTGTGGCAGCGACCCACGTCGCAATGCAAGAGAAGACGGAGAGCAATGAATTTCGTCGTGACCTTTTCTATAGACTCAATCAGTTTCCGATTTTTGTGCCTGCTTTGGTTGCTCGCAAAGCGGATATACCAGAGCTATGTCGCCACTTCATCAATACCTATAACCAAGCTGCTGGTGTGGGTATCACTGGTATTCGTTATGCCGCTATCGACTTGCTAAATCGTCACGACTTTCCTGGCAATGTTCGTGAACTTCGTAACCTTATTGAATACGCCTGCGCCATGACACCTAACGGAGAAGAAATTTCCGCTGAGAGCTTTGGTGAGCATGTTTTTGAACAACGCACCACGTCGTTACCCAATGTTGATCAAGTGGAAAATGAGAGTTTTATCGGCGTTGATCTCACCAATATCAAGGACCTAAGAGCCGCGGTTCAACACTTCGAAATCAGTGTTATTCGATCGCGCCTAACTAGCTTTGATGGCGACCGTACAAAAGCCGCGGAGAGCTTGGGTTTACCTAAGCGCACATTGGCACATAAGTGTTTGAAAATGGAGATAAGTTAATCATGCGTCTGGCCAAAACGATGGTAGTGGGTTCATTTGTATTCGCGTGCTGGCTTTCCCCCATAACGGTGTCTGCAAAAGAGGATTCTGACGGCAAAATGGCTGCGAGTGAGGTGTTGGTTCAAGCCAAGGTGTGTGCGGATATTTTTGGACGCTTAGAAAGACTCGCTTGCTTTGACAACCTATTCAATACGCCAGTGAAGAAAGCCACGGAAACCACATTTGTGGCACTTAAGCCAGAAGCATGGCAGCGCGCCACTCGCAGTGAGCGTGACAGAGAGGAAGATGGCGGGTTTGTTTTACGTTATGTCGATATGAAAGAACCCAAATCAGGGATGTGGATGACAGCGACAGCTCTGCCTGATCGAAACCAACAACGGTCTGAAATGCCCATTTTGATGTTTAGCTGTATCGATAATATCAGCCGAGTGGAGTTGGTGTTACCGACTGCAACCTCGGCAGGAAAGGCCGCGGTAACCACATCGGCAAGTTCCAGTGTGACGCAACGATGGCTGAGCGATGACACTGGTAACATCATGAGGGCAGGACGTGGCTTGCCCGCGATTGAAGTGATGAGCGCTTTGATGTCAGGACCACGCGCCGTTGTTCGTTCTGATTTGGATGCGATTGGGAATTTGACCTTCGATACATCGACGCTCAAAAAAACGATAGCCCCAATGCGCCAAGTCTGTCGCTGGTAGGAAATGCTTATGGATATGCAAACGTACCGTCAACGTATTACCAAGCCTATAGCCGGTGACAATCCCGTGGGAGAGCGCCTACTTGAGGATGTGCTTTTAGATTTTGTTGAAGGGCAAATGATGAAGGTCGGCTCGTTATCCCACACGGAAGTGCAGTGGGGAGAAGCCGAGCAAAGTGCATTGAAGCTGATGGAAAATAGTACAAAAGACCTCAAACTGCTTACGCACTTGTTGCAATGCCTCCAGTATCAAGCGTCACCTGAGCGATTTACGCTGTCACTGTTTGTACTGGCAGATTTTATCCAGCATTACTGGGAAAACTGCCATCCAGCACCGGGTCCTCGGGGTGTTTTACCTCGTAGGAAATTCTTCTCGCAGATTATCCAGCGAACAGAAAAAGCGGCGGAGAAAATTGATGCATCGATGTTCGATGCAGAACAAAAAGAACAACTCAACACGGCACTGGGTGAGTTGGAAAGCGCTGCCAGTGCGCATGATCTGCCTATCGAAGGGGTAGAGGATGTTGCGGCGCTCATGAAGCGTCGGCTCACGCAAAACGAACGCGTCGTGCAAGCTACGACCAGTGCGGAATCCTCGCCGACATCGAATGCACCTTCACCGGCCGCAAACGTTGGAAAACTTGAAATTGATGGAAGCTCAGATCGCGCCGTGAAGCAAACGCTTCTTAAAGTGTCTGAGTTTGTGTCTGAGCTAGACGGCGGCGGCATTGCGCTGTCGCTGCGATTACGTCGCTTTTCGGTATGGTTTTCTATCACCTCCGTACCCGAAGCGGAAGCCAATGGCGAAACCCAATTAATGCCAGTATCGCTTGATCGTATCTCAGAATATGAAGAGCAGCTAAATCGCGGTGCTGATCATGCTCTTTGGCGCAAAGTCGAACAGAGTCTCACTGTCGCCCCGTATTGGATTGACGGTCATTTTCTCAGTTATCGCATCGCGCTCAAACTGGGTAATGCTGAATGGGCAGACACCATTGCCAGCGAAACCCGTGCTTTTGTAAAACGCCTTCCTTTGGTCGCAGAGCTCAAGTTCAAGGGTGGGGCACCGTTTGTAAATGATGAAACGCGTCGTTGGTTAAATGAGGGAGAGACCTCGAGCACAGGCTCGTCTGGGATTTCTGATTGGGATGTAAAGCGAAAAGAAGCCTTTACCTTGGCGGACGAGGGCGGTCTGTCTGTGGCACTCGCCATGCTTAACGATGGGTTATCAGCATCAACAGAACCACGAGATCAATTTTACTGGCGCATGCTATCTGCTGATGTCATGCGTCGTCATCAACTGTCTGCCATGGCAGAGCAGCAATATCAGATTTTGTTAGAACAGACGACCAGAACGTCGTTGGTTGACTGGGAGCCATTGCTGATTCAGCGGCTCGAAAATATAGCGAAAGCACAATAAAAATCAGGGATCGAAACATTATGTTCAGCAAGTTCAAATCGCTTCTACAGAAAATGCTGCCAGCTATGAAAGCGGGGCTACCAATCTTATTGGTGGCTATTTTTGTGTTGCTCAATGTCGCTATTTGGTGGGCCGGCCCTTGGCTGACCATTAACGACAGTCAACCACTCGCGTCGATCACTGCGCGTGCTATTACCAGTGTTATATTTTCCCTTGCTTGGCTAGCGCTCTGGGGCTTTTTGCAGTGGCGAAAACTCAAAGGCTACCATGCTGACCAAGCGCGAGAGCGTCAGCTTCAAGAAGATCCCATTCAGCGATTTGAAGAACGTCAAGAGTCAGAACTAAACCAAGTGATGACGGCGCTGCATAAGAGCCTAAACAAGCGTAATTATTTGTATGCATTGCCTTGGTACTTAGTGTTGGGTCCAGAAAATGCAGGCAAGACAAGCCTAATTAATCGCTCCGGTCAGAATTTTGTTTTCTCATCGGTCATGCGTGCCTCAGGTAAGAAAAGCGAAAACCCTTTCTCCTTCGATTGGTGGATTGGTGACGATTCTGTTTTGATCGACCCAGATGGTGAACTGCTGACACAACGTGCTACCAGTAACGATGGGGAAGGTGAGCTTGAGCGTCGTTTATGGCTCCACTTTATCAAGTGGCTAGAGAAAACGCGTAGTCGTCGTCCGTTGAATGGTGTGGTGATCGCTCTGGACGTAGCAAACTTGGCGACATCCACAACCAGCGAGCGTCGCGCGTATGCCAATTTGCTGAGGGCACGTTTACGTGAACTCATGGAAACACTTTCGACACGTTTGCCAGTATATGTCTCGCTCACTAAGCTCGATCTTTTGCATGGCTTTGAACCCTTCTTCCGTCATTGCAGCAAAGCAGAACGTGAAGAAGTGCTGGGCTTCACGTTCACCCTAGACTCGGTTGATGATCTCGACAGTTGGCTGAATGAATTTGATAAAGATTTTGGTGGGTTTGTAGAACGCGTTAACGCGATGTTGCCTTCCATTCTGATGCAAACATATGACAGCGAAGATCGTACCGCGATTTATAGCTTCAGTCGTCAAATGGCGGGTCTTCATGATGTCATGAAGCAGTTCCTGCAAGATGCATTTGGCAGTGATCAATTCTCCACGTCTGCGCTCGTGCGGGGCGTGTATTTTACCTCTGTGTATCAGCAGGGCGTGCCGACCAATGCATTTATTGATTCCGCATCGCGTCGTTACGGTATTTCTCATGCCGTAAACAGTGCGCAAAACGCGAATAATTCGACAACCTACTTCACGCAAAAACTGTTCAGCAAAGTGATTTATCCCGAAGCAGGCTTGGCGTCAGATAATTTTCGTGTGGCAAAAACAAAGCGCCGAGTCATGTTGCTTTCTGTGGTTGCGTGCTCGATAGCCTCAGTATTGCTGATTGGTTCATGGCATCAATATTATTTGAAGAACGTCAACCAAGCTGATGCGGTGTTAACCAAGGTGAATGAATACGAAACCAACTACACCTCTGATGTCGTGATTGATGATGGTGCCGATATTCTTGCACCTCTGGATACCATTCGACAGGCAACGCTGGAATTTGGTTTCTTTCGAGATAAGCCAGAGCATCTCTCCGACTTGGGTTTGTATCAAGGTCATGTTATTGGTCCAGAAGTGGAGCGCACATACTTAAGCTTGCTCGAAAATCGCTATTTGCCAGCATTATTGAAAACGGCAGCAGCAGAAATCGCAGACGCGCAGGACGATGAACAGAGGCTGACTGCATTGCGCGTGTTCCGAATGATGACCAATGATGAGGGTCGTTATCAAAACATGGTGCAAAACTTCTTCGCGGCAGAGTGGCAAGAGCAATATCCTGGCGATCGTCAAACTCAAGAGCGCTTGATGCAGCACCTTGATTACGCGATGCAGCACACGGATCTAGAGGGTGATCGCTTAGATGGGCAAGATGACGCTGAAGCTATTCTTGCTCCGTATGATGGATTGATTGCATCGACACAACGCCAACTTAGTCGAATGCCAATAGAACAGCGGGTTTATCGTAACCTCAAACAGGCGTCTACATCAGTGCTTGGTGCGCCAGTCAATTTGGCAACTGCTATTGGCCCAGTGTTTGACGTGGTGTTTACGCAGCGAACAGAAGAGAGTAAAGACCTCGAAATTCCACGCATTTTGACCAAGAAAGGTTTCACCAGTTTTTTCATTCCTGAATCAGATTCCGTTTCAGAGTTAGCGCTGGTGGACAGCTGGGTACTTGGCCAGACTGAATCAATCGATTTTTCAGACGAAGATAAGCGTGTGCTTCGCGAGAAAATTCGCAGCCAGTACATTGCTGATTACTCCGACAGCTGGCGTCGCGCAATGAATGACGTAGACATCAAATACTTCCCAGACATCCACAACGCGGTATTGGTGCTAGAGAGCATTACGGGTAATAACCAACCATTGCACCGTTTACTCGAAGAAGTGACTGACAACACGGATTTATTTCCGCCATTGCCTGACAACGATGCCGCGCGCGATGAGCTTGTTAAATCGCCGCGATACCGTGTTGCCGCATTGGTTGATAATCAATTTTCAGAGCTAAACGGCTTGGCGACGACGGAGCCGGGTAAGCCTATTTATCTTGATGAAGTCGTGGATGCGGTGTCTCAACTTACCGCTTACATGAAGTCAATCAATGATTCTCCTGATGTGGGTAAAGCAGCGCTTGAAGCAACAAAGGCGAGACTGACGTTAAACAGCGCCGACCCTATCTATGTGTTGGAGCGCATCGCGACAGGTATGCCACAACCTTATGATTCGATGCTGAAAAAGCTAGCGGATGAGAGTTGGTATGTGATTCGTCAAGAAGCGATTCGATACCTTGAAGTGCGTTGGACTAATGATGTGTATAACGAATTCCGCACCAAGTTGGCATCTCGTTACCCGTTCAACCCAGCATCATCGAAAGACGTTGCGCTGGAAGACTTTGAGTCCTTCTTTGCGCCGAATGGCATATTGACCAAGTTTTATGAGAACAATTTGAAGATGTTCCTTGAAGATGCGGGCGATTTTGATACAGCCGAAGGTGAGAAAACATTGATCCGTGCTGATGTTCTCAATCAGTTAGATTCAGCCCGTCAGATTCAACAAGCCTTCTTCAATCGAAAAGGTGTACTGGATGTAGAGTTCACTCTGGAACCTGTTGAACTCAGTGCCAATAAACGCCGATCAGTCATAAATATAGATGGTCAGTATGTTGAATATAGCCATGGGCCGCGTAAAAACGTCGGTTTGATTTGGCCAAATACGCTACGTGAATCTGCGGTCAGCAAACTGACCTTGGTGCCTGTAGCGGCTAATTCTTCACCCCGAAGTATCAGTATTCGTGGCCCGTGGGCATTCTTCCGTTTGCTTGAAGAAGCGGAAGTGGTGGGTTCAACATCCACCAGTGTCGATTATCGCTTCAATGTTGACCGAGGTAACGTGATGTACAGATTGCATTCGGAAGCCGATAGCAATCCGTTCACGGCATCCATTTTCAGAGGCTTTAAGCTCTCTCGTACGCTCTACTAACGTCATGACTAAGGAAGTATAAACATGGCGCAATGGATGTTGACTGACATCGACGGCATAAAGTTAGCGGCAGATGACTCTCGTTTGAAGGACTCTGCCGACTATCAAGCCATCCGCAGTGAAATTAATCGTCGTTTTAATCCGCTGGGTGGGTCTGTTGATTGGGACAAAGTACGTACTCTGTGTGAAAAGGTCGCTACCTCTGATGGTGCTGATTTGCTAGTGGCTATCTACTACACGGTTGCATCACTGAAAACTCAAGGTCTTTCAGGCTTTGCCAATGGTCTTGAATTGCAAGTGGCGGTGCTTCGCGACAAACACGTAGACCAAAACATGCCACAGGCAAAACGGGTTGAATTGTACCGTTGGATGTTGGGGCGCATGGGTGAAGAGTTGAGGGCAATGCACCCGCAATTGAGCCAGCTACGAGATTTGTATCGCTCTGAAAGGGCATTACAGGCGATTGACCGTAATCTTTCACTGCGCGGAAGTGAAAAGGTGGCAGACCTCGATGTGCTCGGCTTTACCGTTTTTGAACATATTGATCGCTTGGAGAACAGTTCACGAACGGGCGTAGTCGCGCCGCCACCTGTTGAAGTGAAAGTTAAAAAACAGAATGCCAGCGCATTGGTATTTGTTCTAGGCGTTTTATTAGGTGGTGCGTCTCTTTATGGTTTGCAGTATGTGCAAGGCAGTAGACCGTCCCCCGCGTCAGAGTTAACAGTCGCGCTCACCGAGCCAAAAATTATCTCGGTCGATGAGGCGCAGCAAATTCGCGAGGAATTTGGCGCTCAGGGATTGAAGCACTATCAGTCGCAGTTGTTTACTCGATATAGCGAAAAATTATCTATGCTGTCTGAGGAAGATGTCGCGGATTCTTTTCGTTCTAGTATGGAATTGGCAGATAGTTTCCAGTATCTATTTCCGGACTCTAAAGAAGCATTGGAACTGAGCGAGTCTGTTCAGCGTTGGCAGTCAAGTGTTGTGGCGGACTTCGATGAGTTAAATGAGCGTTTCGTTACGGCAAGAACTCGCGCAGCAAATGTGAGCCTTATGGTAAGAACGGGAAGACTTGAACAATTACAAACGTTGGCTGTTGGGCTTGAGAACTATGCGATAAGTCTTTCACCTGTCATTGCCCGAATTACCTATGCAGAAAGGCTGATTCAAGAAGGAAATGTCCAACAAGCCGAAGAGGAGCTTCATATCGTCGACAAGAACCTCAAATCTATTGTTATGAAGAATATGCTGCTTCAACGAACGCTACGAAAAAGCGATGAACCCGACTAGCACGAACTTTTTTGCATGAATCTATTCGGTATCATTATTTAAACCCTTCAAACATACGACATAACTGGCTAACAATAGCCAGTTATGCTCTTAAAAATACTACCATCAAATATTTATCATCTGTTTTTAATTACGCACCCTGCTACAAATAAAGACAGTTAATTTTTGCAATGGTTGCTCGGTGAGACTATTTAATGGTGAATGGATTTCCACAGTAAATAGGTTCTCTTCATAAAATAATGAATGGGTGATTCTATTGCTCTCTCTGTGAGATGGTATTTATTGGCTATTATGAATGTCACGTTTAAGTCAGAATTCTTGCAATAAAATTACATTCCTTATTGAAAGTTTAGATCTTTATCCAGATAATGCGCGTCAATGCTTGGTTGTCTTGACTCATTAAAATAAATGCCTTTAGAGACTCTCTCTAAATGAGAGCTAATTGTCATGGTTCGAGATTCACCTTGGATTACTAAAGCGACGATGACTGATTTCGTCTATCTATTAACCTCTGAGTGGTTTCTTATAAAAATGATTAAAAAAATCTACGCAGCATTGTTGCCGTTAGTATTGGTTGGCTGCCAATCAACGACACCACCAGATTGGTATAACGTCGAGACGGTGAATGACCCTAACTATATTTATTCGGTTGGAGAAGGCCGTAGCTTGAATTTGGCTAAGAAATCCGCGCTAGGTCAAATCAATGAACAGCTATGGACTCAAGTGGACTCTTCTTTTACAAAAAATGATAGTTTCCGAAAAATTAATGATGGTGCGCTAAGCTACGAAAATGTGAAAAGCACCGTCAATGCGAAGTCCGCACAATTGACACTTATTGGCACTGAATATCTGCGCAGTGAGCAAAATGATGTTGCCTATTATGTCCAAGCTCGAGTGAAGCGAGACAACGTTAAAGCTCAAATTTTGACTGAGATAGATCAAATTGAAAGCAATGCCGAAGTTGAACTTAAGAACTTGTCACATCAAGACAGACTGACGTGGTGGTTGGAAAATAACAACCTCGAAGACGAGTTAGCAGACCTCTATGTTCGCATAGGTATCCTGTCAACGATGAACGAAAAAAGAGCAGTTGATATTACTTATCTTCCTAGGCTAGTTGCAGAGGTAGACCAAGTTAAGTCCAGTATTCTTGTTTATATTAAGCCCGATGTGAACGATAAAAAAAGTGCTGCATTTATAGCGGAAAAGTTCGGCGCTGTAGGTATTAATACAACCACTCGAAAGTCGCGTTCGATTTCACATGTTTTAATAATGAATTCTGACTATCGTAAAAACATGGTTGGTGATGCATTTATCACCACAAAAGTCACTGAGTTGTCTCTTAGAAATATAAAAGGACAAACATTGTCCACGAGCGAGGTTATCTCGACCGGCAATTCAGTATCAAACTTCAAACTTTCCCATGAAGGTGCTGAACGTCATTTCTCTTCACAAATAGAAGAGAAAGGTATTTGGACTGCATTGGGACTACAACTCTAAAAATAATATTACACTGGAGTATCAAAAGTGTTTAAGAAAGCGTTAGTGGCAGTGGCTCTTACTGCAGCAATTTCTGGTTGTCAGTTGACTCAAATTGACACGGTTTGTATGCCAACAGGCCAAGTTGATATTGAAAAGTCTCCAGTTGCAGGGAAAAAAGCAGAAGATATTAAAGTGATCGTATTGCCTGTTGATATGGCATTTGATGACTCGGCAAAAGGCCGTCTTCAAACTGTTTACCGTAACGATCTTGAAGCAACTATTGAAAAAACCGGCAGTAAACTGGTTGATCGTAAACTTGCGAACAAATTGAAAGGTGAGATTAAGCTTGCTGAGCAAAGCGGTCGCTACAATCAATCAGGCGTGCCAATCGCAGATTTAGCAATTATCACTGAAGTGACGGCAAGCGATCTTACTTACAACTTCACTGAACGTCGTGAAAAAACCAACGACGAGGGCGAAACCAAGGTTTACCCTGCTCACTGTGATTTCCGCACTGAAGTGAAAGCGGTCGCTAAAGTGGTGTCTCTACCTGATATGAATCTGGTTCAGCGCATCGAGCTTGGAAGTTATGACACATTCACTTCTGAAACCCGCAATTCTAAGTGTCCTATCTCTAAAGCACAGTACACCTCAATGGCCAGCGAAGCGGCGATGAAATCTGTGAAGTACAACTTTGAACTTCAAAAACTGCTAGCGCCTTCTGCACCTGTTATGGAGATGCGTCAATGTGAAGCTGGCACCATGGTGAAAGTGGCAATGGGTTCTAACAAACGCATTCAACCTGGTGCGGACATCTCGTTCTCTCAAACCTTTAAATCAGACGAAGGCGATCTAGAAACGTACACCGTGGGTGTGGGTTACGTTGTCAATCATGAGAACGATGCGGTTAAACCAACGTTTTCTTGGGTTGCTATCGACGAGGAGATGTCTCTGAAGTTGCGGAAAGGTGATACCGCTAAATTGGTTCCTGAAGAGTGTGCGATTTGGGATGTAGCATGTATGACCAACAGTTGGGGCAACTAATGATTAAAAAATCCCTTGTTGCTGTTTCTCTAGCATTAGTTCTTTCAGCGTGTTCTAACAACGCAACGGTTGAGCAAAGCCAGAACTTTGCTGCTTGTACTTTCCCTGATTCTCCAAAGGATGAAGCGCCAGGTTGGGTATGTGATGTGATGCCATCAGACATTGGTATTGCTGCGACAGGTTATGCGAAGAAAAGCGCAGCGGGCATGAGCGTGATGCGTAAAGTTGCTGCTAACGAAGCACGTGTCGCTTTGGCGTCTCAGTTTCAGATTGACGTGAATAACATGTTCAAGCAGGCAGTAGAAGCATCTGTTACCACAAATACGACTGAAGGCGTGAATGAGTCTGTGATGGAAACGTTTGAAAACGTTACCAAAACAGTCGTGTCTCGCTCACTAACAGACAGTCGCGTGCTGGTTAGCCAAGTAAGTCCAACAGGTGGATTGTATGTGCTTGTTGGTATGGACCAAGAAGCCTACAAAGCCAACCGAAACAGTGTGATTGACGCTGCGGGCGAAGATGCAACGTTGTGGAATCAATTCAACAACGAGCAAGCGGCTGACGATCTGGCGAAGACTCTTGAGTCTCTGAAACAGCTTTAAGCGCAATACGTAATAAATGAACCCTTCTTATGAGGTTATCGCGAGATAACCTCTTTTTTATGGTGCTAGGTACCGGAAATGGCGACGAATAAAATAAAAGCGTTGGCAGTGTGTATCGCTGTCGTATTGAATGTTGTCCCTGCATTGGCGACAGCAGATTCTTTTGCTGAGCTAGATCGTGAAGCAAAACGAGTGAATCAACCTCAAAAAGAAAAATTCGCTGAATTTTACCAATGGCTCGATAACTATCTCTCTGAGTACGAAGCGTGGCGAGATGAGTACACCTCGAATTTGGATAAAGAGCGTGAATTGCTGATTGATCAATGGGGCAGTGGTGAAGTGTCTGATTCTACCAAATCGGTTGAATATTCAGACAGTAACACAGTGAAGAAAGTTGTTGATTACGAGGGTAATACGGCGACTATCTCGGTGTTGGTCGATATGGATTCTGATTCGGCATCCGCGTTAAATGGGTTGTCTGAACTGGAAGTCGACGGTCAGATACTATCTCTGGAAAACGCTAACGAAGCCATCGCTTATGTTGATTACTCTCCAGAACAAGAAAAAACAGAAAAACAATTCATCATTGATCAAATTCAGATGCAAATGCGTGAGCTTGACGTTCAAGCCGAACGTTTAATTCGTTCAAATACAGGGATTCCAGAATCCTTTATTTATGAACGTGCGCACAAGAAAAAAATTGCTCTCCTCCAAACTGCGGCTCCGCGCATAGCGTCAATCAGCGAACAGTTCAAAGCGAAGCGCAAAGAATTGGATATTCCTGAGCCAGTAAAAACGGAACATAAAAAGGCCGACGACGAGAAAGTCGGAGGAACCGCTGTCATTGCAAACAAAGCCGATGTCGAATCTACGGCGAAAGTCGAGCAGGTGGTGAGCGTTGAATCGGATGAAACCAAAACTAATGTGATGGCGGATGCGAGTACGATAACTAAAGCTAACGCGAACGTTGAAGCGAAGTCGCCTGGCGTAGTAGCACCAAAAGAGAGCGCAACCCAAACAGAAGTGACGGATACCCGTAAACCTTCACTCTCCGTGGAAGAAACACCGAAACAGCAAGCGGCAACGGAGTTAGCTGAGCAGTCACCAAAACCACAGTCGAAACCGCAGCTAACAACGCAGCCAACACCCACAGTCGTGAGCGACGTGGAACCCGCCAAAACCGTTACAGTGCAAGCTTCTAAACCAAGTAACAATGCCGCTAAAAAAGTGGTGAGCTACAAAGTGAAGCTACCTGAAAACGCGTTAAAGACACGTGCTTCTACTTATCAGCCGCTTGTAGAAAAAGAAAGTGAGCGTTGGGAAATTGATGCTGCGCTTGTTATGGCAATTATGCATAGCGAATCCTCTTTCCGCCCAGATGCGAAATCACATGTTCCTGCTTTTGGTTTGATGCAAGTTGTACCAAACAGTGCAGGTCATGACGTGAACAAATTGTTCCGTAAGATCGATTCGCCAATGTCACCAACAGACCTATACGTTCCGCCTATTAACGTGGAAACAGGTACGGCTTATCTCAATATCTTGGACAAGCGCTACCTTAAGTTCGTGACCAATGATGAAGCGCGTCTTTACTGTGTGATTGCCGCTTACAACACAGGTGCAGGCAACGTAGCTAAAGCGTTCAATAAAGACAGGTCGACCAATATTCGTAAAGCCGCTGTGGTGATTAACAGCATGACGCCGGATGAGGTGTATAACCACCTGCTTGAAAATCTTCCTTACGATGAGACCAAGAATTACCTACGAAAGGTAAAAGGTCGGATTTCGATGTATCAATAACACTGGAGAATCAGGATGTTTAGGCTTTTTGTCTTTGGCCTTATAGGCTTTGGCGTTTTTATTGGTGTGAGATTTTCCGACGACATTAAGCAGTATGTGAGTCAAGACGAGATCGAGGCGATCAGTGAGCACGTTATTGAAACAGCGATTGAAAAACTAGAAGATTTGAAGGGGTAAGGCATGTCGGTGGTTGAAGTCAATGAGCAAAATGAAGCTCTGGCGCTTGAAACAGCACAACAACGAAATTTGAAAGATCGTGTTCGAGAAAAGTGGGCAAAAACCATTGCGTTTGTCTCTATTATCGCGATTGCTCTTGGTGGATTGAATGACACCATGGATGCGATTGATAAGGTATATAACCTTACGTTGTCGCAGTTTACTGATATTCCGTCACACAATAATCTGGAGCGGATCTATATTCGTGCTTCTGAAGATGTGTTGGAAGAGACATTTGGTGCGCCGGTTTACATCAAAAAATCGATGGCGGGTGACGTCATTAAATATTATGACGACAGACGTTTCGTACTATCAGCGGTAACTCGTGACGGTGCAATATCAGCATTTCTTGTTTTCCCGAAAACAGATTATAAGCCAAACACTATTGAACATGCGGGTGGGGATAGCTTGTTAGAAACTGTCTTTTCAACCAATGAAAGTGTGAGCGATATTCGCGTCAATTTCTCGCGTTCAGTGAGCTACTTCATTGAAGAGAACACGACAGGAACCTTCAGCAATCTCTATAGCTCTGTTGCGGGCTATAGCGAATTTATCGAACCATTGGATGACCAAAAACAGCGCCTGCTGTCGGAGTTATCAGATGGATTGATGCTAGGTGATGACATTACAGACTTGGTAGTGAATTTGAGAGATGCGGTGACGCCGAATTTCTATGGTTATACGACCCAAGGCTTAGATGTTCTTGAAAGTGCAATCCTGACACTGACAGAGTATCGGCTTATTACAAAGCAATAAACATAGCCGTAAGATAGAAATCAAAAGGGAGCCAATTGGCTCCCTTTTCTATTTTTTCACTACTGTTATAGTCGCGAGTGTATATTGTTTCCTCGCGACTGCTTATTCGTGGTTATTGTGCTGGAACACCGACAGTAACCGAATCAATGTTCAGCGGGTTACGGACTGGAAGCGGTAGATTCAGCGCTTTCGCTGCTGCTCGTCCTGCATCGCTAATACCACCGCCATACTGAGGCTGGCTTTGACCCGGTAATATGCTTGCCACGACGCCAGGGTTCCATGCGTCAAAGAACGCCGTCAAGTCTGTTTGTGCAGCGTAAGATGCACAAAGTAGCAAAGCGTCACTCTTACCTAAGTTTGATTGGTAACATTGGTTCTCACCGACTAAACGCATCCCATTTTCAGATTGGTTACGTGTGAGGCGATGCATTAATTTGTAAAGGTTAAAGCCATTCATGCCAAGTTCTTGATTGTAGAAATCTGGCAGTTCGCCTTCGTACCATTGGGTGATGTCCAGCTCTGTGTCAGCCCACTCTTTTAGTTGTGCAAACATCAGCAAACGTTCACCTGCGCCGCCAGCGCCCCATGCGTGACCGTTCTCCGCATTCACGAACTGTGGAGCAATGCGAATATCGCGTTCCACACGAGGCATTTTCCCTAGGTATTTTTGCTGCATGTAAAGGCCAAGCACGTTGTTAGCAACTTCAGTAGCACCTTCAACAGTGAGTGGGGCTTCAGCAGCGTTGTGACCCACTTCGTGCCAAATTAGCCAATCGTTGAGTGGCGTGGTCGGCATGTGTTTGCTGTCTACATCAAAACTGCTGTTCATTACTGGATACCCAGAGTGCGCAGCGCCAATACTGATGGCGACATCATTCACAAACGCATGGCGGTTGTTTGGCGTGTCGGCGTGAGTAACAGCACGGTTGTTTTGACCGTTGATGCCTTCGTCTCTCGCATAGAACTCATTTATATCCTGGGCAAAAGTATCTAAGTCTGATGCAAACTGTGCCATACCGCCGTCGAAGTTTTTCGCTGCCATATTGGTTTTTGGAGCGGTATAGATGAAGCTATTTGACACCACATCCCCAATTGGCGCTGGCGAGTGTTGCGGGTTCACCCATTCATCGGTAGACGCATTGTAGAGCGGAGCTGCTAAGCTGCCACTGAACGTGATATTGACGGATTCGCTGTTGCCACCTTGCACGTAAATCAAACCACCGTACGGCACGGTAAATTCACCGCTGCTTTGAATAGAGTAACTTTTTTGCATGCGCGGTGGGCGTTTTAGACCAAGTTCGTGCTTCTCACGACCAGTGAGATCGTCATGCAAGCCAATTGTGAAGGTAACAGGGGTACTGTTTCCTGACACATTAATTGTCACGGGTTGATGAGCAACCGCCCATTGACCGGTCGCCTGACGGTTGCCCGCATAGTACGCAACTGGATTATTGCTCATGTCGAATGTCAGTTCTTTGCCCGTAGCAAATCCATCTGGCTCTCCGGGGAATTGGCGAATATCGACAATGACATCATAATCCCAGAACGAGCGGCCTAACATTAAACGTGTCAGCGGTTTTTCCATGTAATTGAGCGGATAGCTCGGGTTCATCTGGCCCGCATATTGACCATCGCTTGCGCCATAAACCATCTTCATTTCGGTGAGTTGGTTGCCGAGTTCTTGCGGACACTTTGTGCCTTCTGCGCCAGTGTTACTGGTGTAACAGTTCAAGAATTCGGTGAACTTTTCGAAACCAAGCTCATCGTCTTTTCCTGATTCATAGCGATAATCTAAATCGTTCCAAAGCCACACAGACATGTTGGAGTAGAGTCGGTTCAGATCGATGCTGCTTAAGCGTTCACCCTGTTTACCGTTAGTACGGAAATAGCGCTCATGCTGATACAGGCGCTCAATGTTGGTGCCGAGATCCGCTGCCTTGATCATGGCGCGAGCTTCTTTCTCTCCCAAATCGAGTTTGGTGTAGATAGGGCGAGACATACCGCCAGTTAGCGGAATACCATTGCCCGGACGATACTCGAGGCAGTTGATTTCATAGTGGTAGTTGTAATCAGTACACTGTTCATAGGTGCGCTGACCATTGACCTCGAACTTTTCGAGCAAATCGTCAATGGCTTTGCGCAGTGATTTAGTATCAACGACGGGCTCGCCATTAGATACATCGATATGACCCTTGTCGTTGCGTACAAAATGGTCTTCCTCGCGAATGAATGCCTTGCGAGTGATTTCCTCTCCGTTTTCCAATTTATCGAAGTAGTACGCGGTTTCTAGCTTCGGCGCTTTGTCTGGCTTACCTGCAATGATGTGATCCCACGTCACCTCACCTGTGATTTTATCAATGTTATACGGCGGTTTTGGCTGTTCGCCATTCTCACCGTCGATAGGTGCATAACGTTCGATAATGTAGAGACCATACTCGCGGTTTGAACGTACGCGATCGGCGTAGCCATCATTGGGACCATTCCCTGTCGGTACGACAGACTCGCCCATGCCAAATGCGATGCCCGCTGCATCCAACAAACGACCTAGCTCACCAGCATTGTTTGTTGCACGCAAGGTTTCCATCACCAAGATACTGCCACCGTCAGAAACGTACTGAATGAGTGCAGTGACATCGTCTTGGGTGAGTTTAGGGCTGTCAGTATTGGCGGTATGAGGTGGCAAATAAACGTCACCCGTTGGGCCGTTATAGTCAAATCCATTAAGGATCAGCAGGGGCATGTCTGCAGGGGAGATATTTGAAAACGATGAGATTTGCTCTGTTGTGACATTGAAGTCATCAGCAATCACATACGCTTCTTTGTGGCCCAGCGTGATGCCGGCACGAGTAAAGTAGACGTGAGGTATATTGGTGCCAACATTGATGGATGCATTCTCGGCGCGGTTGGTGAGATAGCGAATAACATTGTTGAAGAAATTCTTCATGTCATCGCCGTCTGTCCCATTTTCACACTGACTATTGCCACCCCAAGAATATCCGGTCGGGCATACCAAGACAGAGTTATAACGGGCGTTGCCCATCACCATGATCTTGCCGCTACCCAACTCGCCAATGCTGACAAAAGGCAAACCATAGGTGGCCGTGTTTCCGCCTGCTAAATCGGGTGTGATGACTGGGGATTCAGTAATGTATGCCAAGCCACGTTCGTCATAGGCTTTGGGTTTATCGAACTCAATCCAGTAGTTATTGTCGTTACGTGCCATCATCACAGGGAATGCGCGGTTCGAAATGTTAACGGCCGCTTGTCCACGAGCCGTTCCTACGCTTCCATAAAACCACGTTGCATCCGCAAAGACATGGAATTTATCGACGGGTTTCCAGCCTTGAGATTCGGCGTCATTGATGCCCCATAGCTTATTGATGTCGGCCTGAATGTTGCTCATCTCATCGGTTGCGACACGCACGTCCGGTTGGATATCAAATTGAGAAGCTGATTGATTGCAGTTTTCACCACAAATGGCTTTATCGATTTGTTGCGCGATGCCTGATGTAAATTGAGTCTCGAATTCTGCTTTAACGGTTTGTATTTGACCCGCTCCAACGTCGAGAGGAATGTCCTTGTCGTTGAGCGATAACGAAATGGCTTCGTTGATGACGTTAGGGTACTGAGAAAATACCTTTTCAACGTCAGTATTGATGGAGAGATTGCCAGCGTTTTTCGTGGCGTAGCGTTTCACCAACGCCTCCGCATTTCTACCGCGTTGTTCTACGCCCAAGTCGCGAAGCGTAAATTGGGTTTGGTTTCCGCGTAGTCCACCAAGTTCAAATGTCTCGATACCAAATGAAATGGTTTCGCCCCAAACAAATTCAAACTCGCCGAGCTCGTTGGTTTTTCCACGAGACGATCGGCTGAAGTAAGACAAGCCTTGCACAGCTTTACCGTTCGAATCAGTGATAACGGCTTTCGAAAGAATGCTTGTTTCTGGCTTGTACTGATAAGCCTCTTCAGCGTTGGCGGAAACAAACGGCGCGTTTAAGTCAGCGACTGCGCCTTCTGTGACTTCCGGCTCAATATCAGGAACGTGTGTACTCGGCAGTTTATCGACAAGGCTTTCTTCTGTGGGTGCTTCTTCTTCCAATAGCTTATCGAAGTCTGCTTGTGGCAAGTCTAAGTCGTTATTGTACATGGCAGAGAAGGCCAACGTGTCACTCGTGGACAGAGTTGGGAAATCGATTTGGTTGTCGTGACTTGGCGCAACAGCAGTGATCAAGGTGCGAGCATTTCGCAGTTTCTCTGGGGAGTCGACAAACTCGGATGCGTTTTCAAGTGTTAATCTCAGCCGAGTAGGTGTGTCAACTGAGCGCTGTTCTTTCTCTGCAAAGATGTCGCTGAATGTCGCTAATACCGTGCCGTCGAACTCACAGACAACGGCATCATTTTGCGAGAATTCAAACGCATTGGCTGCTTCACCATTACAGGTTACTGAAGGGCCAAACACCAATGAACCATCGAGGGAAAATTCTCCCGCGATAATAGGGTCTGGCACACCTATATCTGGAGAGCCATCCGTTCCTTCTTCTGGAAGAACGGGCGCAGGTGTTTCTGTGTCTATATCTGGTTGAATAATGGACGTGTCTTCGTCGTTGCAGCCAGCAAGTGCCGCAAGAACTAGAATGGAGAGGATTGTTTTCTTATACATTATTATTCTCAATAGCCGATACTCGGCAAAACGTTAATTGCTTCTTATACCCAAACAACCTGAAGGCCTCTGAAATCGAGCATCTTCAGGTTGATTGGGTATAACTTGTAACTAAAAGAAAAAGCGGCACGTTTTACTGAAAAATTAAGGGCGAAATGAGAATAAAATGCGGAAATCTGAACGAATGCATCATTTACGTGCAGTTTGTACAGATAATGGCCGTATCTCTCTGTCTGGATTATGTTTTTTCTAAAAATTTTTCAGGTTATATCTCGAAATTCAGTGGTGAAGCGAAAGAAGACTATTGACGATAGAAAGGCGTGAGAGAGAGGCGCGAGAGAGAGGGGAAACTGTAAGTTGTCGGCTTCCATTGACCATCCTCTAAACGAAAAAAGCCAGACACTGTCTGGCTTTTACAAATCACTTTATCTTAGTTGGCGCTAGGGGTCGCTTTCGCTGTGTTGCCCGAAGGGCGACGGCGTTGTTGGCCACCTGGTTTTCTGTTTTGGCTTCCTGCTGGCTTCTGAGCGCCATTGCCTTGTGGCTTATTGCGTGATGGCGCTTGACCTGATGCATTCGCACCACGATTACCCGTATTGCTGTTGCCATTGCGGTTACCGTTACGACTATTAGCGTTGCCGTTGCGAGCAGAACCTTCACGACGTGCTTGGCCTTCACCGTTGCCTTCAGCTTTCTGAGCTTGCTGACCACCACCTTGACGAGATTGACGATTTTCGAAGACCGCTTTGTCACCGTTGCCTCTGTAGCTAGAAGAACGACGACCACCTGTTGGAGCGCTTGGTCTTTTTGGTTTCTTCGCTTTCATGGGACGAGTGTCTAGTGCACGTTCAGGGACAGCGATGCTTGGCTTGAAACCTTTTAGTTCTATGCGTGGCAGTACTTGCTCAATTAAACGTTCGATACCGAATAGATCATCCGCTTCGTCAGCACAAACCAACGAGATCGCTTTACCTGTTTCACCAGCGCGGCCAGTACGGCCAATACGGTGAACATAATCTTCAGCAACGTTTGGCAAATCAAAGTTAACCACTTGTGGAAGCTGAGGGATATCAATACCACGAGCAGCAATATCGGTTGCTACCAGTACACGTACTTCACCTGATTTGAAATCAGCCAGTGCTTTGGTGCGAGCACCTTGGCTCTTGTTACCGTGAATCGGTGCCGCAGTAATGCCTTCTTCATTAAGGAAATGAGAAAGCTTGTTTGCGCCGTGCTTAGTGCGACTAAATACCAACACCTGACGCCAGTTACCTTCTTTAATCAAGGTAGAAAGAATGGCTGGTTTCTTTTTCTTGTCAGCAGGGTAAATGCATTGTTCAACGGTACGTGCGGTTGAGTTTGCAGGCGTGACTGAAATCTCAACAGGATTGTTAACCAAGCCTTTCGCTAGTTGACGAATCTCGTCAGAAAACGTTGCAGAGAACAGCAAGTTCTGGCGATTCTTCGGCAAAATATCGAGGATTCGTTTGATGTCACGGAAGAAACCCATGTCTAGCATGCGGTCAGCTTCGTCCAAAACCAACACTTCAAGCTGTGAAAACTTCACTGCATTCTGGCTGTAAAGATCAAGTAAACGACCCGGTGTAGCGACCAAAACGTCGGTACCTTTGCGCAGTGCCATAAGTTGTGGGTTGATTTTAACGCCACCAAAAACAACGGTAGAACGCAGGCGCGTGTGCTTGCTGTAAGCCTCCGCATTTTCGAGGATCTGAGCGGCTAGTTCACGAGTTGGGGTCAAGATCAAAGCGCGAACGTGGTTTGGACGAGCGCGATCGCCATGGCTCAGTTTTTCTAGGATTGGCAGAACAAAGCCAGCGGTTTTACCTGTACCGGTTTGTGCTGCAGCCATGACATCCTTGCCTTCAAGTACAGCAGGGATAGCCTGCGCCTGAATCGGAGAAGGCGTATCGTAACCCTTCTCTTGTACCGCTTTAAGGATTGGTGCAGAAAGACCTAACGAGGTAAAACCCATATGTATAATTCTCAATAAGATTACGCCCTAAAATGGACGGCTGGTGGCAAGTGCGCCAACTCAGTAGGGAAAGGGGCGCTATTCTGAGGCTTTTGGTGTTTATCATCAACGACTATCGTTATTTAATTTGTAATACTTAACCGCCATAATTGAGGGTTAGCATAAATCAGTTAGTTGAAAGGAATGAAGGTATAACAATGACACATCCAACATGGGAACTGCCTGTTGAAGCGGGTGCGTTAATTTTAACACCATGCCCAGGTACCAAAGGCACGTCGTTAAAAGAGAGCTTAGATCAACTTAAAGCACAAGGCGTGACCATGATTGTCACCGCGCTGAGCCAAGAAGAAATGGCTGAAAAAGGCGTTGCTGAACTTGGTGAACTCGCCCAAGCTGCCGGAATCACATGGTTCCAAACCCAGATTGAAGACGATGAAGCGCCAAACGCCGCGTTTATTCAGAGCTGGCAACAATGCCAATCACGCCTGCATGATGCGATTGCAAAAGGCGAGAAGGTCGCTCTTCATTGCATGGGGGGATCAGGCCGCACTGGTTTGATGGCTGCGCATTTGCTATTAGAACGTGGCTGGGAATTGGAAGATATTATTCGTGAAGTCCAAGCTTTGCGTCCGGGGGCATTTACAAAGCAACCCCAAATTGACTACATCCACGAGTTTGTCAGTCAATCATAAAACTGGGTGTATTACCGGTTTTTGCTAGCCGCTGATGAGCTGTCGGCGGCTAGATACGACCGACAACGAATAACTGCCCCGCAGACACTTTCTATTTTTGCTATTCGTCTTCTATTTATTCTGTTTCTACCTATTCAGCTTCTACCTATATATGTCTACTTGATGGGCTGTCTTCACTCTGTCTTGGTTTTTTCGTTTTTCTTTTTTCTTTTTTCTTTTTCATTGTCATTAATGAACAATCAAACATTCACGTCAATCTGCTCTCACTCGTCAGCAAGCAAAAGACCGAAAATTCACTGATATGCATCGGGGGTATTATGGTTGGAATGAGCTGTCTCGCCTGATCAATTAGGCTGTCTGTCTATTTCGTTGGTCTTTTCGGGTTTTCTCAATATTAATTCGTATAAAAATAAGGGTGTTTAGTAAGAACGATTACATTGTGCTTAACATGCTGAAAAATCGTTAATAAAACGAACGTACTTTTTTAAGCATAACACCCTCTTAATGTGTATCGTCTTGTGGTTGCGACAAGCAGATGGTTGAAAGTTGACCATCCTCATTACTGTGTATTGTGACATCAATACTGTACTCACCCTTCGATGTTGTCGAATTTTCCAGTCGACGGCATCGCAATACATTGACGCCAGTTTTAATGGATCCATCGTCTTGCTTGAGGAGGTCACCCATGCCAGTCGCACTGACATATCCCGGCGTTTATATTCAAGAAATTCCTAGTGGTAGTCGCTCATTGAGTGGCGTTGCTACGTCAATCGCCGCCATTGTGGGGCGCTTTTCTCGCGGTCCACTTAATACGCCAGTGCGAATGTTTCACATTGGTGATTTTGATACTCACTTTGGTGGCGTGCACACTGATAGCGAAGCGAGCTACGCAGTGTCTCAGTTTTACCTTAATGGAGGAGGCCAAGCCGTCGGTATTCGCGTAGGCGGAGGAACGAATGGCAGCATGACAGCAGAAAGCTGGAGCGGTGCAACCACATTGAGGTTTGATGCTGGACGTCAATTTCAGAACAATCCAGTCGAAGATCCCGGTAATTGGAATAACCATATACGCGCTGATGTTGACTATCTCACCTCTGATCCCACGTCTTTGTTTAACCTGACGATTACCGAGATCCGTCATGTTGATGGCTTAGAGTTGCCAGTGCGTAACGAAATTTATCGTAACGTGTCGATGGTAGAGACACACCCTCGTTATGTCGTCGATGTTGTTAACGATGATTCAATGCTTGTTCAGTTGTCGTTGGGCGGTGCGGGTACAGCGATGCCTGCAGCGACGGGTTTTTACTCTGATGTGCAAGACACGACGCAGTATGCTGGGGTCGCGGATGATAATTCGTTGCTCGTGGATCTAGGGACGGGGGCTCACGATGTATTTATCGATGCGAGCATCAAACCCACCACAATTGCAGAAGCGGCGCTCATGCTGCAAAACGCAATCCGAGATACTCGAGCGGCAGATCCACTTTGGGCGCAATGCCAAGTGGTTGTTCGTGGCTCACGTATGGCGATTTTCAGTGGAAGAAACAGTGCCGAATATCGTGCAGGACAAGTCATCACCATCGCTGAATCGCTTGTGCCCCAGGGAGACTTTGGCGAATTCATGAGACTGATTAATAGCGCGACGGTGCAGGTACAGGCAAATGTTCAGCAATATGCCATGAATACGGTTGCTCCAGCGGGACATCAAACGCTCGCCACCGCAGGGGCTGATGAGGATATAACGCTGTTAACCGACGCTGAGCGTGCGGCACCATTGAGAGGAAATCGCTCACTTCGAACTGGGCTTTATGCACTGGAGGATGTTGATTTGTTCAACATCTTACTGATCCCAGAAGCAGCAGATCTTGGATCTGCGGATACCTTTAGTGTCATGAGTCCGGCGCTGACATATTGCGAAGAACAACGCGCATTTTTATTAATTGATCCGCCCGCTAACGTGAATAGCGTTGAAGAGGCACATGATTGGCTTGATGAGGTAGCAGGAGCCGGTCTTCGTCACCGTAATACTGCTGCTTACTATCCTCGGGTTCAGGTTCCTGACCCGAACAATGAAAATCGTCTACGAACCATCGCGCCCAGTGGCACCATCGCGGGACTCTATGCGCGCAAAGATACCGAATCAGGTATCTGGACTGCGGCGGCTGGCATCACGGCAAATCTTCGTAATGTCATGGGCTTCAATCAATCCTTAACCAATAACGAAATAGGCCTGCTAAATCCTGTGGGCTTGAATTGCCTTCGCAATGGTGGCATTAGCGGCAATATCGCTTGGGGCGCTCGAACTCTTCGCGGTGCGAATGAGTTGGCGTCGGAATGGACTTACATACCTGTTCGTCGTACCGCATTGTTCATTGAAGAGTCTTTGTTTAGAGGTTTGCAATGGGCAGTGTTCCAACCTAACGATGAACCGCTTTGGTCAGAAATTCGCATTGCAGTTGGTGACTTCATGCAAGGGTTATTTCGCCAAGGTGCCTTTCAAGGCAGTTCGCCTGAGCAGGCTTATCGCGTGAAGTGCGACGCCGAGACAACCACACAAGCTGATATTGATGCGGGGGTGGTGAATTTACTGGTGGGCTTTGCGGGGCTAAAACCTGCGGAATTTGTCGTTGTTAGCTTGCAGTTGATGAATAACAGCAACGGTTAGATGTCCTCTCTGTCAGCTTTTGCTGGCAGAGGCTCTCTGCATTCGTTTTTGTTTTTGCTTATTTTTGATGGTTAGCGAGGGGGACGAGATGTCTCAGCTTAACGTGAATGGTCAACGTATTGTGCCTTATCCCGGCTACAAATTTATTGTCAAAGAAGCGGGTGGTGACGTACTAGCAGCAGTACAAAAGGTGTCGGGACTCAGCCGCACCGTAGAAGTGATGGAATACCGAGAGGGGGCAGACCCTTCACACACCCGCAAATCGCCGGGGCAAGCTAAATTTGAAGCCATTACGCTCGAACGTGGGGTGACTGAAAATCTTCAATTTGAGCAGTGGGCCAACAAAGTGTGGCGTATTGGCACGGGTTTAGGCGGTGAAGTCTCGCTGGCAGATTTTCGCAAGACATTGATTCTTGAAGTTCTCAATGAAGCTGGGCAAAAAGTATTGAGCTACACCCTCTATAACTGTTGGGTCTCGGAATACAAAGCGATACCTGCGCTCGATGCGTCTAGCTCCGCATTCATGATCCAGTCAATCAAACTAGAGAACGAGGGGTGGGAACGCAACGACATCACGGTGCCAAAAGAACCTAGTTTTGTGCATCCAGAACAGTGAGTGAATGCCAATGCGTGTTGCGATATCGGCATTGACCAACAATGAACGTGTTGAGCTTTGGGAAAGAGCCGCTGACATGTTGCCACCTCAACGTGCGGTTGCCTTGGTGTCTGCATACCTTTTAAGTCAATACGAAGGAGACGTTGTTGATTGGACGTTAGCTGGGCGAGATCATTTCTTGCTACTGGCTTACCGTGCTGAGTTTGGTGAGTCTATTGCAGTGGTTTGCGCTTGCTCTGAATGTACAGCCAAAACCCAATTGTCGTTTACTGTTTCACAGGTGTTAGCGAGTGGCTCGGAGCGCTTGAAGAGCAACACAGAAGCTACCGAGATCAACACAGAAGCGTACTTACATTATTACGAAACACTAGACACGGAACTGGGCATGGCGGCGTTTAGTGGTCGTTTCCGGTTGCCGATTGTCCGTGATCTGTTTGTGCTCGCATCGTCAAACTCTCCGCTGTCAAAGCCTCATACGCAGTCTGAATTTGCGCAATGCGTACTTGACCCCGCGAGCTATCGGGACGTGTTGAGTTGCATTGATAAAAGTGAAGATGCGGCTTCTGCATGGCGAGCCTTCTATCTGGCGCTTGAAGCGAGAATGCTTGAAATCGAACCGTTGACCATCGTTTCTTTGAATTCTGCATGCACGGAATGTGGGGCTGAAACAGCGCACCAATTCGATATTGCCAATCAGTTTTGGTCTTTGCTGACATCAGATGTTGAGCGTCAACTGTGGGATGTTCACCTTCTTGCGTCAGCTTACGGCTGGTCAAGCCACGACATTCTCGCCATGAGTCCCGCACGCCGTCGCCAGCACATCGCCATGGTGATCGACTCATGAATATTTGCCAGAGTGTCATAAGGGAGCATTTATGAATCGTTTGTTAGGGGATTACATTCGCCGGAACATTGATGGAATGCAGACGCTAAAACCTGTTGCGTCGTCATATTATGCAGGGGCGACCCGAGTGACGCAGGAGCCAGGCTATTCCAGTGGGATAAATAGAGTTAATCAGTTTGACGCTGATACATTGACTATCGATGCATGGCATAACGTTCCTTCGAATGCCCCTTCATTCGAAAACAGCAGCCATACAAGTGACAGTGTCACTTATGATGAGGGTGATCGTACTGGGTCTGAGTCGTCAGGAAAAGAATCAAAAGATGCGTTCTCAAACAAAATGGGCAGCACTGAAAGAAATGTGAGTGATTCAGGGGCTGATTTACTGTCCAGCGATCACGCCCAATCTGTATCTCCGATTGATGGTCGAATGGGGGAGTCATCGGCAAACACACATTCCCAGCAACTCAACGCACAAAAGCGCTCGGCGGAGATAGTTAACGAAGCCAATCGAGAACGTGATAATCCACGAAGTGCGAGTTGGCAAAACGCTGATCCAAATATCGAACGGGTGCACAATGAGCATGTTGCAGCGAGTCAGCATCAAGCTCATTCTGACTCACAGTTGCACGAAGTGACTGAGGATGCCGCAAATAAAGCCGCCAAAATCGAGCCCAAAGTGGGGAGCCGGAGGCAAGACTTCACCCAGCAAGTGGCGGCGTCCATATTGGGTCAATCTCAAAATCAATCTCAAACTCACACTCAAACGTCAACACACACCTCATCGTTTGCCAGTTCTCTATTGAGAAGCAAGGATAATGAGCCATCGAGTGCGCCTAGCTCGTTTCGTCGTCAAAAGGCGCGGTCAGAAGGTTCAGTGTCAGTGAATGTGACAATAGATTCAGTCACGATTGTGTCCAAGCAAGCCCCCATTCAGAATCCACCTCAGGCAGAGCGCATGGTGAAGTCGACATGGAAACCAGATCTTTCCTTGGCTGACTATCTACTCCAACGTCAGGAGGGAGAGCGATGAGTTCCGCACTGGCACTGGCTGGCGTCACGCAACTGTTGCGCGACCTGCTCAACGATGGATTTGTCGACCATGATGTCGCGGCAATCGTTAATACAAATGTGCCTGTTCACGCGTTACCTCCTGATCAAATGCTGGCACAAGAGGACAATACCGCCCCTGCACTGAACGTGTTCCTTTATCACACAGAAATCAATGGATCGTGGGCCAATCAATGCGTGCCGACTCGTAACACCGATGGAGACAGAATCAACAATACGCCGCTGCCATTGGATTTGTACTACTTGGTGTGTGCCCATGGTACGGCGGATTTACATAGTGACGTTCTATTAGGTTATGCCATGCAAATCCTGCATGAGCATCCAGGTTTTACGCGCACGGAAATTCAAACGGCGTTGACACCTTCTCCTGCTATTGCAGCGGGCTTACCGCCATTGCTGCAAGCACTGTCCGATACAGGGCTTGCAGATCAAGCGGAAGCGCTGCGAATTGCCCCTCACACCATGCCAATTTCGGAGAAGACGGGGCTGTGGAGTGCATTGCAAACTCAGTATCGCCCGTCGATGGCCTACCGCGTTTCAACGGTATTAATGGAAGCAGAATATGGCACATTGAACGCGTTGCCAGTGTTAACCATTGGCACTGACAACAGTGGGCCAGATGTTTTCCCTCAGCTCATTCCTTCATTGCCTCAGTTGTTGCGAGTGATCCCTCCTGCGCGACAGGCGAGCGCAAGGTTGGGGGATGCCTTAGATGTAGAAGGGCGTTTTTTAGAAGGGGGAAATCCGCGGTTCTCCTTCTCGCATATTTCACAGGATCTTGAACAAACGGTCAGTGTTGATGCGGGCGGTTCCGCACTTGGTCATGCGGTGACCTTGCCAAATGCCCCTGCCAATTGGGCTGCGGGCCATTATGCATTGCGGTATTCTGCGGAAATTGATGGCGACACACGACAATCTAACCAAGTCATGGTGCAAGTGTCGCCTGTGATGACATTGCCGCCTGCTAGCGTGGTACGAAATGGGCAAACAGTCACTGTGACGTTGAACGTGACACCCAATGTGCATGCAGGGCAGCAAGCCAGCCTTTGGCTTGGTAGCGATGGAGCGCAAGCAGAGTCAGTGACCGTGACAACCAACACGCTTGTATTTGTTTTCGGTCCTTTACCTGCTGGTGTTTATCCTGCGCGATTACGCATTGATGGTGCAGACAGTTGGTTTATCGAAAAAGACCGACCGCCGATTGCACCTGACTTTACGCCGCGCGCGCCAATTTACGATCCAACACAAATAGTGGTGGTGCCCGTATGACAGAAATCGTAGGTGTGAACAATTCAGCACAGCTTTCGTCAGACCCAGCGTTGGATGATGATCATGATGCGATGATATCAAAGCAGCGCGAGTCGACGGCAATACATCAAGCCACGGTAGGGATGAAGGGAAGTCAGCAATCCCTTGATGCGTTTGCGCATTGGCAAGCAACCAATCAAGCGCATATTTCACGATTGATTGATTGGGTTCTTCAGTCGTTGGATGCAGTGCGGAACGATCAAACGGGTCAAGCTCTATTGGCTGACATTAATCGCGGATTTGTCAGCGATCCGCCAACTGCATTTAACGTGATGTGCAATCAGTTTGAATTGACCGAAGGCGATCAAGCGGTATTGGCTTTATTGATGGCGGTGTCATTAGATGAACGCGTTGCTAGAAAGTGTGCCGATGTGATGGGTAGCGAAACATTTACGCACCCCACAGCTTCATTGGCGATGTCTGTCTCTCACTCCTGTGGTTGGGGATGTTTTTCGCCTCATAGTCCACTTCGATATTGGTTGTTGCTGGATTGGCATCCTCTTGGTGGAGGGGATGCGACGCTGACGCTTGATGAGCGGATTTTGAGCTTCTTGCGGGGCGTCAATTACCTTGATGAGCGCTTGAGCGTCATGTTTGAACCGTCGCCGAGTTTAATCAAGCGTGACGAACCATCGCTTTCAGCGTCTCAGGTGGCTCGGTTGAAAGCGACGTTGAACTATGTGCATCAAGCAAGAGAGCGACAAATCGTCATCGAGCTTCACGGTGAAGATAAGACGAGCAAAACGCTGATGGCAACAGCGTTGGCCAATGAAATGTGTGCGAACTTACATGTGTTGCATGGGACGAGTTTACCCTCATACCCCAATGATTTAGATGCATTGGCAAGGTTGTGGCAGCGTGAAGCGGGACTGATGCCGATCATGCTGCTCATTGAAAATGGGGATGATCCGGCAAACTTCAGAGTACTACAGCAATTCACCGGACGCATTGGGGGCTTGGTACTGGTGGATGCAGGGGCGATGCCCATCGGGCTTACTGCCAACAGTTTTCCGTTGCTGGTGGAGCGTCCTACTGTTCATGAACAGGCGAGCTATTGGCATAGCATCTTGAATGGCGTTGATGACGGCCTCCCTGCGCGGTTGTCTGAACAGTTTTCATTGAGTTTGCCTGACATCGTACAAACCACGCTTGTCGCGCAATCAAGTGATAGCGATTGGCTGGAATATGCAGACCCTAGATTCGAAAAAGCGCTGTGGCGAGCTTGTCAGCGTCGCGCATCCAGTGAATTAAGTAAATTAACGCAACACATCGAGTGCAAAGCCAGTTGGGATACATTGGTGTTGCCGCCGGCACAAACCAACATGCTAGAACAGTTGACGGCGCAAGTTAAGTTGAGAAGCCGCGTGTATCAACAGTGGGGGTTCCGTGATCGTATGAGCCGTGGAATGGGGATCAGTGCCCTGTTTTGTGGTGATAGCGGAACAGGAAAAACCATGGCCGCTGAGGCTATCGCTAATGAGTTAGGGCTGGATCTTCATCGCATCGATCTTTCGGCAATCATCAGCAAATACATTGGTGAAACCGAAAAGCACATGCGTCAGCTTTTCCTTGCGGCTGAACGCTGCGGAGCCATCCTGTTTTTTGACGAAGCGGATGCATTGTTCGGTAAGCGGGGCGATGTCAAAAGCAGCAATGACCGGTTCTCCAACATCGGGATTGATGATCTATTACAACGCATCGAAGCCTATCGTGGCTTGGCGATACTCTCCACCAATCTCAAAACATCCATTGATAAAGCGTTTTTCCGTCGTTTTCGTTTTGTCGTCGATTTTCCGTTTCCAGGCCCGCTTGAGCGAGAACGCATTTGGCGCAGCGCATTTCCGTCTAAAACACCGCTGGCGGCAAATATCGATCCGGTACGACTAGCAAAGCTCAATCTTACGGGCGGCAGTATTCACAATGTCGCTTTAAATGGCACATTTCTCGCTGCACAGCACGATGAAGAGGTCTCCATGCGCTGGCTGATGGAGGCCGCAGCGGCGGAATTGCAAAAGCTCGATCGTCCGATTAAGGCGGGAGATTTAGATTATGGCTAAAGACACCACGACAGAAGTTGCTCTTCATATTCGCCAGATAGAAATCGACAGCGACGCGAGATATGTGGATGTGTATCGCGCCATGTCGGCGGCGGTCTCTCAGAACTGGCCTGTTTTGCATTCAGTGAGTGAAAGGCAGCAAGGTATCGCGAAAGAAAAGGCCATTGTGGATGCGACTAACGCATTGATGAAGCAACTTGGTGGCAATGGACAGTATCGTCGCCAAATCCAAAGCCAAAGCCAAACGCACAGGTACATGGAGAGGAGGCGCTAAATGTTATCGAGCCAACCGAATTACCTCAAAGCGGGCATTGTGTTGTTAGACCAACAAAGTGGTGAGCCGATTAGCGCTATTCCTTTGCTTATCAACCCGTCGACGCTCAACACCCAATTTGAAGTGAAATCGCAAGAGGGCTCTCAAACGCGTACCGAAACGATGAGGCTAAACGGCCCACCGACAGAATCCATCAGTTTTGAAGCAACTCTCGATGCGACCGATGCGTTAGAGCGAGGGGACGAAGATGCCGTCAAGTATGGGATTGGTCATTACATCGCAGCGTTACGCAGCCTGATTTCGCCCACGAAACGCCAGTTGTTGGATAACGATGCTCGCGCCAGACAAGGCAAATTGACCATTATTCCAATGACACAGCCATTACCGGTTTTCAGTTGGGGAATGAATCGCCGTGTCCCTGTAAAAATGAAGAGTTTGTCTCTAGCCGAAGAGTTGTTTGGGGCGCATTTGAATCCATTGCACGCCAAAGCGAGCATTACGTTACAGGTATTAACCGTTGATGATCTTGGCTTTGACCACCCTGCATCGTCGCTGTTTTTGCATTATTTATCTGGACTCGAGCGGCAGGCAGACAAAGTGATTAAGCCTGCAACGGGTTTTTAATACCTCATTTTCTTTGTACGGGTAAAACGCGAAAGCGAATACGTGAAGCGAGTACATAAAAGCGATAAGGAATGTTCGATGACTGATCTCACGCAATATCTTCTCAGCAATACAGAAGAAACAGCAGATTTCACATCAAATAGCCGCTATGCGGGGGCGCCTTTGCAGGTGATGGCAGATGCTAACGGCACGGAGCGCGTGTTCGTGAGTCGCCGATTCCTTCCTCAGCCAGCCAATATCGACAATGTACAAAGTCTGACGGTGAGAGATGGTGACCGATTGGATCTCCTTGCGGCGGCGTATTTTGCTGACCCCGCATTATGGTGGTACATCGCAGACGCCAACCTCGTTCAGCATCCTAGCGCGTTGCTGGAAGGCAACGAGCGAAAAATCGCCTTACATGGCGAGGAAGGAGACCGTTGATGTCAGATGTGGTGATGAGTCTCTATATTGGCCCTGTTGCGCCTGTGCCCGTATCGAAAGTCGTGATCAATGCGTTTATCTCTTGTGAGGTCAGCGCTAAGACACGGGATAAATCTGGCTTTCAGTTAGTCTTTGAAATCGACAATAGCTCGCCACTGCACACGGTATTTCTGCTGTCAGCGAACAATCCCATTCCTATGGTTCGCACCGTGATTGCAGTAGAAATGTTTGGTCGGAAATCTGTGCTCATGGATGGGGTAGTCACGGATCATCGTGTCAGTCCCGGCAGCGCCCCCGGAGTGTCTCGCCTAACTCTAACGGGTGAAGACTTGAGTCGTGTGCTTGATTACATCGATTTTAGTTTTATGCGTTATCCCGCCATGCCTGATTTTGCGCGTATTAACTTGGTACTGGCAAAGTACGCATTTCTCGGTTTGATTCCCAAAGTGATCCCATCGGTGCTGATTGATGTACCAGTGCCTACTGTTCGTATCCCTTCTCATCAAGGAACCGATCTTAAATATATCATGTCGCTCGCGGAGCGCGTCGGTTATGTCTTTTATATCGAGCCGACGGATAAAGTGGGGGTGTCGACGGCGTATTGGGGGCCTGAGGTAAAAGTGGGTGTTCCACAGCGACCACTCAATGATGATTTGGATGCGAATAGAAATGTACTTACGTTATCCGGCAGTGTGGATACACAGAGTGCGATTGTTCCAATGGTTACAATTCAAAACCCTCAGACAAAATTGCCTATCACTATTCCAATCCCCGACGTTAACCCGCTCAATCCGCCGTTGGGCGTGTTACGCCCCATTCCGCTTAAGCCCGGCGTGCCCATTACGGGTGCGGCCAAATACTCCCCTGTGCAAGGTGTACTGATCGGGTTGGCGAAAGCCGCTAAGTCAGCGGCGAGAGCGGTGAAAATGAATGGAACGCTTGATGTCTTGGCCTATGGCGCATTGTTGGAAGCGAGAAAAACGGTGACGGTCAGAGGTGCGGGAGCTGCGTTCAATGGATTGCACTATGTAGAAGCGGTGACCACCACCATGAGTGAAGGCGAGCTAAAGCAAGAGTTTCAGTTAAGCCGTGATGGGTTGCTTTCAACACTTAGCAGGGTGCCAGTATGAGTGACAAGTTCTACGGCAAGTATCGAGGGACGGTAGTTAACAATGTTGACCTCACGCAACAGGGACGCATTTTGGCGACGGTGACCGATGTGGGTGGGATCCCTCCCGGAACGTGGTGTATGCCATGTTTGCCGGTGTTGGGGCTTAACTCTGGTGTATTTGCAGTACCGCCAGTTGGCGCAGGTGTGTGGATTGAGTTTGAACAGGGCGAAGTGGATCACCCCATTTGGACAGGGTGCTATGCAGGATCAGCGGCAGATATACCGCTGATGGCGAAGACTGCACCCGCGCCAATTTCAGCTATTACGCTACAAACTATGGCAAAGCACGGCATTGTGATCAGCGATGCGGGCGGACCAATGGCGCTAGGTGGGATCACGCTGCAAACCGCGACCGGCGTGACGTTGTCCGTGACTGATGCGGGTATTTTCATCAACAACGGAAAAGGTGCACAAATTTCCTTAGTTGGCCCAACAGTGGACATTAATACAGGCGCACTCACTATTACCTAGCCGCGATTACCTAGCCGTGATCATTGAGTCGTTTTGATGAGGCAGTTGGTGATAACCATTCACACACAGTAGGAGGCACACATGCCCGGACCCTTACTCCATGTCGGTGCGATCGTCATGTGTTCACACGGTGGTCAGGCAACGCCAAGTTTGCCGAACCCTCGCGTGTTGGTGTCTGGTTCTGCAACTGTGCTGCAGACCTCGCCGTACTTAGTGGCTGGGTGTGCCATGCCGCCACCAACCGCTGGAAATGGGCCTTGCATTAGCGGTCAATTTCTCTCCGGGAGTATGCGGGTTTTGTCGATGGGACAACCCTTTGTGTTGTTTACCAGTCAGTCTGTTTGTGCCCCGACAGGAACACCGTTGGTTCCCGCTGTGGCTCAACTTCGTGTTATCGCAACGTAAGCGAGTGGAGGAAAGATGAACTATCCAGATTTTCCTTATCGCATTGATACTCAAGGGCGAAGCGCCACTACGCATCGTATTGACGTGATCCGTGATCGTATCGAACAAGTGCTGTTCACTGAACCCGGAGAGCGGGTAATGATGCCGACGTTTGGTTGTGGTTTGAATCGACTCCTATTTTTAGGGATCAGCGATGCGGTGATAGAAGACACGAGAACATTGATCGCAACCTCACTACAAAACTGGATGCAAGATGACATTGAATTGAACGATGTCACTGTGCAGTTCGATCAAGGCGCGTTGTTCATTGATGTCTCATATTCCCTGCTGCCATCCGGTGATCTCCAGCAAGCGAGCTTTGTGCGTGAGGGGGCAGCATGATCTATTTCTGCTGTGATCAGCGCCGACGAGAAGCAGTACGTAATAGCGCACTTAATGGCATTGATTTCGTTGAGGTGGTTGACTTAGAGGCTGCCAATCCTGCCGACCGTCAACGCTTTTTGCACCTCTATCTTGTTAACGACCGCGGCGGAATGGTTTACACAGAGGACAACCTTCGATTTGAAGGAGGGGCGCCAGTGGACGTGGTTGCTGTCACCATGGGGCTCGACGGACAACAAAACGTGATGGTGATTGAACTGTCGCAAGCGGGGGATTTCGGCCCGTATCGGCTTAACCTCGTCACCAGCCATCTGAATCCCGCTCCGCCTCCAGAGATAGACCCAGCGCTGGCGTCCGTGACCTTCTCATTTAAAGTGGAATGCCCATCTCCGTTTGATTGTTTAACCGATTGTGAATGCGAAACACCACAACGTCCAGAAACTGATATTGATTACACCGCGAGAGACTTTCACTCCTTTCGCCGCATGATGTTGGATCGCATGTCAGTGTCAGCGCCCGAATTTGCCACAGGGCATCCCGCCGACCTTTCAACCGTGTTGGTTGATATTCTGGCTTACACGGCTGACCAACTCGCTTATCAACAAGACGCAGCCCAAACTGAGGCATACCTTAATCGCGCTCGTTCACGTATATCCCTCAAACGCCTGACGCGATTGCTCGACTACGCTGTTGACGAAGGTTGCAATGCTCGCTGTTTTTGCCACTTTACCGTCTCATCCGATATTTTACCCATGGCGCCGCAAACGGTTGTGATTCCCCAAGGAAGCGCAGTGTGTACTCGGTTAAATGAGATGCCCGTAACCTTCACGCGAAATAATGCTTTGCTGGCACAAAGTGGCGCCGTTTACGAAACCTGCCACCCGATAACGTCATTGCATGTCGCTCACAATGAAATGCGGTTCTATACGTGGAGCAATGGGCGATGTCATCTCCCGAAAGGGGCGACAAGCGCCACCTTGGCGGGGCATTTTCCTGATTTACATGCATTCACCTATTTAGCATTTGAAGAAATTATGGGGGCGACGACGGGGAACCAAGCAGACCGTGTGCTTGATCATCGTCAGATCGTGTTGCTGGTGAACGTACAGGTATTAAACCGTGACAATGAGCCGCTGACCGACCCCATTACAGGTGAGGAAATTACGCTCATAGAGTGGCACGAGAGAGATGCATTGCGTTTTCCAGTGTGCATTTCCTCTGAAACCGCCATTGAAGAAGGCCGACGCTTCATCGAGCCTATCAGCGTGGCGCGAGGCAATATGGTATTGGTCGACCACGGACAGACCCTCGATGATGACGAGTTAGGTCAGGTGCCAGCCTCCCATTTACGTTGGGCTCCCGGTAAAGGCTTGGTGGAATCTCAGCGCAAAAGTGCCGCCTGTGAGGATAAGCAATGCGAGCAAGAACAAGCCGAGACGATTCCGGCAGTGTTTCGCCCCACATTAACGCGTGCACCGCTAACCTTTGCACCACGCTATTTGGCGGGTGAGCCTGCAGTTGATGCTCTGCAAATCCCTTTGCCCAGTGAAACGTTCCCCGCGATAACGCTTGAGGGTGATGATGGGGTGGAGGTCTTACCTTATTTACCCGTTCCAGACTTATTGGCGAGTGACGGTACGGCGAGGGTGTTTGCTGTTGAAATCGAACGTGATGATCGTGCCTACTTGCGCTTTGGTGACAATGAGTTTGGTCGTCGACCTTTATCTGGAACGACATTCACGGCGCGTTATCGAGTGGGAGTCGGTACTGCCGGACACATCGGCGTTGATAAACTGCACCACCTTGCGCTCAACATGCCGGAAGTAATCGGAGTACGAAACATCACCGCAGGTAAAGGGGGACGCAATCGAGAAACCCATGCGGCGATTCGTAAGCGTGCCCCATTCTTGTTCAAAACTCAGGAGCGGGCAGTAACGCGAGAAGATTATCAAACGTTGGGCAGACGGGTGGAGTGGGTGCAAGACGTGAGCTGTGCTTATGTCCATACGGGAAGTTGGATAACCACGTTTGCTCTGCCTGATCCCAAAGGACGTGTCGGAGTGGGAGATGACCAGCGTGTGGCACTGCGAGAGCACTACGAAAAATTCCGTTTAGCCGCGCATGATGTGGATGTATCGACGCCTGTATATGTGCCACTCGAAATTACTCTGCACGTGTGTGTTGCGCCGAATGCGTCAAAGTCACACGTTCGGCAACGTTTACTTTCTTTGTTTTCACCGAAAAGACAAGCCAATGGGGCATTGGGGATCCTACATCCTGATCAATTCCGCGCTGGGCAAATCTTGCATCTTTCCCCGCTGTTAGCGGCTGCACAAAATGTCGATGGTGTGATCGCGGCCAAAGCCACGCGTTTTCGTCGCTTTGGCGATCCGCGTACCAGTGGGTTGGAAGAACGGAAACTGCTGTTTGGGCGTACAGAAATTGCCCGCGTTGATAATGACGCCAGCCATCCAGGAAATGGTGTGTTCTTATTCGATTTAGAAGGAGGGCGCTAATATGACCGACTTCAATGATCAATCTCACTGCGGTGCATGCAAGGGCACGAGTGTGTTAACTCCCCAAGCGCCAAATAATGCCACGGGTTTGGCTCGTGTCAGCTTTCGGGCTGGCTTGCACGAAGACTTCTACCAAAGCATGGCAGCAAGGTTATCGTCGTCAGAATACGGCTCGCTAGGGATACTGACAACGCGTTCGCACGACGATTTCACCATGGCGTTATTGGATGCGTGGGCGGCGAGTTGTGATGTGCTGACGTTTTACAACGAAATGTGGCTGAATGAAGCCTATGTGAGAACGGCGCAAATCCCGCAGTCACTGCATGAGATGGCGACCTTGATTGATTATGTGCCGCACCCTGGTGCAGCGGCGAGTGCCGATTTATCATTTAGTATCGCCGCTGGACCTGGGATCCCTGAGCAAGTGACGGTTGCTGCGGGAACCAAAGTACAAAGTACACCAGGACAAGATGAAACCCCGGTCATTTTTGAAACCTTAGACGATCTCGACGCACGGGCAGAATGGAATGCGATTCGTCCTAAGTTAACAGCGCCACATCCACTCACCGCATCAACCACCCAATTGCCGTTTGAAGGCATCAATACTCGATTAAAAGCGGGGGATGGCATTGCCTTTACAGCGGATGATGGGACCTCCGTGTTTGCGGTGGTGAATGCAGTCACTCCTGTACTTGCGGATGTATCAAAAGATCCCGAATCGAAAGATCTGACGTGGGTCACCGTGTCACCTATTGGCACCCCTCCTTTGTCTGAGCCTTCATCCCCAAGCGGTTTTTCTGCGGCGGACAGTTTCACGTCCTTGGTGGAGGAAAAACTCGGTGAGACGTTAAGTGAAAGTCAAATGTTCACCTTGTTGACTGACGCCAAAACGGATGAAAAAACCTTCATTGCACCGCTGAAAACCGCTACTAGCGAGATTAAGCGGGCACAAGTGTTTCGTGCTTCTGCCGCCATTTTTGGTCATGCTGCACCACCACTGTCAAGCCTTCATCATTCACTTACAGGTATGGTGCCTGTGTATAGCGTTGATGATAGCGACGTGGTGGTAGAGAGCCTAGAACAAGGCCCCTATTTCGGAAAAACCGATGCAACATGGGCAGACCAAGGCACGCTGGCATTAATGAATGGTGGTGGCAACCAGCTCTTTCTAGAGCGTCCGGTCGCTGAGATTGGGGTTGATAGTGATGTGATCGTACGAGATGGCGACAATTGGGCGCAGTACAGCGTCTCAGAGACGGCGGATGTGTCGGTTTCCTTCTTTGCAGTGACGGGAAAGAGTAGCCGTTTGTCATTAGATCGCAGCGACCACTTTAATCAGTTTACGATTCGCCAAACCACGGTGTTCGGCGCAAGTGAATGGCTCTCATTAGCCGATCCGCCAATCACCCAGCCCTTGAATGCTGAGCATGTAACCGTCGTTTTAAACGACTGGTTTGTCGGGCTAGAAGAAGGGCGGAAAGTGATACTGAATGGCTTGGCTGAAGGCAGCGGTGACACGCCAGTGATTGCAACGAGAACTGTCCAATCTATCAGCCATGATATTTCGCCATCAGGAGGAACATCACTCACGCTTACCGAACCGCTGGGGGCAGACTATTTTCCACAAAGTTTGAGGATTGCCGCCAATGTGGCAGGGGCGACGCAGGGTGAATCCGCGGTGGAAGTGCTCGGAGACGGAGGCGCAAAGCCACATGTCACATTATCCACTCGTCAAGCTCCTCAAACCTTTGTGCCTGCGGCAACCCCGTCTGGCGTGAAACCGACGCTTGAGGTCAGGGTAAACAAAATCCTTTGGCATCAAGTACCGAATTTCCTCAACTCTCAGCCTGCTGATCGTGTTTACACATTGCGTGTGGATGAACAAGGTTACAGTCATGTCACCTTTGGTGATGGCGTACAAGGCGCGATGCCGGGGAAAGGGCAGCAAAATATTCGAGCCAGTTACCGCAAAACCCATGGCTTAATGGGAAGAGTCAAACCCGGACAGCTCAAAATGCTGATGTCACAGCCGCTCGGTGTGCAGGGTGTGGACAATTTACTGGGTGCCAGTGGTGGCGCAGATCCCGAAGGGCGTGATGCGATTCGACTGAGTGCGCCCTTATCGTGCCGCACCCTTGGGCGAGTGGTCTCCATCACTGATTATGCAGATTTTGCTCAAGGCTACGGCGGTATCGCGAAAGCAAGTGCGCAGTGGCTGCATGTCTCCGGTGGCCCACAAGTGGTTGTGACGGTTGCTGCCGAAGCGGGAGCTCAAGTTGATGAAGACAGTGATTTGTATACCTACTTAACGGATGCACTCATTGCCGCGGGTGACCCATTTGCACGATTTATTCTTCGCAGTTTTCGTCACACCTTTTTCAAGCTAGGAGTGCGGCTTGAAATTCACTCTGATTATTTAAGCGATGACGTGCTTTCCAAGGTTGAGCAAACGCTGAGAACGGCATTGTCATTTGAAGCGAGACGCTTTGGTCAGCCTGTTTTTGCCAGTGAGATCCTCGCCCTGATTCATGATGTGGCAGGGGTTGAAGCGGCAGTGATTGATAGGCTTTACGTGGGTAATACACCCAAACGACATGACGGTATTGCTGCCGCCATGGCGGAGGTGGGGAGCAGTGGGGCAATTGCTGATGTATTGGGAGCGTCAATGTTGAGCTTGCACCCCGGCCCGTTGGATTATCTGGAGGTTAGCGAATGAATAGCTTGTCACCGGAAGCCTTGTATCAGCTACTTCCAGAGGTTTATCGCAAGCGCGATGAAACACAGGGATTTCCATTAAAGGCATTGATGGCGATCCTCGCCGAACAAGCGGCGATAGTGAAAAATGATACAGACAGACTGTATGACAACCAGTTTATTGAAACCTGTGATGAGTGGGCTGCGCCTTATATTGGTGAGCTGGTGGGTTATCGATATGGGCCGCCAATTCCCAATGTCAGTCAACGTGCTGCTGCGGCAAACCATATTCGTTTAACAAGACGCCGTGGTGTGGCACTCGCGTTAGAACAATTGGCAATCGACACCACGCGTTGGCCTGCAAGAGTTGTCGAGTTCTTTCAACGCTTAGCGCGTCCTGAGCACTTAGCATCACTTCGCCCAGAGAATCACTACACCTTGAATGTGCGTGATACCGTGAAATGTGAGGCCATTGGTACTGCATTTGATAACGCCAGTTACACCGTGGCGACGGGGCGAATTAGCCAAAGTGAAGGCCTGCATCATTTTCGCCACGTCGGTTTGTTTTTGTGGCGATTGGGCCATTATCGCCAATCGTTAACGCCCGCCTATCGCCATGCCGAGCGGCGATATCTGTTCCATCCGATGGGGATCAACAGCCCGCTGTTTAATGCGCCTCAAAGTGAACCGGACATCAATCACCTCGCGCAAGAAGTCAATCTGCCTATTCCTTTACAACGGCGCAGTAACCTTGGTCATCGGCTCGAAGATTACTACCCTCATGCCTTTACTGTGGTGCTTGATGGCATCATGCAAACAGTTGATCAAGTGCAGATCTGCAACCTCAGCGATGACGGTGCAGATTGGGCGCATTCCCCTGTAGACAGAGTGTCGATCGACCCTGAATTGGGGCGAATGTCCTTGCCCGCCAGCATGGACGAGCCCGAGGATGTAGAGGTTACGTTTCATTACGGTGCTTGTGCCGACATTGGTGGTGGCGCGTATTCGCGTAGTGAAGGGTTTATCCAGTCTTCTGGCAATATTGAACACATACACGCGGGGGATGACATTCAAGCCGCGCTTGATTTGACCGTCTCAGGTGGTGTGGTAGAGATTGCGGTCTCGCATGGGTTTACCATTGCACCTGCTATCTCAGTGAATACCGACCAAACCTTATCGTTACGTGCTGCTGACGGGCATCGTACGTTTATCGATCTCGATGGTGATGATTTCACCGTGGTGGGCGGCGCTGAAGCTGAAGTGGTGATTGATGGTTTGGTTGTGCATGGCGGCAGGTTGGTTGTGCCAGATACTGGCGACAATCAATTGCGACGCTTGGTGCTTAGAAACGTCACTCTCGTGCCCGGTCAATCATTGCTAATAGACCGAACTCCTGTATCGCCAAACGCCCCCTCGTTGGTGGTGGAAATTCCAAATGTCACGGTGGAAATTGAGAAGAGTATCGTCGGTGCGGTGCGTACTGTTGAGGGAGCCGCGGTGTCGATAACCAACAGCATCGTCGATGCGACATCCCGTGATGGTATAGCGTTTTCTGCTGAAGATGAAATGAGTCATGGTGGGGTGCTCACCTTGTGTGAAGCGACCGTGATAGGCAAGGTTGCGGCGCGGTCATTCCCTTTGATTTCTAATTCATTGATAGATGCAGCGTTGCTACAAGCCGACTCGTGGGACTCCCCCGTGTGGGCATTGCAGCGTCAAACGGGCTGCGCGCGATTTTCCTATATTCCTCCACAATCTCGCGTCCCTCGTCAGCATCGTTGCCAGCCTCAGTTTGCTTCTTCGCAAGCCGTCGATGCCGCGGAAACCCACAACCCATTTATTACCGATACCGAGAAAGAACACATTGTTCGCGGTGTTGTTGCTCGTCTTGTACCCGCGTTTACGGCTCGACGCTACGGCGATCCTGCTTACGCACAATTATTGCTTTCATCTCCCCAAGAAGTTCTCCGCGGCGCAGACAGTGGCAGCGAAATGGGGGTGTATCACCATCTTTATCAGCCGCAGCGACACGACGCGTTGCTGTTTCGTCTCAGTGAATTCTTACCCATCGGCCTCGATGCGGGTTTGATATACGTGACTTGAAGGAGAACGTCATGGCTGTCGATATTTCAGGAAAAACGTTTGACCCTCGCCATAACTATACGGAAATGGTCACCATGCAGGGCAGAGTGGTCTCTGACACGCCACTCAACGAAGGCGCAGCGATCGTCGATCGCCGTTTTCGAGCAGAGACTATTGATTTAGCGGGTTTTTGTGGCTATCCCGCCCATTTGCCCGACAGCTTCCGTATTGATGTATCCGCGGGTGAGCTGATCATTCACCCCGGTCGCTATTACATTGATGGCTTGCTGGCCGAATCATTCGGCGGTGGCGAACACCGTTTCTCGTTACCCCTTGAAGAACTACATAGCCTCGAACCTACCTCTTATCTCGATCAGCCATATCGCCCGATGTTAGGCAGTCTGGAGGATGATGCCGATGCGGGCATTGAGCCTGCCGATGGGCGCTATTTGGCTTATCTCGATGTATGGAAGCGCTCAGTCACCTTTTTAGAAGCCCCAGACTTGATTGACCCCGCCATTGGCATTGATACCAGTGCCAGAATTCAAACCGTGTGGCAGGTTCGTCTATTTGGTCCTGTGGGGGAGGATGTCACCTGTAATACTGATGATCAGGATATTGAGGGCTGGCAGTCGTTCATTGAACCGTCAACGGCACGTTTAACAACTCGTGCCAACCCAACGTCTGCGGTGAGCAATCCCTGTAAATTGCCACCAGAAGGTGGATACCGTGGGCTGGAAAATCGAACTTATATGGTATCGATACACGATATCAATGACGATGGTGTCCCTTTGGCGAAATGGTCGAGGGTGAACGGTGCATTTGCAGGGCGAATATTGGCGCAAACCGCCAATAACATCCTGACACTGGAACAGGTGGCAAAGGATGACTATCTAAGATTTAACGCGGGGGATTGGGCTGAAATTACCGATGACGTTCGCGTTTTAGAAGGCGTGGCAGGCACCATGGTGCGAGTGTTAACGGTGGATGATGCTACCAATACCGTGGTGCTGGAACACCCTATAGCGGCAGGTGCTCTAACGCTTATTCCCGCATCGACGGTTGCCGACGCTTCTATTCACCCTGTGTTGCGTCGCTGGGATCAATTCGGCGTTGTGTTGGACACGAATGGCACAGAAATCATCAACCTTGATGCCCCAGGCAGTGATGGCGTAATTCCCGTTCCTGAAAACACGTTTATTGCACTGGAAGACGGGGTAGAAGTCGCCTTGTCTCGTCAAGATGGTGCGGGTAATTATCATGTTGGTGATAATTGGAGTTTCATTACTCGCTATGCCGACAGTTCAGTTGAAACGCTGACTCAGGCGCCGCCGCAATCAGTGCATCATCATCGCTGTCGTTTGGCTGTGGTCGATGCGTTGAACGGCGAATTTGTCGGGCCAATCTTTCAAGATTGTCGAGATCCCATAGGCATGGCGGGGTGTTGTACCGTTGTGGTGCGTCCCGGCGAAGACATTCAAAACGCTCTTGATAGCTTGTCACCCCAATTCGGTGGTTGTGTCTGTTTGAAAACGGGCATGCACATTATTCGTCGTCCACTTCGCATCCGATTTCCTAACGTGACGTTACACGGCGAATCTCATGGCGCTCAAATTCGCAATTTGGGCGCGGAAGCTGCGCTTATTGTGCGCTCCGATCAAGGTGAAATCTTATCTGGTATTCATGTCTGCACCCTCGCGATTCAAACAGAACTTCGCACCGAAAAGCCTGAAGGTGTTATCGCATTTCGTAACGTTCAAGACAGCCTTCTCGAAGATTGCCGAGTCACGTCGCTGCAACAGAACTTGCAGTTTACGGATAACCCCGCCATAGGTTTGTTTGATTGCGAAAGAGTGCGCGTGAGCCGCTGTTCGTTGTCAGGCACGCAGATTGGCGTTTGGATGGACGATGGTGGGCAAGATTTGGAGATTGAGAACAACCGAATTAATGCCAACGTCGAACAAGAGAGCGGGATCGCAGGTGTCGTCGTCGCTCGACTAACGGGGCGAGTCAGGGTATCTGGCAATGATATTCAGGGATACCTGCGTGGGATTATCGTGAACGACCAACCGCTCGGTAGACCTTATTCAACGGCCTCTTTTAGCGAAATTACCCGCAACCGAATTGCACTGCGTCGTCTGCAAAGTCATCAAGATGCAGTTGCAATAGAAGTGGCGTGCCCGTTTGCTGTGGTGTCAGAAAATCAGATCATGCTTGCCGCCGAAGACAGCAGAGGCATTGTCGTGCATGGGTTAGGGACATTGGTGGAACGAAACCGTATTCAAACCCAAGAGCAGATTGAAACGCAGATAGCCATTGTGATTGGTAGTGAAGAGGATGTATTCACGGGTGGTATCACCGTGGCGCAAAACTGGGTTCAAGGGTGCTCTGGCGCGATTGTGGCACAACAGGTTAATGGTCTGCGGATTAAAAACAACGATGTAGCCGGGGATACGGGCATTGAATTGTCAATATCTGTCACGGAGTGCAGTTTGGTCAACGTGGACGACAACACCTTGGCTCGCTGTACATTGGCGGTGTTTGCAAGCCAATGTGAAGACATTCAAATTCAAAATAATCACATTGTCGACGGCAGCGCCGCAATGATGTGTGAGCGCTGCGTTCGACTGGACATCATCAACAACCAAATCAGCAAGTGTACACATGGTGGTATTTTCGTTGGTTTGTGTCTCGCTCGCGCTGCGGTGATTGGAAATCGTCTCAATTATGTTGGCGTGGCGGGAGACGGGATCTTTGCGACGTCCATAGCTTGTTTGTTCCAACTGGGTGAATGCCATGTGGAATCTAATGAGGTGCTCAACACGGGCGTTGATGACGACGACCAAGTGAACCCAGCCAGAACCGTCGGAATTGCTGCGCTGTATGTGTTGGAAGCGCGTATAGAGAGCAATCTGGTGTCATATTCAGATTTGCTGACACGAGAGAGGGTATTGGAAGACAGGGCTTTATTGTTGCAAGGGCTCATTGAAATTGCCTTTCCCTTGGGTGATACGGCGTTACGCATCGGTTATGCCGCACAGATTAGCAATAACAAGTTTCTTGGTCGCGGCGCCGATACTGTTGTGGAAATTCTCTCTACCTCAGTCATTGATAACCTCAGCATTCGGTTCGAGCGAGTGTTCTTTAATAACAATTATGTCGAGCACGTAGGCTTTGTGCCTGATGAGGTGGGGCAAGATGCCACTGTGATTTTACGTGGCTATCGCGCGGTGGTAATGGGGAACCAAGTGAAAGCCAACACGCGATTTTTACCGTCATTCGATTTTAACAATATGCAGGGACCTTTTGTTGGCAACATCACCAGCGGCTCAGTGATTAATCACACTGAATTTCCTGCGCCACAAAGTGCGTTTAATCAGCAGGCTTGATAGAGGATTTCATCATGGCAAAAGCAAATGAGATATTGAAAAAGCACCTTTCTCTGGTCGCTGAATTGCAAAAGGTGGCAAAACCCAATAACAACCCCGATCCGATTGGAACAACGCAAAAAAACGCGGCTGCACAAAAGTCACGTATTGAAGGTCGCATTGCATCATTGGAGCAGCAGCGGGCCGTGTTCAATAAACAAATTGATGAGTCGATTGAGCGTGAGAAATCACAGTTAAAAGAGATGGATAAGTTACAAGATTCTGTCGCGCAGCAACAAAAGCCAGAACCCAAACCAAAGCCTAAACCTAAACAAGAGACAAAACCTAGAATGGCGCCCAAGCCGACGGTGGACGTAAAGCCGCAGACGGAAGAAAAGCCTAAGCCTCGCCCTAGAAAAACAACGCGGGTGGATGCAACCTTAAAAGCGACGCCTGTTCGCCGACGAGCAACGGCTACGCAAACTACCAAAAGAAAAACGCCCAAGAAGTAGTGGTTGGGAATTACGATGAAGATACGCACGAAAAAATAACTTGAAGTGTTGTATCTGTTTTTTGTTGAGCACTTGAGAGTATTGCTATGAACTTCGGTTTTAAATGTGAATTTTAATAAAGAGGATAAGTTAATGACTAAACATTCGAGTGATGAAGGTAGTGATAATGATTCGTTAGTAAAGGACATCATACCCAATGAGATGTTAATGAAAACATTCGTTTCCAACGTGGTAGATGAAGTTGACCGTAAAATTAAAGAGAGAGAAGATAAAAGGCATCGGATATGGAATTTTGCCCTGTTTTTCTTAGGTTTGTTAGGTGTTGCAGGGGCTACTGCTTTAGTCAAGGTAAGTGTTATTGATGAAATAAAGGCGACTCTCCCAACTTACACAAGTGCTATAAGGTCTAACCTGAAGGATGAAATATCTAAAGATTTGAAGGGAGACGCTGAAATGATAAAAAAGGACATCGAGATTCAGGGGCTCTATACGCAACTTATATATGCATCATCACGTATTGATGGTGATACTCAATTTTCCAAGCAGCAGTTAGATGAAATCATTTTTCTGTTAGAGAAGATACCGCCAGAGACGTTTAAGAATAGCCCAGGTTTTGCAGGTGTACTTGAAAGAGTAATAGATTCATTTTACGCATCTGGTTTGTCTGTCCATATTCAAACTATTGTAGATAGGTTTCCAAGTGCTGTAGAAAGAAATACGGGTATTGCAATAACTTTAGCCCAGCATTATGGTCGTAAAGTCATTTTTCATTATATCACTGATAGGAATTACATTGATGCAATGCAAGAATTTATTAGATTTGAGGTTGCTGTAAACTCATTAAACTATGCTGAGGTTGCTTTGCCATACCGATTATTAATGGATCACCTAAAGGCGAATGGAGAGCGTTCCAGTGATGTGCTTAGATTGATAGGTTCAATGGAATATCTTGAAGATAGTGAGAGGGAGGTTGTTATTGGGGAGTTGCTTGGTTTGTCTGCCCCCAATACTTATATGCTTAATGTGGACTTCGAGGCTGAGGTTATTAGTCAAGTTGCTCTGGATTTCATAAGTGAATATGAATTGGCTGAGGACTTATAATCATGCCCTATTTGCTATAGGGCCAGTTAAAATATTTCTTTTCGGTGACGGTTTATGTCTTTGTCCGCGTTCCGGTCAGAAGACGAGCAACGGCTACGCAAACGACCAAAAGAAAAACGCCCAAGAAGTGATAACGAGAATCACGATGAAAATCTGAGACTTAGGACGTTGCACCTAAGAACAAAAACAAAGCAGCAACTTGGCATAACGATGTGACGTTGTTCAGGTAGAGAAGGACTGACGATGCCCAGCTTGGCACCCACTCAGAAACACGCTGATACGGCGAAAAATGAGCGCGGCACTCAGCGGAGTGGTAAGCGCAATAGCAAACCTCTTGCGCCCCAAAAGGCTCAGTCACCCAAGGTGATTCAGAACCTCGGGGCGATGCAAACGGCGGAACCTTTTTCGTTCATGTCAGTGGAAAGTGATGTATTGAGCAGAGCCGAGTCCTCGATACTGGATCGGAAGCCTGAGGGGGCGGCTACCTCGGCACTGCCACCTCGTATTCTTCCCGGTGGCAGTGATACTCGCCCTTTAGACATGGCACGTGTCATTCGTCGTTTTACATCAGCGTCAGAAAATATAAGCCAGTCCACGGCGCCAACTTCTATGGTTGCTGCACCGCCCGTGCCACGTTCAGTTTCTTCAGCCTTGGGGACGTGGGGGAATGCGTTGCTGGGTGCGGCGACGGAAACAAAACAGCATGACACGTCGAGTCCAGTAGCAAAAACTTCTGCGTCTGTTCCTCAAGCTACACGTCTGCTCGGTCAAGAAAGCGGCGTTCCCATCCCGTTAGATATCCGAGCACCGTTCGAACAATCTTATGGATACGATCTGTCGCCGATTCGTTTGCATCAAAGTCATGCTGCGCGGCAATCGCTGAAAGCGTTAAATACGGTCGCCTTTGCCCTCAACGACCATATTGTGATGGACAGCAGTGTCGATTTACGAAGTCGAGCCGGGCAGCACGTGTTGGGGCATGAGTTAGCACACACGGTGCAGGGCCGGCTAGGATCTGGCATGCCGAGTGCTGGCAACGTGCGAATTAGCCAGCCATCGTGGTATTCAGAGCATGAGGCTGAGTTTGCAGTGAGTGCCGCGTTACGTGGTCGGCGCTATGAGATTCGACGCGGTGTTGACCAAGATATCCATCAAATTGCCCCTTGGTTGATTTTGGCAGGGATTGGCCTTGCTGCTGGGCTGGTTACATGGGCGGCATCCGATAGCCCTGAAGAGAACCGAGCCCGTCATGCGTCGGGAGAGCCTGATCCATCCCGCAGCCTTTGGACGCTGGTGCCCATTTACGGCTCTATTCAACAAATCAGAGAAGCGGAAACCTATTTCCAGCGCGTGTTAGGTGTCGGGTTCTTGATGTTAGACATGGCGACGCTTGGCTCGGCAGGGGTAGCAGCGAGAGCCTTGATTCGCGCACCAGCGGCGTTAGTTCGAACAGCGGTGCAGCGGCAAGGTTCTCGATTAGTAGTACGCGAAGGTGGTGAAATTGCCACGGAAGCCGTGTTAAGAGAAACAGGCGAAGCGTTTGTTCGAGAAGGCGGTGCTGTGTTTGCCACTCGCACTGCAGCGACGGCTGAAATGATGCAAGCCCTTCAGCGTGGCGCCATGATTCTCGTGACAGAAGGCGGGATCAATCATGCAGTGATGTATGTACGGAATGCGGCCGGTCAGTTGCTCAAATTGCATGGCGGTCCGCTTCGGGTCTTGTTTGAAGTGGCACCGAGAGAGCTCACTGAGCGTGCAGTAGCAGGAATAGGCTCGCGTGCAAATGCCTACGTTGTCATTGAAGGGGCAGAAGCGACAGTAGATATTGCTACAGCAGTAGCAAAGGTGCAGGACAGCTTGCCCGCTGTTGTGCGTTGGTTAGGCGGTTCGCCTACCAGTTGTGGGATCTTGCAAGGCGCGTTGTTAGAGGCAACCGGATTGTCAGCAGAAGCGCTGGCGAGACTGATGCCTGTTGGAGCGGCAGCCAATCGACTAGTGCCGATTACCATTTTGGATCATGTTGCCCAGTCAGGTGCGGGCTTGCGCCTTGTTGAAGGGGGAATGGCAAACATTATTGGTGGCACTGTGATTCAAGAATCTATGCTTGCTGCGGGCGCGGTGATTCCTACCATTAGCTCAACGCTCTTGCGTCTTATGGTGACGCCATCGAATGGCGGCCCTTCAGGTCGCATGACTGACTTTGCGCCAGGAGCAGGAACGACGGTGGCAGGTGGTGAGCCTCAGGTGATTACCGTTGAGCCAGTGCCTCAGTCGCAAATTGATACCACGGTTGGCGTGTATGTTGACGTGCTTTCCGATGCCGACAGGCAAGGTTACCGACGCGTGGTGTTTACCCTTCGACGCACCGCCAGTGAGATTTCACCGGGATTTGAAAAGCTCGATCGCGCTTCGCCAATGACGGAGCAAGGCGAAAGCATGCGCAGTATTTTACGCATTCTTGTCGGTCAAGCTGCACGTGACGAAATGGGCGAGCACCAAATTGTTGCTACCCGCTCTGCGGGTGGTTGGAGTGTCGCCTATCAATAGTGTGTTGATGATGGGTTACTTGGGTATATACACTCTGCCATGAGCGACGAAATCGCCTTCGTTAAACATGGTTTTTGATATACGAATAATGGATTTAGCGAATGCAGATTCTGCGTCGCGATAATAGAGACGAACCTCAAATGGCACATGCCATCGCTCATCCCCAGCAATGCACAAGTCACCTCGCAATAATTCATCACTCACAAAAGAACGGGGCAGCCACGCTAAGCCATATCCAGCCAGCACCATGGATTTGAGCGTGTGAGCAAAGGGGTTTTCGTAACGTCGATTTAAGAAGCCTTGCTCTTTTTCAAGCAACTGGTCTATCGCCTTTCCAAACAAGGATTGATGGGTATATGCCACCAAAGGAATCGGGTTATTTTCCGACCCCGGAAGTTGATGTTGAGGATGCCCATTCATGTTAAGCGACACGGGCACGAGCGTTTCCATGCCGATCACGCTGCTTTGAAAGCGTTCAGAGTCAATCGCTATGCCGAGCGTGTCGTGGGTATAACACAAAAGATAATCAACGGACCCGTTTTGAAACATTTCGATGCAATCTGACAGCCTATCTGAAGAAAGACGCACATAAACCGGCCCAACTGCTTTTTCAATGTGTTGCATCCATTGCATGAAGAGTGTTTGCACAATGGAGTTTTGCGCCGCGACAGATATTTCATTCTTGGCTTGTTGATTCAGTGAACGGGCAGAATCTCGCGCCATGTACAATCGATTCAGAATCTCTTCTGCTTCAATAACAAAGGCTTGCCCCTGCGGCGTTAACTCAAGCAACTGCGATTCTCTGTTTACTAGCTCCGTTCCCACCCACTGTTCAAGGGCTTTGATACGTCGACTAAACGCGGGTTGGGTAACAAATCGTTCTCTCGCCGCTGAGGTAAAGCTGGTGGAATGGGCGAGACACACCAAATCTTCCAATAGTTTAAAGTCCAAACATCCTCTCCAAACCTGTAATGCATCCAAGTTGCTCGTAGCGATGAGGTTGTTTTTGAGACCCCCACATTGCAGACTACAAAGCCTTTCATCACATTCCTTTGTGTGAACTGCGTTCCGCATATCGCTTCTTTAAACTTAACAAAGCGCATTCGTTGTTCAGGCATTAAAGATAAGAAAATGCCAAATCAGCAAAAAATCTTTATGTGAAAACCCTTTTCTTTTTCAGGGGTATAGGGGGTGTTATTGCCCCAACTCTCTGATTATTCGCAATACATCTTGTGCCCTTAAAAATCGGCATGCCGACCAATCGAATTGGCATAACGCATAAAGACGGTATGTGGTCATGCTTATTACTAGCACCTGTTATAGACCTCGCCGCAAATCACCAACGGGCGGCCTCATGTTTTAAACGTTCCAATCTGTGTCGAAAGAGACAAGGAGAAGTCACATGAATATTGCAAAAACTGCCAACGCCTTCCGCCTCACCGCAATCACCTGCGCCCTCATTGGCGCGATGCCAATTGCCGCCCAAGCTGCGGAGACTATTCGCTTGTCGACCTATGTGAATGAATCTGATGTTCGCTACCAAGGCTTCAAGAAGTTTGCTGAGCTGGCCGCTGCGAAAAGTAACGGTGATTTGAAAGTTCAGATCTTCCCATCATCGACCCTGCATGGTTGGAGTGAAGGGGTGGATGCGATGCAAGGCGGCGTGTCAGATATCAGCTGGGTGCCAGCAGATACACGTCTTCCATGTTATCGCGTGACCTCTTTATACCCCGTCGCCATTGATTTGGAGAAACAAATTGAGCTTGATGCCGCTTATGCCAGCTTGATTGAAGCGGAAGCGGCGAAGTCTGATCTGATCCCTTTGATTAACTCTAACTATTCGTACGATCAGGAATGGTGGTTTGAAGATCCAGTATCAGACATCGGTAAATTGAATGGAAAATTAGTACGCTCAATTGGCCCATTGGTGAGTTTGATGATTGAAACGTGGGGCGGCAAACCCGTATTCGTTGCACCGAAAGAAGTCTTCCAATCCGCAGAGCGTGGCGTGGTAGATGGCATCAACATGGGGGTGGCGACATACAGTTCTTGGAAGTTGTGGTCAGTGATGCCGTACATGGTCAACGCCAATATGTTCTACGGCAACATCATCTACATGATGAACAAAGATAAGTTTGATGATCTCAGCCCTGCCAATCAGAAAGCATTAAAAGAAGCCGCAGTAGAAGCCGAAACCTGGTTGAAGCCTCGTTATGAAACCTGGGTAAACGAGCGTGTGGGTGACGCGGTCATGGCGAACGGTGGTTCGGCAGTTTCTATGTCGGAAGAACGCACAGAAGCTTTGCTAGAGGGCATTGTTGAGAAATGGAGCCCAGAAGTGAACAAAGCCTGTGGTGTGCCACTCGCCGATGAGATCCGGGGCCTGTTCGCGGCGCACGCTAAGTAGTTGATGAGGTGCGCTTGATGAAAACAACAATATTTCAACTCTTGCGCACTGTGTCTCTGGCGTTGTTGTATGTTGGCGCTGCCATCGTAGTGGTCCAGGCTGCCTGGATCACTTACGGGGTGGGAGTGCGTTACATACTTAACAGTCCAGACGGCATGGTGACAGAGGCCACCGCTCTTTTGCTGGTGCCTGTGGCTTTCCTTGGCGTCTCTTATGCGCTGCTCAACCATTCTTACCCGAAAGTGAGCCTGATCAGAGACAGGCTGCCAAAGGGCATCCAGTTCTGGGTCGATAAATTCAATATGTTGATGATGCTGCTTGTCGGCAGCTTCTTTTTGGCTGCGTCTGGCAAAGCCATGTTCAAGTCTATTGATTCTGGCTCTGCGTCTGAAATTCTCCTCTGGCCGCGTTTCTATTTTTGGATTCCCGTGGTTATTGCGCTGCTGAGTTTTTGCATTACCGCGCTGTGCATGCTCATTTTCGGTGACCCGCCAGAAGAGGAAAAAAGCACATCTCCTCTTGACGATGACATTCGCTCGCAGGATGCGGCGTGAACAAATCGTCATTGCGTGAACATGCTGTCGTTCCGTGAACACAGTCATCTCGTGGCAACAAACGTTTAACTGAAGACTAAACAAAGAAAACAAGGATCAGTGATGGAATGGTATGTCGTTGGGTTGGGGATGTTGGGTTTGCTGATGGGGTTTATCCTCATTGGTTTGCCGATCCCTTTTGCGCTAGCCGCTGCTTCAATCCCTTTTTTGCTCGATATTCTAAGTCTCAAGTCGTCTCTCGTGACGGTCGAGCTAAAACTATGGGGCGTGTGGTTTAATTATATTTTGCTGGCAGTACCATTGTTTGTGTTTCTGGGAGAGCTGATAGGGCGATCCTCCATTGGGCCAAATCTCTATTGGTTCATGCACAGTAAACTTCCAATTCGCGGGGCTGCCGCCTACGGCAGTATCGGCGCGTGTGCTGGTTTTGGAGCGGTATGTGGTTCCAGCATGGTGGGTGCGCTGACCATTGGTGGTGTTGCTTTGCCACAAATGCTCAAACTTGGGTATGGCAAGCGTCTATCAAGTGGTGTGCTCGCCGCAGGGGGGACACTCAGTGTCTTGCTGCCACCAAGCTTAATTTTATTGTTCTACGGCATTGTGACCGACCAGTCGATCGGCGCATTGTTTATCGCAGGTGTGGTGCCCGGCTTGATACTGGTAACCATGTTCTTCATCATCGTGTTTATTTGGGGCAAGGTGAATCCTGAGGATATTCCAGGGCATGAAAATGCACCGCCTATTCCTTGGTTAATCGCGCTCTCTGCATTGCTTCCTATTGTCCTTGTTGGTTTGGTGATCACCATTTCAATCTATGCAGGTATTGCAACGCCCACAGAGGCGGCAGGTGTCTCGGCGATATTTATGCTGGGTCTTGCCTTCTCTTTCGGCGGGTTGCGACTGAAAGGCTTGCTAGAGGCACTGAAAGCCACCATGCAAACCATGGGCTACTTGGGTTTATTGCTGTCGTCCGGTGTGTTGTTTGGTTTCGTGATGACCTACCACCAGATCCCGCAACAATTCACAGAATTGTTTGTCGACATGCAGTTATCACCTTATGCCGTGCTCGCGATGATCATTGTGTTTTATGTCATTCTCGGCATGTTCTTGGAACCTGTTTCCATGACATTTATCACCTTACCGACCTTGTTCCCTTTGATACATGCCGCTGGGTTCGATCTTATTTGGTTTGGCGTGGTGTACACCATCACCATGGAGATTGCTGTGCTAACACCTCCCGTGGGGTTAAATCTGTTTGTCATTCAAAGTCTCGCCCGAGACAAAGTGACCATAGGCGACGTGATCATTGGATGTATTCCGTTTATCGCCGCTTTGGTTGTTTTGTTGTTCGTGCTGATTGGCATGCCTGATACTGCGCTTTGGCTCCCTGAATTAATGGAATAAATACGATGAATTGTTTACGTGTCGGTACAGGGCCCACGTTGGTACTTGTACATGGTTTTCTAAGTGGTCTCGCTTATTGGGAAAAACAGATCGCGTTGTTTTCTTCGCGCTTTGATGTCGTCGCATTCGACTTGCCGGGCTATGGTGGCAAGGCCGATGAGGTTGGCCTTGATAGCGTGAATGGGTTTGCGGATTACGTGTTGAGTCGACTTGATGAAATGGGCATTGATCAGTTCCATTTAATGGGTCACTCCATGGGAGGGATGATCGTGCAAGAAGTTGCGATCAAAGCGCCCGAACGTGTCATTGGACTTGTGTTGTATGCCACTGGGCCTATGGGCGATTTACCGGGCCGTTTTGAATCGATTGAAGACAGTATTGTTCGTGCTGAAACCGAAGGGACAGCGCAAGTGGCTTTCGATACGGTGAAAACGTGGTTTTCTGATGGCGTGGAAGATCCGGATTTCGAAGGGGGAATGGAGCTGGCCAATCGTGTTCAAACGCAGACGTATATCAATGGACTGCGTGCAATGGCAGGGTGGCGCTCGCTAGAGCGGTTAAACGAGATTCAGGCAAAAACCTTGGTGCTTTGGCCGGATAGTGATCGGTCCTACATGTGGACACAAACCGAGTCGTTATGGCGCGGAATCATAGGGGCAAACCTTGCGGTTGTTCCTCAAGCCGCCCATAACATTCACCTTGAGAAAACGCAGGTGTTTAACCTCTTGGTGCTCGATTTCCTTCAAAGCGATGTGGTGAAGCAGCGGCGATTGGCGTTGAACGAATGTTTGTGAGGATGAACAGCTAGCACTGTACCAGTGACGCCGTGATACTTGCCTGTCGCTAACAACATAAGCTCAATAAAATAACAATGCCCCGACACGGTCATCCGAGTGCGGGGCATTGTTATGCCTAAGCAACCTTAATTGTGCATCTTCCGGTTGCTCGGGTACATAGGCGGTTGCTCGGGTATATAGGGCAAAATCGGTGTTATTTCTTTCTTAGCGAATCGAGATAGGCGATGTGCTCTGGGAAAATCGCGCAGCACCCCCCCACCATGTTAGACCCTGCATCCAACCATGCTTTTACATACGCCGCGTATTGATCGGCAGACAGCTCACGCACTGTTGTCAGCGCATCGTTGGCTTGGTGTTCCTGTTGGATCACGGAAAACCCGTTTGCATAAGCGCCCAAGGAAATGGTGTTGGAGTGCGTATCGATAATCACACGCGCAACGGCGATCGCATCCAGCATGACTTCAGGTTGAGAGCAGTTAAACAAGATACCATTCACATCGCGCTCACACGCCGCTTTTACTGCATCTACAACCGCTTCGCCAGAACGAAGTCGCGGCTGATCCATCACGGAATCCATGAGAGAGAAAGCAAAGTAAGCAGGCTTATTGGATGTGGCGGCCGTTAAGGCATCACAAATGGTGTGAAACTCTTCAATAGACCCGATGGTTTCAGCCAACCAAAAGTCGACGTAAGAGCCTTGCGCTTCAATCAAGGTTTGAATAATGGGCGTCGCCGTTTCAGCATTGAACAGATCAGGACGATAAGAGCCCAATACGGGCGGAATACAGCCCGCGACATGCACATCTCGCTCGCTGTCTTCCGCGGCGCGTTGGGCAATTTGAGCAGCAAGTTCGGCGAGTTCAAAGCCTTGTTCTTGATAGCGAGTATCACCAAGGTGAAAGGGGACGCAGGCGTAGCTGTTGACGGTAATGACATCACAGCCTGCATCAATAAAATTCTGGTGCGCTTGATACACCGCATCTGGCGCTTCGATTAATGCTTGGGCGCTCCAAAGTGGCTGAGAGAAAGGAGCGCCAATGCGCTGAAGTTCTCTTCCCATGCCACCATCCAATAGTACAAACATCCGTTTCGCTTCCTTGTCACGTTGATGAGCGAGAAAATCGCACATGTTGACAGTATTGTCGATAGAATTTCGGAAGCGAATGTTTTGATGCAAAAGTTTATGTGCATCAGGTTACAAGTTAACGGCTTTGCGATTGTGCTTTTTCCCTTGCAGCATGAGCAAACCAAAGATCGTGAGGGCATAGAGCATTGACCAGCCCAAACAGATAAATACAAAAGTACATAGCACCAGAGATAAAGCGGCGAGCCACTTAGATGCGCCTTGGAGCAGTTTGAAAGCGGCTAACATTGCCATCAAATACACCAGTACAAAAATGCTGTTGGCGAGCTTAAGGAAAAATTCCAAATTCAGCCCAGACAGTTCACCAAAGACACATGAAATAGCCAGAACGGCACCTACTCCCAGAGTGGCGTTTATCGGTACACCTCGTGCGGATACTTTAGCCATTTTCCCCGCGGGTTTGTATTCACGTGCTTGCGCCCACACCATACGTGAAAGGCTCTGTGTATAGAGATTCACGCTGGCGAAGCAGGCAGAAAATCCCACCACGCTGACCAGCAACTTAAAACTAGGACCAAAGAGCTGTTCGCTCAAAAAAGGAATGGAGGCACTGTCAAATTCCACACTGCCATAAGCATGGAACTTGAGGATCACGACTGACGCTGCCCAATAGGTAGCGCCYGCGACAAAGCAACCCACGATAATCGCGATGGGAAAATCGCGCTGTGGATTTTTAAATTCCTCACCCATGTGAGCAAAAGCCTCAATGCCAACAAAGCACCAAAACATCACGCCCAACGCCGCGCCGATTGGCCAGATGGAATCGCTGGTGAGTACAGGCATCGTTAGGTCAGCGGTACCCACTTCACCGCGCCATAAAAATGCACCCACAAGCGCGAAGATGCTGATTGCGATAACAGTTTGGAGTTGGCCTGAAGACTTAGCGCCCATCAGGTTCACGCCAATCAGCAACACAACGGTGATCAACTGTGCAAGTAGAAAGTTATTTAACCCATCGGGCAGCAGTTGTTGTAAAAAACCTGCAGCTAACGCAATGGCGGCAGGGACACCAACAGGAATAACGCTAACAAAAAGCCAAGCGACGCTGCGCTCCAAGCGAGGGTTGAATGCCTGACGAACAAGATAGGCGGTTCCGCCAGCATTGGGGTAACGTTTTCCAAGTTGTGCAAAGGTCAGCGCGATCGGACAAATGGCGACAAACAGTAATAGCCACGCCCACAATGACAGCTCACCCGCGATGCCAGCCGCAATGGCAGGGATCATAAAGAGGCCTGTGCCTAACAGAGTGGTGGAGAGTTGCCCGATACCAGATAACAGGGTGATTTCTTTTCTAAGCTGATTCATCGTCACTTCTATGTGCAGCGGAATGGATTACACGCCAAGATTAAAGCGGACAGGCTGAAAAAGCATCGCTCAAACTGTCTTTGTTAAGCGTCAAATTAACGGTTTTCTGCATTAAAGGTGACAATGTGACGGTTTTTCGCGAACTCTCAGTGTTATCTGAACAATTTTGCGAGCAGCAGAGCGTGTCTAGCGATAAAGTGTTAGGCGTGATAACTATCCAGATAGACATGCCAATGGGATTGGCAGTTAGCAACGAAGAAATGGAAGTATAGAGATAAGCAATGGACAAATTTGATAAGCAGATCTTAAACATATTGCGCGTTGACGCCCGTCGAACCGTCAGTGAGATAGCGCGAGATGTTAGCCTCTCGCGATCTGCCGTCACCGCCAGAATTCGGAAAATGGAGCAGGATAAAATCATCCTTGGCTATCATGCGGACATTGCCGAAGAAGAGACGGTTCAAGGTGTCACCGCCTATTTGGCCTTGAAGTTTGATACGTCATCCAATGGGCATCATTGTGAGTCTTACGCTGCTGATATCTATACGTTAGATGGCGTCAAATGGTGTCATGCTATTAGTGGTGAAACCGACATGATGTTGTACGTCGAAGTCCCAAACATGGCACGGTTAAATGAAATCCGTGAGCACATTCAAGCGTACCCTGAACTGACACATTTGATCACCCATACAGTGCTCACCGAGTTCTTCAATACTAAGTAGCGACGGCGAATGGTGAGAGTGAAGAATAGTGACGAGAGCGATCGCCACTATTCCTTGCCATAAAGCTCATTGAGATAGATCCAAAACCTTTCCACTTCAGCTTTTACGCTATGCCGATTGCGATAGAGTAAAATGCGTAAGTCTATTCTTGGCAACGCTGCATCCAATTCGACGAGTCGTTTTTCTTCCAACTCTTGTTTGACCAAACTTGATGGTAACCATGTTGCGCCAAACCCTTGTGTTGCCATTGCTTTTAATCCTTCCGCCATTTCGTTTTCACACACCACATCATACTGATAATGCGAGGGAATCGAGCTTATGGCCGACTTCTTGATTAGCCCACCGAGATACGTTTCCTCGGGAAAAGCGAGCAAACGGCAGGGCACTCCATTGTTGAATCGATGCAAGGGATCGCCATGTTCATCCGGTGCAGATACAGGAATAAGACGATCGCGTCCCACCTGAATGGATTGGCTTTTTTTCTTCATTTGCGGGCTATCTAATGCCTGCGAAGCGAACGTTAAAAGAAAATCGCCAGACCCTGCTAAGAAGGCTTCGTTGAGATTATGTATATTTCCAGGCACTAGCTTTACCACGGCATCCGCAACTAACGGGCTTAAGGTTTGAATCCATGCGGGAAAAAAGGAAACAGCCGTTGAATGTTGAGCCAGAAAAATCAGTGAGTGAGGGTTCTTTCGTTGCTGAAGTCGATTTCTCACTTCCGTGATGTCATTGATCAGCCGTTGAGCTTCTTCGACAAATTCAGTGCCAGCGTCGGTCAAGCTGGTGGGGAGTGCATCACGATTCACTAAGACAATGCCAAGCCAATTTTCCAGTGAACGTATACGCCGACTAAATGCAGGTTGAGTCACATATCTTGCGTTAGCTGCTTTGGAGAAACTTCCGTTCTCACTCAGCGCAATAAAATCCTCAAGCCATTTCAATTCCATGAATTCAATCCTTTAGCGTCCTGCTAGAACAGTTATGCCGAAAAGTAACCGGCGTTTGTTCAATATAGGTATTGGCGAAAAAGATTGTCGTCTCACAGGCTGTAATCATTGCAAAAGCTTCTAAGTTGATGCTTAGACAGCCCATTAAAAGACCACTTGATAAGGATATAACTCATGCATCTTGCCCGTTTCCCGCGTCTTCATTTCGCTCATCTTGCTACGCCGTTAGAACCAATGCCGAACCTGTCAAAAGCGTTGGGTGGCCCCACGTTGTGGATTAAACGTGATGACTGCACTGGCTTGGCTGGCGGGGGAAATAAAACACGTAAGCTGGAGTTTTTGATGGCGGATGCCGTGGCACAAGGTGCTGACACCATCATCACTCAAGGTGCAACACAATCAAACCATGCTCGTCAAACCGCTGCTATTGCTGCGAAATGCGGCATGGCTTGCCACATCTTGCTTGAAGATCGCACGGGATCTGACGATCCAGATTACGTGTTCAACGGAAACGTCATGTTGAACCAATTGTTTGGTTCTTCACTGCAAAAATACCCGGCAGCGACCGACATGAATGCCGCCATGGAAGATGTGGCAGCGACGATGCGTGCGGAAGGCAAAAAGCCGTACATCATTCCTGGCGGGGGTTCTAACCCGATTGGTGCACTGGGCTATGTGAACTGCGCGTTGGAATTGCTCACTCAAGCGAATGACCGCAGCTTGAAAATTGACCACCTCGTTCACGCCACAGGTTCTGCCGGTACGCAAGCGGGGCTGGTGACAGGCCTATGTGCATCAAACAGCCTCATTCCGCTGCTAGGCATTGGTGTGCGTGTGCCGAAAGAGCAACAAGAAAATAACGTGTTTGCGCTGGCCGAGCGTACTTGCGATCTACTAGGCATACCAGGTGCTGTGCCGCGTGAAAGTGTGGTCGCTAACTGTGATTACGTCGGCGAAGGCTACGGTATTCCTGCAGAAAGCACGATTGAAGCCATTTCATTATTCGCGAAGCACGAAGGCATTTTATTGGATCCCGTTTACTCAGGAAAAGGCGGTGCAGGCTTGATAGACCTGATCCGTAAAGGCCAATTCAAAGAAGGCGAGAACGTTGTGTTCCTTCACACTGGTGGTGCGCAAGCTCTGCCGGGCTACCGCGACGCATTTGGTTTTGACGCGTACTGCTAAGCCACTCAGCTAGCCCTGTGGCTAGCTGACCCTTCTCGGAGCGAGCTTACCTGCTCGCCAAGGCTAACTTTGGATTTCGGTGAGTAAAAACAATGGAATATCTAAAACGGGGTGAGCGTGAGGCTGACGTGCAAACGGATGATGAGTGCATCCAGCAGGTGGTGAAAGACATGCTGGCGAAGATCCGACGCGAAGGCACCAGTGCCGTAGAAGAGTACGCCAAACACTTTGATAACTGGCAGGGTGATTTTGTCTTATCAGATGAAAAGAGGGCGGCGCTTATTGCATCTGTGCCACAGCGAGTAAAAGACGATATCGACTTTGCATACCGACAAGTTCGACGCTTTGCTGAAGCGCAGCGAGCAAGCTTACAAGCATTTGAAATTGAAACCGAAGAAGGCGTGAAACTGAGCCAACGCGTGATCCCCGTAGATTGCGCAGGCTGTTATGTACCCGGTGGACGCTACGCCCATGCAGCCTCTGCACTAATGAGTGTCGCAACGGCGAAAGCGGCGGGTGTGCCGACGGTGGTTGCGTGTTCTCCACCTCGCGGTGATTCAATTAACCCCGCAGTGGTATACGCCATGGATCTTGCTGGTGCAGACATCATTCTCGAAATGGGCGGCGTGCATGCTATTGCCACCATGGCATTTGGCTTATACACCGGAAAGTCAGCCGATATCCTTGTTGGCCCAGGAAATGCTTACGTTGCTGAAGCCAAGCGCTTGCTGTTTGGCGAAGTGGGTATCGATGTGTTTGCAGGGCCGACAGAATCTGCGGTGATCGCGGATGAGACTGCAGACCCAATGACCATTGCCGTGGATTTGGTTTCGCAAGCTGAACATGGTCCGAATTCCCCTGTCTGGTTGTTTACCACCAGCAAATCGCTAGGCGAGAAGGTCATTGCGTTGATGCCACAGGTGATTGCAGATATGCCAAATGCAGAAGTGTGTGAAGCCGCGTGGCGAGACTATGGCGTTGTCATGGTGTTTGAAGATAGAGAAGAGGCCGCCAAAGTCAGCGATGAATGGGCGTGTGAGCACGTTCAAGTTCAAGCTGCTGACCTCGATTGGTGGAAAGAAAATCTCACTAACTATGGATCGTTGTTCTTGGGTGAAGGTAGCACCGTGACTCATGGCGATAAGTGCTCAGGAACCAACCATATCTTACCGACCAAAAAAGCCGCGCGTTACAGCGGCGGATTGAACGTTCAGAAGTTTCTGAAAATCCTGACCACCCAAGAATTGAGCGTTGAAGCGAACCTTATGTTTAGCACTGCAGGTTCTCGTATTTCGCGTACAGAGGGTATGGAAGGTCATGCACGAGCCTGTGACTGGCGCTTAACCAAATATTTCCCTGATACCGAATGGGATTTCGAGGTCTATCAACAAAAACGCTATGACTGATTCTTCCGTCATGCATAGGTTCGACTTAGATCGCGTTGATGACACGCGAGCCGCGAGGAAAACGAAAATGCACACGTTCAAAAAATCGTTTACTCAGCAAATGCCTATCTCTGAAAGTGCGATCGCCAGTGCAGTAGAAGTGATGCGTACAGGGCGGCTTCACCGCTACAACACGGTAAATGGAGAGCTGAGTGAGGCTGACTTGCTCGACAAACAGTTCGCTCAATATCTTGGTGTGAAGTACTGCTTAAGTTGCGCGTCTGGTGGCTATTCCCTTTATATCGCCTTGTTGTGTGCGGGAGTGAAACAGGGTGATGGCGTGCTGTGCAATGCCTTCACATTGGCTCCTGTTCCGGGCGCAATCAACAATGCTGGTGGCGTCCCCGTGTTGGTTGAAACAACAGACGATCTGACTATCGATCTTGAAGACTTAGCTGACAAGATTACGTTGTCTGGTGCTCGGTTTCTGTTGCTTTCCCACATGCGCGGCCACATTGCTGACATGGATGCCATCATGGCAATTTGCGAACAAGGTGGTGTGGTATTGATTGAAGACTGTGCCCATACCATGGGTGCAGATTGGAATGGTAAGAAGAGCGGCACGTTTGGGCTAGTGTCGTGCTTTAGCACACAGACTTACAAACATATCAACTCTGGCGAAGGTGGGTTTCTGGTCACCAACAATGATGAAGTGATGGCGAAAGCCATTATCTATTCAGGTTCATATATGTTGTTTGACCAACACTCCACATTGCCGCCCATTGAAACCTTTAAAGACATTGCTAAAGGGACGCCCAACTTCAGCGGAAGAATGGATAACCTTCGTGCCGCGATACTGCGCCCACAGTTAGCCGCGTTAGATGCACAGTGTGAGCGTTGGAATGAACTTTATCGTGCCATGGAAAAAGCACTTTCATCGATTGAAGGGTTGCGTTTAACCGACCGTTCCCCGAGCGAGCATTTTGTCGGGAGCTCAATTCAATTCTCTCTCCCGAATGTCCCCAAAAACCAATTAACCAAGGTTGTGGTTGGCTGTGCGGCTCGTGGAGTAAGTGTGAAATGGATGGGAGACAGTCAGCCCTCAGGTTACAGCAGTAAATATAACCATTGGGAGTACTTGGAACAGCTTACGCCGCTTCCTAGCACCGAGCGTGTTCTCGCGTCTCTGTTCGATATGCGAATCCCGCTCACCTTTGACCAATCTGATGCAGACAGTATCGCTCAGGTGATCTCAGAGGTGCTCGATACGCTGTAGATATCTAATTCCAATCGGATACAGCAGCGACATAGCAATCAGCAACGCCAGGAAATTTTACTACCAGAAAACCAGCAACACAGAAGTGTGGCAACACCGAGCAACGAAAATCTCGTATAGGCAAATGCTTAAGTACACAAGTTTTTAAGCATTCACGGATGTTATCGATTAAGAGGTAAAGGGTATGAAATTAAAGCAGTTGGCAAAGTTTGCAGCCATTTCCATCTTGGCTCTCCCCGTTCTTGCTAGCGCCAAAACCATGAAAGTAGGAATGGGCGACCCGATTGAATCTGATCAGGGGGCGTATGCAATTCGATTTCAGGAGTTGGTTGAGTTCTATTCGGGCGGTGATATCAAAATCAAACTGTATCCAGGTGGAGCATTGGGCAGTGAAACCGAAATGGTGCAAAACACCCGTTTAGGTTCATTGGACATGGCATTGGTTGGAATTGGCAACGTGACCCCGTTTTCTAAAAAGCTGGGTGCATTGACCATGCCTTATTTGATCACTAACTCTTCTGACGCTGTGCTTATTACCACGGGAGAGCTGGGAGAGTATTGGAACGAACTCGCGATAAATGAAGCAGGGGTTAACATTTTAGGCTGGACGTATTCTAACTTCCGCCATCTGACCAATTCAAAACGCCCTGTTAAAAACCTTGAAGACGTGAAAGGCCTAAAAGTGAGGGTTCCGCAAAACAGCATTATGTTGAAATCGTGGGAAGTATTTGGTGCGAATCCAATCGCGATGGCATGGACAGAAACCTTCACGGCATTGCAACAGAAGGTTGTAGACGGACAGGACAATCCGTACATCGTGAACAACACCATGAAGTTCTATGAAGTGCAGCCGTACTTAACGGAAGTGCATCATCAGTATTCTTTGCAACCGCTTCTGATAGGCAATCGAACCATGGGTAAACTGAGCGACGAGCAACGTGCGATTTTGAATCGAGCGGGCTTAGAAGCGCAGCAATACGCGTTGGTTTTCCAAATGACAGAAGCTGAGAATGCCAAGCAAAACATGATCGCGAATGGTGTTGAAGTTTCCACCTTGGAAGATGAAGACAAATGGATTGCGTTGGCGAAGGAGAAAGTTTGGCCTGAGTTTTATGACGATATAGGCGGTAAAGAAAGCTTTGACGACGTGCTGGAGAAATTGCAGCAGTAGCGGCTGACGCTGTGTTTGTGATGAGCTGACTCAAAGGCAGCAGAAGCAATCTCTCGGGGAGTCAAAAAACTCCCCCTAAAAAGGGCGATCAAACAATGGTCGCGCTTTTTAACCTTGTACAAAAGGGCGCTGTCATGCAAAGCGTATTACGAAAATTGGACCAATTTGAAAGCTATGCGTGTCAAGCGCTGCTGTGTCTATTTGTCACCTTACTGTTTATCCAAGTCATTATGCGGGTGGCTTTCAATTACGGCATTCCTTGGAGCGAAGAGCTATCTCGCTTTGCTTTTGTATGGTTCGTGTTTTTGGGCGCTTCCTATGCGGCCCGTCTTTCCGCCCATAATCGTGTGACCTTTCACCTTAAACTGTTGCCAGTGAAAGTTCGGCAAGGCATTGAACTTATAGCGGACATGCTTTGGATTGCTTTCAACACCATGATGACCATCAAAAGCATCGAAGTGATTGAAAGTTTGATGGAATACCCTTTTCTGTCTCCCGCTCTCGACTGGTCAATGGCGTTCCTTTATTGGATCTTCCCGATTTCGTTCACCCTGACGTCCATTCGAATTATTCAGGTCAATTACCTCAAATTGGTGAAAGGTTATGAATTCAAAGATATGGATGATCCACAAGCAGACTGATGCGTTAATGGGCTGCTTCACTACGCCCAATCGCTATTAGCTATTAATGCGAGTCAATCACCGCTTGGGTTGTGATGTTCGTGGCCACAGGGCAGGCAGCACGGAGTGTTGTCACCAATTAGAAAAGGAGCCGTCATGTCGGCATCGTTAGTTCTTTTCGGCTCATTCTTTGGGCTTCTCTTTATCGGCGCTCCCATCGTGATTGCGCTAGGTGGCTCCGCCATGTTGGTGTACTTGTTATCCGGTGATGACTATGTCTCTCTGGTACAAACCGCATGGAACGCCGTCGATTCGTTTCCTATTATGGCGCTTCCCGCGTTTATTCTTTCTGGCGCACTCATGCAGGCGTCGGGTATATCCAAGCGTCTTGTTCATATTGCTGAATTGATGGCAGGACCAATGGCAGGTGGGCTTGGTTTTTCCGCCATTCTCGCCAGTATGTTCTTTGGCGCGATTTCAGGCTCTGGCCCCGCAACTACCGCAGCGGTGGGCATGTTGATGATCCCAGCACTGGTTGATAAAGGCTACAACCGAGGGTATGCCGCCGCGCTAACGGCGTCTTCCGGTGGTCTTGGCGTGGTGATACCGCCGAGTATTCCCATGGTGATCTATGGCGTTACCGCGAGTGAGTCGATCGGGAAATTGTTCATTGCAGGCGTGATTCCGGGAATCATGCTAGCCGGTGGTTTGATGATGACAAACTATGTCATCAGTAAAAAGAAAGGGTACGTTGGCGCACCCAATCAAGAACCCGGTGAACTGCGTAAAGCCTGCAAAGACGGTATTTGGTCTATTCTTGCGCCTTTTGTGATTCTCGGTGGCATATATTCAGGTCTCTTTACCCCAACAGAAGCGGCTGTGGTTTCAGTGTTCTACACCTTGTTTGTCGGCAAGTTCATTCACAAAGAACTGACACTAGACGGATTGAAAGGATCCCTGAGTTCTACCACATGGTTAACAGGCCGTGTTCTCATCATTATGTTCGCGGCCACCGCATTTGGTCGCATTCTTGTCGAAAATGATACGCCTACTGAGATAGCAAATGCGTTACTGTCGATGACAGACAGCCTCGCGCTGATCTGGTTGGTGGTTATTCTGTTTTTGATATTAATCGGCATGTTCATGGAGACGCTTGCCACCATCATGATTGTCACGCCAGTGCTATTACCTGTAATGGTTCAGTTTGGCGTTGACCCAATCCACTTTGGTGTGGTCTTGGTGTGTTGTTGTGAAATTGGATTTTCAACACCGCCTCTTGGCGAAAATATGTTTATCAGTTCTAGTATCGCCAAAGTCACCATCGAAGAGATATCGGTTAAGGCATTGCCATTCGTACTGGTTGAAATTTTGGTGGTATTCATCATGAGTTACTTCCCAGACACAGTGCTCTGGTTACCGAATATGATGGGATATTAGAGGGGGAAGGTAGTGAGCAGTAAGGAAATGACCGTAGGGATCCTAGGCGGTATGGGTCCAGAAGCCACGGTTGATTTGATGCGTCGTATAATCAAAGCGACGCCCGCGAATGATGATGCAGACCACATACGTCTGCTGGTTGATAACGACCCCAAAACACCTTCTCGCATTCAATATCTCATTGAAAATAAGGGGAAATCCCCCGCACCTCATATGGTGAAGATGGCGCTTGGATTGGAGGGCGGTGGCGCCGACATTTTGGTGATCCCCTGTAATACCGCTCATATGTTTTATGGTGAGGTGTCGAAAGCGGTGTCAGTGCCAGTGCTTAATATTTTGGAACTGTCTGCTGAAAAGATTCATCGACTTTACCCAGATTTCAAGAGGGTGGGGATATTGGGTTCAAGTGCCTTACAAATCACCCAACTCTATGCACCAGCATTTGCCGCGTGGGGTGTTGATACTGTGTTTCCTGACAATGATCGACAAGAGGCGCTCATGGCGCTTATTCGCGCCGTGAAAGCGAATACGCATACCAAGGAAATGACAGATGCGTTCAACTTAGCGGCAGAAGATTTAGAAGATCAGGGCGCGGCCTGTTTACTTATTGCCTGCACGGAATTATCCGTGATTGCGGGAAAATTGAAAACCGGACTGCCTAAGCTCGATGCTTCCCAGATACTGGCGGAACACATTGTAGAAAGAGTGAAAGGTTAAGTGTGCAATTGAAATCAGCACGAGGGTTATCCTCGCGCTGTTGTTTTAGGACTAGATAACACTTCTTCCAAACGCACTCAGCATCAAAGAGACCGCACGTTCTGCAGAGATGTTTCCTTTATCTAGGAAGGGATTGAGCTCGACAAGATCCACGGAAGTAATTAGGTTGGTTTCGGCACATTTCTCCAACAGCAAATGCGCTTCACGATAGGTGACGCCGCCGGGAACGAGCGTGCCAGATCCTGGGATGAACTCAGGGTCACACCCATCCACATCAAAGCTCACGTGGAAACCGACCGTGTCTTTGGTGACAATCTCGATGATTTCATCACTGACTCGACTCATGCCTAATTCGTCGATATCACGCATGCTATAAACCTTCACGCCGGATTGTTTGATGAGCTCTCTTTCTTTCTCATCAATGTCTCTGACCCCTACAAGTGCCACGTTTTCAGGCTTTATCTTAGGGTTTTCGCTCATGATGCTAGTGAAGTTTTTGTCTCCATAGCCCAGTAAGTGTGAAAGCGGCATACCGTGAACATTGCCAGAAGGAGAAATACCGGGAATGTTCATGTCGGCGTGTGCATCAAACCAAACCAAGCCGATGTTTTGGTTTTTCTTTTGGTAAAAGTCCGCGATGCCAGAGATGGATCCCATCGCGATAGAGTGGTCGCCACCCACCACCAAAGGAATGTCGCCGTTGGTGAGCGCATTATTGGTTGCGATGGCAAGATCGCGACAAACTTGCAGGATTTCATTTCGAAACCGCATGTTGCCGCCCGTTTCTGCAGGACGAGATTCTTGGGAAGGTACATTTATATCGACTTCTTGCGAGATGTGAAAACCCATCTTCTTGAGCTGCTCACCTAGTCCCGCGATACGAACGGCTGAAACACCCCCATCAGTGCCTCTGCGTGAAGCACCCAAATCCACTGGCACGCCGATGATTTGGATAGATTTAGATACGCATTTTTCTTCCATGACTTAGACCTCTAAAATTAGCCTCAGAGTGAGGATTCTTTCACATACCGTTTGTCAAAAACGTGCTTTAGCTACATTTAAATAACATAGCAGGGTTCATAAAAGAGAGCCTGAATAGAAAAAGAAGTCTTTTGCTAAAACTTATACGCCGCGCCAATGCTGAATTGCCAGCCGAGATCTTGCTGTACCAGCGGGCTTTCACTGTCGTGGTGTTCGAGCTCTAATTTGGACAAGCCGATAAATTCATCAGAGAAGTCGTAGATACCGATCAATCCAGACTTGTAGACCCAAGTGCTGTCTGCTTCGAAGTCAGCAAGACCGGATGTTCGGCTTTCATTGGCTGACACACTGTATAAATGATTCGATAATTTGGCGTCGCGATAATCCACCTCGACATACGGAGAAAGGGTGAAATTGTCAAAAGGGGTATCGAACGCTCGTCCTAAATGCAGTTGCACTTCGAAGCCACTATGCTCGTCGGTAACATCATGCAGGTAGGTTAGCCGAGCGCCGACGGTGCCAATGGTAATACCTAATTCGCCATTGCCATCGCGATCATCTATGCCATTTGGAATATCATCGAAATCATCAGAGACTTCGGCAAATCGCCACTGACCTGAAATACCAACCCAAGGCAACACGGAATAATTCAACAAACTGCCATCAATAAATCCATATTCACCGTTGTAGAAAATATTGGGTTCTACACCGCCTTTTGACCCGTCATTGGAAAAAACTGACTCTCCCACCGTAACACTGCCACCGACAAAGCCGTAGTCGTCGTATTTGTCGTTGGCGACGACATTCATTGATAGAACCAACAAGGTAAGTCCGGACATTGGCGCTAAACCGAGTTTCATCATGGATTGCTTCTCATCATCTTCTATGCATTGAACATAAAAAGAACGGATGGGATTCGAAAAGATGACGCGAATTTTGAATTGTTCAGATATTGAGAGATTTTATGAGGTATTGAGAGTGCATTGAGAGTTGATTGATAGAGATTTGTGAGGATTAAGAGGCCGATGTATTTCGCCGCGATGTTCAACCTACGTGGGCAAATATCTATCAGGTGCGTTATATGCTGGCATGTTGATGATGAGCAGTGTGTCATTTGCTGACAACCAGGAACAATAATCCGCGCAGGTTGAAGATGATGTAACCTATCTGGTGAAGCAGATGCTAGAGTCTGACTGCATTTTTAGCGCAAAGAAAACCGATATAGTCGCCAAGAAGCGATGGGGCATCTCCAGAGCAAGTGGGATTTAGCATTAAAACGGTCTAACGAATAAGAGGATTCGCTATGAGAGATGAACAAGAACTGAGTGAAGCTGAGCTTGGCAAGATTTCAGAGATCCTCGAATTGCAGCAAGAGCAGATGCTCAACGACGTGAATGCGATTATCCATCAGCGAGTCAGTGCCGCGAAAGCTGAGCTAGAGAGCTCGGATTTAACCTTATCCGACATTGAGCCAGCGAACGAAGAGTACTTTACCGCTGTATTGTTGAGTGAACTGTTTTCACGCCTGCACAGCGGCGATGATGACGTCGCGGAAACCATCCTCTATAACCTTCGAGGCCAAGCAGGGCTGATTCTTTGAGTTGATGATGACACCTAGCACCTGCTCCTAACGGCAACAGCTAACACCAGTTCTATCGTGCGGTCAGGTTAGGCTCATCAAAGCGCAATGGAAAAGAAACGACGCCAGTAGCGTCGTTTTTTTTGTGGCTTTTTTTACATCATTGATAAATAAAGTCAGGATAGATGAATTACTCCTCTAGAGTAATTAACCCAACCCCAGTTGTTTGGTTCTCGTTATCCATTACTCCCCAGAGTTCCCCATTTTTCCTGACAAATATGGACTTGAATCTGCTCGGAGCTAGTTCATGGTTGAGGCTGTATTTATCATATTTGTTGTTCGAACGGTTGTATACTCTGATGTACTTACCCCTATTGTCATTTCCATAATCATGGGTTAAGGCGAAGTAAATTTTAGACTGTTCAGTGTTTTGTGCGCTTGAAATGAGTTCGACGTTTCGTTGGTAATCATTGGAGTCAGCCCATTCTGGTAAAGGAATTCCTGTTTGTTCAATCAATGAATTTGATTGGCTGATAAATTCAAAAACCTCACCGCACTTTGAAAACAATTTATTGTCGATTGAATTCAAAATTTCACAGCTCTCTTTGTCATCAGCGAGTGTCACTGAGTTAAGATTTTTCATATGATGGAGACTGCTTGAATAATCAGGTAATGAATAAGAATAGACAGTGAATTCATCATCGATGTTAGTGGTGTTTTTGGCAATTACTTTACCTTGTACCGCTGCAATGGTGTGATAACTATCAAGACCAAAGAAGGTTTTGTCTTCACTTTCTGCCAAGTTAATTGAATGTATTTCGTTATGACTATGATAACGACTTCCGGTTGAAACATATAACATAGAACCTGACGTAGCAAACGAGGTGATATTGCTCCCCCGGCTTAACGAATCACTTTTAAGTTCAATTAGTTGAAATGTACTGCTTTCTGGGTTTTCTAGATCAGGCTTAACGACGAAAACCCCGCGCTCAATGATGACCAAAATTCTCTCTTCGCTTGTAGGGTCTAACGCGAAGCCCGCGATAGAAGAAATACCCAAACCAAAATTTGACATTGCTCGGCTAAGAAAACGTGTGAAGTCAATGTATTGCCCTGAATCTATGTTTCCGTAGTAAAAGCTAAATCCACTTTCATTGGTGCCAAATATCGCATCATAGTGAGGTGAATAGATGGCGCCATAATTAAAGTAACGTTGCGGAAATGTATGTGTTTCCGAGTATGTGGCGATGAGATCACTAGAGAAAACATACCCAACATTAATTGTGATTGTGTCTTCTGGTAGTTGGCATTGGTAATCAGTAAATCCACACAGGTTAATTTCTAATGTGGTGTTTTTGGTTTTTTGATCGGCAGTTAAGTTGCTCGTTGATCCATAGTAACTACAAACGACATTCTCTTTGTTATCATCAATACGACACGATAGGCTAGAATTGTTACTGCTCTCTAACTCAGTTTCAATAAAAACATATTCATCTTTGTGAAAATTCGACAGAGGGATCTCGATTTTTTCTTCAACACCGAAAGGATTGTCTTCGTTGACATCGAACGTGATATTTTTTACGTTCCCATCGATAAATGTTGGGCTAATGACCGAATAGGAAATATCTATAACAAAATCAGATCCATTGACTTTATTATTGCAATTTTGATCGTAGCAAATTTCGAAGGCTACTTTTTCGTTGTATACACCATCGCTTAGGTCTTCATATGGTTTAATGTTAAATGAAATATAAGGTTCATCTTCGAATGGATTGAATGAAATTTGATTGATGCGAGAGTTTCGTGAGTCAGTTGTTGCAGCCCAGTATAATGTATTGACACTGTTGTCCAAGTTTACATTCAACGGGGAGTTTTCATTGATATATGTGTGTCTTTGAGGTGTAAATGAAAGACTGGTTTGAGTTGGGGTGATGGAACTCTGATTTTGACTAGAATCAGATACGTCGCTCCCGCCTCCACCGCCACAACTAATTAAACCGAAAGAGAAACTGACGACGAAAGTTATATTTATAATGCTACTTCTCATCTACTACTCCATGAAATGAGATTTTTCTTTTATATTAATGTGAAAATATACCAATTAATGTGAGTGTCAGATGTTCCGTATTTGATATTTATATTGTCATGTTACGTGATTCTGGATGAGTGAGCATTCAGGCAGAATCAGGAAAGCCTGTGTCCGCAGTCATTAAACGAATTATATAACCTCAAAACGGATACAAATCCCCATTCGGTGACAGCGAAAGATAGCTGCTGCGAAAGCCGTTATTCCATTCGTGGAGCATGTAGCCACCAGGTTTTTGAGTAAAACCGACCGGTGCGTTAGGACGATGATCGGTCATGAAACTACTGGCGACAGCGGGGGATGACAACACCGTTGCATTACCCATGCTACAGACAATACTGTTATGCAAATGTCCACATATCACACGTACTTCTCGTGTTGTTAGCTTCAACAGCGTTTCCATTTCATCCGCGCCGTTCAAGCCAATGTTATCCATGAAGCAAATACCTGATTCAAACGGGGGATGATGCATCGCGATCAACGCGGGTTTGTCGGGGTTCTCCGCTAACGCCTGCGCGAGAAATTGCAGTGTTGAGGGAGACAAGGCTCCTGCACCTTGATGTGGGATGACGGTATCTAATCCAATCACATCAAATGCAGAAAAACTTCTTACCCAATTGATTTCACCGTTCGTTGAACTTGCCGACAGTTCAGGAAAACTCGTTAACATGGCCTCTCGGGAATCGTGATTTCCGGGGATCACCAAATAAGGGATATTTAAACGAGAAATCTGAGTTTTAAACAACTCATAGCTTTCTACGTCGCCATGATCCGTGATGTCTCCTGTCGCGATAATGGCGTCAATATCACCGAAAAGCGGCAAATCTTGCTCAATTTTGTCGATAGCTTTCTCGAACAGCGCGTGAGTATTCAACTGACCGGACACCTTGTGCGGCGGTACGGTCAGGTGAATGTCTGTGATCTGAATAATTCGAGTCACCTTGGCTTGCTCCTATTTCTCTGTTCGCCTATTTAATGCCTGCACGCAAGAATGCTTGCACAAATTGACGTTGGAAAATCAAAAACGCGATGAGCAATGGTGCAACGGACATCATGGTCGCAGCCGATATGACCGAAATATCAACGCCATTCTCTGGAGCGCCGAAAATCGACAAACCCACAGTTAATGGGCGAGTGTCGTCTGAATTGGTGACGATCAACGGCCAGAGGAAGTTATTCCAGTGCGTGGAGACAGAGACCAGTGCGTAAGCCAAATATGTCGGTTTTGCTAATGGCACATACACCTTCATCAAAATCCCGAACAGTGAGCAACCCTCTACACTGGCGGCTTCATGCAATTCATACGGCACAGATTTGAAGGATTGTCGCATCAGGAATATCCCGAATGCGCTCGCCATATAAGGCATGCCCACACCCAGTATGGTGTCGAACAAACCGAGCTTGGATGTGACGGCGTAGTTTTCGACAATCAACACTTCCGGCAAAATGAACAACTGAAGTAACACCAGAATGAACACAAAATCTTTGCCGGGAAACGAGACCTGCGCAAACGCAAATCCTGCTAGCGTGGTAATCACAAACTGCCCAATCAACACAATGGTGACCAAAAAGAAGGTGTTGATGAAGTATTTAATCCAAGGCGCACCATCCCATGCCACCCTGAAGTTATCTAATGTCCATGCAGACAGTAGATTAAAGTTCACCGCATCAGATGTGGTGTGAAAAGCAGCCCAAAACGCGAAGAACAAAGGCGAAATCCAGATAACCGCAAGTAGCGTTGCACCAAACGAATCAAGGTATTTCTCAATACTCTTGATTGAAAATACAGGTTTCATTGGTAATGCGTCCTTTTATCTAGGTACATGAACTGGACGGCGGCAGCGATACCCAGCACTAACAGCACTAACACTGTCATGGCGGCGGCATGTGGCGCATCAAAGAAGGCGAACGCCATTTCCCAGATGTAGTAAAGAATGAGTTTGGATGCGTCCGACGGCCCGCCTTTGGTCAGTATGAATAAGTGGTCAATCAATTTAACTGAGTTGATCATCGCATTCACGGTAATGAACAAAGTGGTTGGCATCAGCAGTGGCAGCACGATGCGGCGCGTATATGTCCAACGGCCAGTGCCTTCAATATCGGCGGCTTCTTTATAGTCCGCCGGTATGGTCTGCAACGCCGCCAGATAGAAAATCATGAAGAAACCAGCTTCTTTCCAGATGGTCACAATGATCACCGCCCACAAGGCAGTTTCAGGGCGTCCTAGCCAGTTGACCGATTCAAAGCCAAACAGCGCACCAATTTGATCGAGTACCCCAAGATCGGGCGTGTAGAAAAACAGCCATAGGTTAGCGGCGGCAATCATAGGCAAGACGGTTGGCGTGAAATACGCCGTTCGCACAAAGCCTTTGCCAGAGATCTTCGAGTTGGCCCACAGCGCCATGATCAGCGCAATGGCGATGGAGATTGGAATCGTCATGGCGGCGTAAAATAGATTGTTCTTCACCACAATCCAGAACGTAGGATCGTTAAACAGATCCGTATAGTTCTCTAAGCCGACGAACTCCGTGGGTCTGCGTCGTGTACCTTTAGAAAACAAACTTTCCCAGAAGGTCGCCAACGAGGGATAAAACGCAAACAGTGTTAATAGAATCGCCGCAGGCGTGAGGAGAAACCACCCGTATAGGTGTTGCCGACGACGTTCCATTTCCGCGTAATGATTCATAATACTGCTCGGTATGGGAAACGAACCCCCACCACTCATGCGGTGGGGGGAGTACATATTGCTTGTGTTGAATGAAGGCTTACTGCTTTTGATTACTGCGTGTTAACTAACAACTATTGACTAACAACTATTGATAGTTACGCAGTAAACGTACCGCTGAATTTTGCGCTTCGCCCAATGCATCTTCCGGTGTTTTGGTTCCGGTCAGTGCGGACTGAATGGCATTGTTCAAGCCTTCACGAACACGTGCTGTTTCATACGTCGAAAACTCAGCGACAGCATGTTCCAATTGGTTACGAGCCACTAATGCTGGTGGGAATTCAACGGTGTAGTTTTGCAGTGCTTCTGTTTCATACGCGTCTTTAGACACGCCCATGTAACCTGTCGCAATAGACCATTTCGCCGCTTGCTCTGGGGCTGTCATGTATTTGATGAGTTTGAGTGACGCGGCTTTTTCTTCGTCAGACGTGTCTTTGAAAATGTAGAAGTTACCGCCGCCCGTTGGTGAGCCAAGACGCACATTACCTGGCAACATCGCGACACCAAAATCAAACTTCGCAGCATTCTTCACTGCGGTCAGGTTGCCTGTTGAGTGCCACATCATTGCGGTATTGCCTTCAAGGAATGCCTGACGTAACGTGCCCCATTCTACGGTGCCAGTTGGCATCACGCCGTGCTCTTGAGATAGGGACTGCCAGAATTTCAGCGTATCAACGACGTCTTTGTCATCAAAATACGTGGTCAAGCCATCATCAGACATCAGCTTTTTGCCGTTCTGAATCGCCAAGGCTTGGAACATCCAGTATGGGTAGCCTGTGGATGGGATCATGATGCCGTAGGTATCATCGTTGGTGAGTTTTTTGCCCATCTCGACCAATTCAGCCCATGTTGTTGGCGGCTTTTCTGGGTCAAGACCTGCGGCTCTAAACATGTCTTTGTTGTAGTAGGCAACAATGGTAGAACGTTGGAACGGAATGCCCCACGTTTGGCCTTCGGCTTGACCGTTTTCCATCAAAGCAGGGTAGAAGCCTTCCAGCCATGCTTTGTCAGCGTCGCCGTCAATCACCTCATCAAACGGTGAAATGATTTCTTGGTCAATCAAGTCATACACATCAATGGAGAACATCACTGCCAATTGTGCAGGTTCGCCAGAGTTAAGTGCAGATAGCGCACGAACGCGGGTGTCATCATAGTTACCCGAGTAAATCGCATTCACTTTGATGTCAGGGTTTTGAGCTTCAAAGTCATCCACTAACTGATCGACCACTTTAGTGAGCGAGCCGCCTACCGCAATGGGGTAGTACATATTGAGCTCGGTGACCGCTGCGGCAGAGTGTGTGGCTAAAGCAAAAGTACCCGCAAAGGCACAACTGAATAACGTAGAGAACTTCATAGTTTCACCATTGATTTTGTTGAACATTAATCTCAAGTTAGATTCCCAAATCGCGATCGACTCTTGGTGAACAGCGAAGCGGGAACAGCGGCTCAGCATGCTTTGCTAAGACATTCGGTTACCTTTGTCATCAAAGTAGTGCAGTACGGAATCGTCAAATGTAATGTCGACGACGCTGCCTTCGGTTAATGACGTGTAACCTTGCATTTTCACCACCAGACCTTTCGCATCTGGGTGTTCCAACAGCACGTGGGTTTCTTCGCCAAGGTATTCACTTTCTGCCACTTTGCAGGTTAAGCGGCCTTGGCCAGCTTCTACGACACGCACGTTTTCTGTTCTCAGGCCAACCTTGGTGGCATGGTCACTGCCAGAAATCACGCCGCCTTTGATCAGCGCCATAGGTGGGGCACCGATAAATTCTGCAGCGAAGGTGTTTTGTGGTTGGTTATAGAGTTCTCGCGGCGAACCGGTTTGCATGATATGACCGTCTTTCATCAAAATGATGATGTCTGCCATGCTCATGGCTTCTGTTTGATCGTGGGTGACATACACCACTGTCATGCCGAGGTCGCGTTGCAGTTTCTTGATGTCTTTACGCACCGAATGGCGCAGCTTGGCATCAAGATTCGAAAGGGGTTCATCCATCAAACACAGAGGCTGACGCGCCACGATGGCACGCGCCAATGCCACGCGCTGACGTTGACCCCCAGAGAGTTCACCGGGCTTTCTGTCTTCGTAGCCCAGCAAGCCCGTGATTTCGAGAGCGTCTTTTAGCTTCTCTAAACGCTCTTGCGTCGGGACTTTGCGTACCTTCATGCCGAACATCACGTTCTCTGCCACCGAGAGGTGAGGGAACAGCGCATAAGATTGAAACACCATTGACAGGTTTCTTGCTGACGGCGCTAGCTCTGTCACATCAAGACCATCAATATGAATCTCACCTTCATCGGGAATTTCAAGCCCTGCCAGTAAGCGCAAGGTGGTTGATTTTCCGCAACCTGACGGCCCGAGTAATGCTACAAATGACCCTTCAGGGATTTCCATCGAAATGTTTTCGACGCCCAACTGGCCGTTCCAGCGCTTACCAATATTGTCGAAAATCACAAATGGCGCTGCGTTCATTAAATCTCGCCTCCAACTAACTTCAGACGATCTCCAACACGCTCGCTGAGCGCAGAGAAATCATCACCGGGATGCTGATCCATGATGATCTGGTCAACATCGAAAATACTGCCACCCACGGCGGGGGCGGTGCGTGTGAGTTTGGTGCTGTCCATCACCAACACTGAGGTTTTGCAATGGGTGCGAATGGCTTCGCGAACGCGCACTTCAGACGCGTGAAAATCCAGCATGCCGCCATCTTCCGAAACGCCAGCTACCCCAAAAATGCCAAACTCTGCCCGGTAGCTATTGAAGAACTCCAACACGCCATCACCTAAAATATCGCGGTCAGGCATTCGCACTTCGCCGCCGGGAATAATGATGCGGTTAGACGGTTCGTTGCTTAGTGTCATAGCGGCATTCAGGTTGTTGGTCATCACCGTGAGTTCGGTCTTTTTGGAGAGCGCTTCAGCCACAATCGCAGGTGTAGAACCAATCGAAATAAATACCGTGGAACCGTCAGGGATAAGATCAGCAACGGCCCGCGCAATAGCATGTTTCGCTTCAGAGTTGGTCACCGCTCGCTGTTGATAAGGGTCATTGAGTTGACGCTCAAAACTTTCTACACCGCCATGGCGTCGGCGAAGGAGGTTATCACCGCAAAGCTGGTTAATGTCTCGACGCACTGTTTGCGCAGACACACCCAGAAATTCGGTGAGCATTTCCACCGACACATTTCCCTTGGCTTGGGTCATTTCGATGATGAGTTCACGGCGAATCTCGGTTTTAGATTTGAGTTTTGAATCTAGAGTCATACGACGTGTTTCTCCCTATTTCACTCAACGCCACTTCAATCACCGTAGTGATAGATTTAACATTACGCCAACATTTTTTGAGCATTTGAATATAAAAAAGATCAATTATTGACCAATCGCTCATTAATGAGCATATTTATGGTCAAATGCTCATTTAGGTGAGGGAATCCTGCAATAATGAGCAAATGGTCATTTCGGTGTTGCTGGTGCGTATTGTTAGCAAGCGAATGTGAAACTCTGGTTTCAGTCAGATGAAGAATTGGTGCGCTGGGAGTCTCAGCAATAGCGATAGATAAGTTGGCTCGACTGATTTAGCCTTGTGCTGCCTTTTGCAAAGGGCAGCATGAGCACAATAAAAAAGGAATCGTGATGACGGTATTCAACAATACCTATTTGGTAATGCGACACGGACAAAGCCAAGCGAATGTGGCAGACATTGTGGTGAGTGACCCCGCCATTGGTTGTGAGCAATATGGGCTGTCGCCATTGGGTGAGCAGCAAGCCAAAACCGCCGCAGCGCAATACCAAGGTGCGCCCATCACTCATATATTCGCATCGGATTTCAAGCGCACTAAGGAAACTGCCGCCATTGTTGCTGATGCGCTAAACATGTCTGAACCGAAATATGACATTCGGTTACGTGAGCGCTACTTTGGTGAATGGGAGGGGAAGACCTCCGCTGCCTATGAACAAGTGTGGGCGAAAGATGCACTCACGGCGGACAACAATGAAAACGGCGTAGAAAGCACCGCACAAGTTAGAGCACGCACACTGAACTTGATCAATGCGCTCGAAGTGAAATATCACGGTGAAGTGATCCTGCTGGTGGCACATGGCGACATATTGCAAATACTCGCCACGGTGTTTAACGACCTACCACCTAATCAACACCGCACCTTGCCGCACCATGAAACCGGCGAACTCAAACTGCTGGTTAAACAAGGTGACGACGTGCCGTTCTAACGCCCGAACCACAATTAACCTGTTTTGGCTACTAAATGACCGCCATGCTAACTTCAATCGAATGGAGCAATCCATGATCACAACAAAAAACCTAATCCTTAAGCCTATCTGTGAAGACGACATTGATATCTATTCACAAATATTGAGCTGTGACGATCTCACTAAGTACCTTCCAAAAGGGGCGGCATACACGCATGATGAAATCAGGCTTCATGTCCAAAACCGCATAAAGCATTGGGAGCATGGCTTCGGGTCGTACGTGATTTGTTTGAAGTCCAACCCAGCGGTCAAAATGGGTTACGTTGGTGTAGAGCACTGTGAAAACCCAATACATAGTGACATTCGCTATGCGCTGCTCCCTGAGTATCAAGGTAGTGGTTTTGTTCTTGAGTCGGCGAAGGCTGTTTTAACCGAAACGTTTAAAAGCCGCGATCTCTCAAAGATTTATGGTGTCGCGCTAAGAGAAAACATTCCGTCGCTAGTTATTATTAAAAAGCTGGGTATGCAGTTGGAGACTGAAACAAGGTTGTATGGCGACGTTGAGGGGCTTGAAACGTACTCAATCGAAAAGTTCGTATGACACTTGTTGCCACTCGCAAATCCACTCACCAAAACCTCCGCCAAATGACCTGTGTCGTAGTTCAACTGATTGTTTAAAGACAACTTATTTCGGTAATCCGATACTGGAGAAACCACTCTTCACATAAGGTTTCTGACAAAATGACACTGACTTCTCGTAAACTCTTTCTATTTGGTGCGCTTATTTTCGGCAGTTTAGCGATGCCTATCGCTCAAGCGGCTGACGACATTAAGGGCGTTAACTTACTGCATACGGCGAATTGGAAAGCAGCGACAGATAACTTTGGTTCTAGCTTTAAAGCGAACAGCCCATTGGTTCAAAATGATGAAATCAATGTTGAGTTCACCTTATACAAAAAGCAGGAAGGTAAGAACTGGCCGTTTGTCGAGCTGGTTTGCGCGACGGATACTGCGCTAACTGGCGTGTCTTTTGTTGAGATCACTTACCGTTCTGGTGCAGACGTTTCGGTTAAGTTTAACCAGTCTGATTTCGGTTCAAGCGGTGATGGTTCCTACGCGCACTACCAAACTGTGATCCCTGCGTCTGATGAGTGGATAACCGTTAAACTGGATACCAGCGATTTTGSACAACCAAGCTGGGCACCTGAAAGCACGAAGAAAATCGCACTCAATCTCAGCAATGTAAAAGACATTTACCTCTCGCCAAAACTTAACTTTGAAACGGGCGAAACAAGCACCTTGCGCGTGAAAAGTCTAAGAGTGTTGTAGTTTCGCGTTCGACCGCGCTGATAAAGCTGGTCGTTCGGTGATAACAAAAAACCACGTTTTCGGACGTGGTTTTTTGTGTTTTGGGTTTTTATTGATATTTTTTACAAAAATATCAATAGTGAGAACATGTACTATCATTAGGGTTATTAATTGATTTCTAGCTCATAAAGGGTCAGTCATGCGGTTAAACAGCCCCGTTACCAATAAGGAAGCGTTATTTCCTGAAAAGTCCATTTTGCTGTCAATTACAGACACAAAAGGCATTATTAAATACGCCAATAAAGACTTTTGCGATATTGCGGGCTACTCCAATGAGGAGTTGGTGGGAAATCCGCACAATATTGTAAGGCATCCTGATATGCCGGCAGCGGCATTTGAAAACCTCTGGGCTTACATTAAAGAGGGCAAATCGTGGATGGGGTTGGTGAAAAACCGCTGCCGCAACGGTGACCATTACTGGGTTAATGCATTTGCTTCTCCGATTTTATCTGACGGCAAGACCAATGAATATCAGTCAGTTCGTACCGTCCCTGATCGCGTCTGTGTTGATCGTGCAGAAAAACTCTACAAGCAACTTAATGCGGGGCACGCTCCTCTCGCTCTTAAGCTGCCCCGTTCACGTTTGTGGCAACGGTTAAGCCTGACGTTTCTGCTTCTTTCCGTGCTTCTTTCTGTACCCATTGCCTTATTTGTTGGGACACTTCCCGCGCTAGCGTCACAGCTTATTTTGTCGTCAGTGGTTGCGTTTGCGTTTACACGTCGCCTCGAATCAGTGACGTTGCAAGCTAAGGAAGTCTTTGACAATCCTTTGATGGAGTTTTTGTACAATGGGAAAATTGATGATATTTCCGAAATTGAATTGGCTTTAAAAATGCGAGCAGCAGAGATCAATGCGGTAGTAGGTCGGATCACTGATGACAGCGGTAAGGTACTTCATGCGGCGGAGGTTGCGAAAAAAAACGGTACCCGAACTAAGGAAAACCTTGATGAGCAATCTGCTCAAACCGATCAAATTGCGGCGGCTGTTGAACAAATGTCTGCAACAGCCAATGATATGGCTAACAACACGCAAAGTGCTTCTGATACCGCCACGAAGGCGTCTAAATCTACGCAAACTGGGATGGCTAGTGTTGATAAAACCGTGAACGCGATACGTAATCTGTCGTCGCAATTGGACAACGCATCTACTGTGATTGAAGAGCTAGAATCACATAGTGAACGTATCGGGGCAGTGTTGGACGTGATTCAAGGGATCGCTGAACAGACCAATCTTTTGGCATTAAACGCGGCTATTGAAGCAGCTAGAGCAGGGGATCAAGGACGAGGATTTGCTGTTGTGGCAGACGAAGTGAGAGCACTTGCACAACGTACGCAAGAATCCACTTCTGAAATTCAAGAGGTGATTACCGAGATTCAAAGCCGTACATCTCAAGCGGTTGATGCCATGAACGAAGGGAATTCGTTATCCGGTGTCTGTTTAGAAACGGCGACGGAGACCGTTGATATTCTCAACGCATCAATGTCGTTGGTTAACGAAATCAACGACAAAAATCATCAAATTGCTACGGCAGTTCAAGAAATGGCTGTGGTATCAAATGAAATGAACGGCAATGTTCAAGCGGTGGCTGAGTTATCGCAAAATACCATTAATATTGCCATTGAGTCGGTGCAAGAAGTTGATAGCTTATACAGGCAGCTTGAACAACAAACAAAATTGGTTGAGCAATTTAGGCAAAAATAGAGCGAATGCTGGTTCGCCTAGCGTTGTTATCCTCAAGTGCAAAAGTGCAAAAGTGCAAAAGTGCAAAAAACGCGGTAAACGTAAATTGAACTGATAGGAATGAAAAAGGCTCCGTCGTACGTCGACAGAGCCTTTTTTTAATCTCATTTTTTTCTAACGAATAGCCAGTATGGTTAGGCTATTTTACTTTCTAGCGAGTCACTTTACTGTCCAGGTGATGTTTTCACCGGCGCGAATTGGCACAACAACATCAGAACCAAATGGCATGGTTGCTGGTACTGCCCACTCTTCTTTGGTGAGGGTAACGGTATCGCTGTTGCGTGGCATGCCGTAGAAATCTGGGCCATTGAAACTTGCGAACGCTTCGAGGTTTTCCAGTTTGCCTTCTTGCTCGAACACTTCTGCGTAAAGCTCAAGCGCGGCGTGTGCCGTGTATGAACCCGCACAACCACAAGCTGATTCTTTTGCGCCTTTGGCATGCGGAGCCGAATCAGTGCCTAGGAAGAATTTTTTGCTGCCGCTTGTTGCTGCTTCAACCAACGCTTTTTGATGCGTGTTGCGCTTCAAAATTGGCAGGCAGTAGAAGTGTGGCTTAATGCCACCAACCAGCATGTGGTTGCGGTTGTACATGAGGTGGTGAGCAGTAATGGTGGCTGCTACGTTCTCGTTGGCATTTTTCACAAAGGTGGCTGCGTCAGCGGTTGTGATGTGCTCAAGAACAATTTTCAGCTCTGGAAAATCGTTAACGATTGGCGCTAACACGGTATCTAGGAATTCTTTCTCACGGTCGAAGATATCAACATCATGGGAAGTGACTTCACCGTGAACCAGTAGCAACATGCCCACTTCCTGCATGGCTTCAAGGACTGGATAGATATTGCGTGCAGACGTTACACCCGAATCAGAGTTGGTGGTTGCGCCAGCAGGGTAGAGCTTAGCTGCAACAACGGCACCAGATTGTTTGGCTTTTTTGATTTCTTCTGGTGTGGTGTTGTCGGTGAGGTATAGCGCCATCAACGGTTCGAATTGTGCAGATGGTTTCTCTGCCATGATGCGCTCACGGTAGGCAATGGCCATTTCGGTGTTGGTCACGGGTGGAACCGTGTTTGGCATGATAAGTGCGCGACCGTTGTAACGGCTGATGTCTTGAACAGTATGGGTAAGGACTTCACCATCACGAAGATGAACGTGCCAGTCGTCTGGGCGAGTAATAGTTAGTGTGGTCATTTAAGGCGTCCCTCCATAGAAAAAATATCGGATTGGCGCCTGTCAGCAAGGATTGTAAGAAAGAAGCAAACGCTTGCGCTCAGGCGGCAGGATGATAGTAGAAAAGCCGATATATTTCATCTTCTTTCTGTCTAAAGTGTCTGATCGATGTGTGACTGACCTGTTCCGTTGCTTTGTGAGAGTAGGGAGGGCTACTTCACTCTGAATAAGCAATGCTCGGCTGTGCCCACTTTGAAATGAACAGATTGAGAAAGCTTGAGTTGGTCGAGTTCATCAATCATGTAGTCATCGTAGTTCTGGCGTTTCATCCATTGCATAGGCTCTGAGAAACTATCTTCGCTGATCACAAAGGTGTCGTTGTTGAGCGTGTTTTCTCGCACGTTCACAATCCACATTCTTTGTTGAAATTCGCTGGTTCGGTGAAGCTTGCCAATCAGGTTATTGTTCAACTGCTTAAAAAATTGCATCACCTTCACTGATCTTGTCTCCTTACCTAATCTGTTTTCAATGGCATGCCGCGCCATGAGAACATCGCGGCTATATGTCTTTGAAACAGAGTAATATGAGTCGATGATGTTTTAAACAAAAAAGCCTCTTCTCATGCAACCTTAATCCTGCATCTTTAGGTTTCATGGGGATTTCTTTGGGCGACACAACGCCTGTCGGGCGCTCCAGTTAGCGATGTAGTGACGTCTCTTTGTATGACGCCTTTCCTTCATATATATCGAACTTTCTAGTTGAGGTTTATACATAGAACAAGAATTAAGACATCTTGAGCTTTATGTTTTTCCTATATTTTAACTCTCGAGCTAACTGGTGAAAAATTTATTTCACAATCTTCCGCTTTGATTTCTTGGTGTTTTCGTCTTTTTCTCTCTGTAGAGGAGTTCTTAATTTATGTTATTTATCACTAATCGACAACCGCAAGGTGCGGTAAGCAAAAAGTTCAAGAAGAATTTTAAGTTTGATCTTAAAAACAATGCGCCTTCCAATTCAGTATTTTGCTGTGAAAGACGTGGGGAAGATCAATATAAAGAGATCGGCTCTCAGGCTTTACTATCAAAATTAAGTGATGACAGTGCTCAACAGATACTTTTCTATATTCATGGTTTTTCTAACATGCCGGAGCCGAATATTTTCCCGCGGGCGCTCCAACTGCAAGCGTTGTTTGATAGAAAAGAACGTGGCTTGGTAAAAGTGGTCCCTTTAATTTGGCCTTGTGACAATGACCCCGGCATAGTCAAAGATTACTGGGATGACCAAAAATCCGCAGACATGAGCGGAGTTTCATTTGCTCGAGCATTGCAGTTTTTCATGAAATGGAGAGATTCGGTTCCAGAGTCGGATCCCTGTATCAAGCGTATCAACGTGCTCGCGCATTCCATGGGTAATCGCGTATTCAGAGAAACGCTTTCTGCTTGGGAGCACTATGATTTGGCAAGTGGTATTCCGCTGCTGTTTAGAAACACGTTTTTGGTGGCGGCGGATGTCGTTAATGAGTCTTTAGAGCCGGGACAAAAAGGGCGTTTGATTTGCCAAGCTTCACGAAATGTATCCGTTTATTATGCGTCTGATGATCTTGCATTACGGTCGAGTAAAGTGTCGAACTTGAAGAATAAAGTGGCTTCAAGGCGTCTTGGCCATTCTGGTCCTGAAGATATGAGTAAGACTTTATCAAATGTTTATGCTATTGACTGCGATGACATTAATACCAAGTACGATTGGCCCAAAGGTCATTCCTATTTTCTAGAAGATGATAACGATAATCCTGGCGCCGTGTTTGAACACATTTTTAGTTCCATCAAAACAGGCCGAGTACAGGTTGATGATAAGAAATATCGTCATCATATTTTGGAAGAATAAATTTAAAGTTTTGTAAGAAGTTGAAGTTACGGCTGTGTGTTGGTAAAGGCTAGGTTCATTAGTTTTAACAACAATACATTCATGTGTTTGTGCCATATCGTCAGGTGGCACAAACAAGGTGAAATGTGGAGAAAATATGATGAGTGGATTTGTACTCGGAAAACGTTCTCTTCAAGAACTCAAAGGCGTGCATCCTGATTTAGTTGGGGTTGTTGAGCGAGCCATTCAAATCACGGTGCAAGATTTCTCTGTGCATGATGGAATGCGGACATTTGCTGAACAACAAGCGCTGGTTGCACGCGGAGCCAGTAAAACATTGAACTCTCGTCACCTTACTGGCCATGCTGTAGATCTCGTGCCGTATATCAACGGCAAATTGCGCTGGGAGTGGGACCCCATATATAACATTGCGGAAGCAGTTCGCATCGCAGCGCATGAGAAAGGCGTCGAGATTCGCTGGGGCGGTTCGTGGTCGATGTTAACGGACAGTGAAGATTCGCCGGAGGATATGATGGCAGATTATGCAGCGCGTTGTCGAAGGGCCAACAAAAAGCCATTTTTTGATGGTGCCCACTTCGAACTGCCCAAAGCGCTGTATCCGTCTGGGGGTTAGAGCCTCAGTGCTGAGGGGCGTCAAGCGCCCCTCGATTTTTATGACTGCTTGGGTTTTTCAGCCACCGATTTATTCAACGTTTGGAACAACCACCCTAACGCAATCAATGCGGCACCTAGGCCAAGGAAGCTGATGGCTCGCCAAAAACCTTCCAAAAAGCTGATATCCAGCAAGAACACTTTTAAGGTAACGCCACCCAAAACCATTAATCCTATTCGTTGAACCTGTAGCGCAGCGCGTGTGACGCCAATCCATGTCAGCACCGCGCCAACTATGAGTCCGGTGATGGAATAGGTAAACATTTCTGCCATGCTGGTGGTGTTGAAAATAGTCATGGAGGACGTTTGCCAGAATTGGCGTATGGACATGATTAACCATACTCCGAAGAGTGTGATACCACTGAAAGCAAAGGTGCGTGGTGGAATGTCATGGCATGGAAGGCGATAGTAATACTGCCCCAATAATATCGAGCCAGGAAGCAACCAACCCAATGCCATCATGTTGAATACGGGTAATGCGGTTGCGGAAACCGTGTTCACAAAAAGCGGAGAAAACATCGTGTTAAGTTGTGCGATAAACGCCGCGAACGCGATGAGCAACAGGATACTGTACCCGCGATAAATGAAAGAGAGTTTGTCGGCAAATCGACTGCGATAGGCATATACCAATGCCATAACGAGCGCTTGATTGGCGTAGACAATGGTGGAAGTGAAATCCATGTGTGTGGTTATTCCATATTGGCCTGTTAACCAGTAGTTGGTTTGGGTAAATAGGGCGATAAGGAAAACGTGTAGGAATGCGCCCTCAAACCAGTTGGAAATGTCTGTGTTTACTCTGCGCAACACGAAACGGGCATAGGCTAGCAAAACCAATGAGGGCAAGTAACTGATGATTGTCCATGTCCAACTGCTATCTGCAGTGGGTTGCCAATCTGGGACGAACGGGAGAAGTGTTAATCGGACGACCAACACCCCCATCGCGACCTTGATCGCCCAATAAGCGGGTTGGAAGCGTTGATACTGTGCCTGTAACGCCATCAGCGCCACTTGTGCGGAGATTGCCGTCGTCAGCATGCTGTCGTTGAGCCAAACAAAAGAGAGGCTGAGCACCATGCCGTGAATGCACGCGGAAATGTTTTGACTGAGCTCGGGAATGCGAACAGCGAGTTGCACATATAGCCCCGCCAATAGCACAGTGAAAATTGACCAGAACTCGAGCTCCGGTGCGATAAATCCCCTAACAAAACCCAGTGTCAGTATGGTGAGAGCGGGCGCTAGTGTGATTAGCATGACACGGGCAAAGATTGAACGGTCGCCATTGGCAAACTGACTCAGTGTGCGGAATGCAATAAGCATGATACTTACACCAAGGCAAAGTAAAAGCTGGTGTTTAGGTAGCCATAGATCGAGTAACAGTAGTCCGAATGACAGCAAGAGGGTTGCGAACGAAATGACGAGGGTCGACGGATAGAAAATCCGTAATGACACACCACGTCGTAGCGCCGGCAGCCATAACAAGGTCGCAAGGAAAACATAGATAGAGATCAGTGAGGTTCCTGATAGCGGTGTCATTTTGTCTACTGACCAAAGCAAGAGCACAACCATTGCAAGTGACATGAGAACAGGGTGATTGGTCTGAGGGGTTTGGCAATGACGGTATCGAAGGTTTAGTGACCAACCCAAGCGAGGGACGGCAAACAACAGATATGCTGTGATTGAGAGAAAAATAGCGACCCAACTGAAGACTTGCTGCTGGGGAATCGACTCAATGAGTAACAACATCCACAATGTATGAGGCACAGATACACTTGGTGCTAGCCATGACCGCTTAACCCTCTGCATTAGCACGGTCCCTGCTGTTGTCACCGAGGTGATGTATCCAGCCAGTAGAAAGTAATTTGGGTCTGAACCGCCAATCCAAAATGGTGCGGTATAGCCACCCACTAAGCCGAGTACTGCCATTAGCGGCCCTTGGCGTAACGACAATGCCAAACTGGCAAAAGCGGCGATAGCAAGAATAAAGAGTGAGGTGCTCGGTGCAAGTAGCTGGTAGAACACAAAGGCGAAAATGACCGTGCAGTAAATACCCGTTATCCCAGTGCCAGTAATTGCGGCGGGCACATAGGTAAAGCTGGAAGATCGCGCAGCGCGTTCACTGTTTTTTTGTTCTTTTCGGTGGAAAAACTCCCCAGCGATAATCGTGACGGCTGACAGCGAGAAGGCGATAGCGACGCGCATTAAAGGCGAAAACTCGATACGGCTGCCAATAACTTGTATTAGATATCCGCCCCCGATCAACATTGCTAGCGCACCCATCCAGACTAACCAGTTCTCACGAAAGCTCGTTTCGAGTTTTCTTATCCCGCGATCAAAGGTATTGGAAAGGGGTTCTTTGTCATGCTGTTCTTTGGGAGCATTCTCGGCCTGTATGGCATTTTCAGCAAGAGGTTGAAGGGGAGCGGAATCGTCGTGAGACACCGTACTTTGTGCATCCGCTACTTGATTTGAACTTAGCTCAGATTGATGATCTGAATTGGTCTCAGCGGTTTGCTCTATTGAATGAGAAGTTACCCGGATAGCATCTGTTATTTGCGCGTTATGTTTCGCGCTGATGGCGTGTTCTTCGTTGTCAGAGGCTTCATGCAATGGAGTGTTATGCTCAGGAATGTCGTTTAGTGGTTTAGTTTCGGCGCTTTTTGTTTCACCAAAGGCTTTGACGAAACTGGCGCGAAGCGCTGTAAGTTCGGCGCGTAAATCGGAGAGATCCTGCTCCAATTTGTATGTGCGTTTTGACGCTTTCACTGCAGTGATCATAGCGACCACGGCGAAAACGACGGCTATCAATATAAACAAGTCCATGTCTTAACTCTGCCTAACTTACTTTGAATACTCAATGCTATCCCAAAAGGTCACCATACATCGGCGTTCCTGGGGGATTTTCCTTATTAGTATCAATAAGTTTACAGACTTTGAAGTTCCATCGAAGTTTTTTGAGTCTTCGAATTGCCGTTTTACATCGACCTAAATGACAAAAGGGGCGAAAGCCCCTTTTTTGTGTTTGTTGTCATTCAGAGGTTCGACTTAGTCGTCTTCTCTTTCAATCTCTCGCGCAACGTATTCACCACTGATGATCACGCCTTCTACTTCTAGAAACTCGCCATCAAGAGATTCTAAAGTTAGGTTATCTTCGAAGCGTGTTAGCGCATCAATATGAATGGTTTTTTCTGCGCCTTTCAGTTCTATCATGAAGGTCTCTTTGTCAGTATTCACGTTCGACACAGTGCCTTCGGTTTCAAACTCAAAGGCGTCCCAATCGAAATCACCATCACCATCACCATCACCATCACCATCTTCAAATTCAATTTCTTTGGCGATCAGTGTGTCACCTTTGCTGATGTAGTCGACTTCGACTTCCGCACCAATGCGCAGAGATGAGAGGTTGCCATCGTCGTACTTAGTTGATGGGTGAATATCAAACGTTCCGCGATAGTTAAGTTCAAACTTACTCTTATCACGAGCAACCCAAGTGATAACGCCTTCAATTTCGCCACGACCATTTATGTCGTTGTAATTTTTCAGCTTCATCTCGGTAGCGGTCAACTCAGCTTCATATTCGTTGTAAGTGCCAATGACTTCGACCCATGTGCCGTTGCGTAGCTTTTTCGGGTTGTTAACGAGGCTTTTATCAAAAAGTACAGTGAGGGATTTCCCGATCTTGAAGGTACCGTTGTTGAAATCAATGGATGAAATACGCCCTTCAGCTTCCACCATGCCTTCGTCATCAAAGTCGAAACTAATGACAGAAAGCACTTTGTAACCGGCGTTTGCGGTTGGAAGTGACGACACCATGACCCAATCGCCATTGTGGATGCGTGGCGAAAGAGCAGCAAAGCTTAATTCAATGCCGTTAATGGTAAATGTGTCTTTAGGCTCACCGATTTTTTCGATGCGCCCTGTAAACGTTGGCTCTAGTTCAATATGCGCACCTGTTTGAGCGCGAGAGGTTGTGTTTGCATTGACCATTAAGTTGGTTTCAAGTTTTTCAGGAGCAATGTCCGTACCAAGGTATTGGACGCTTTCAACTTGATACTGATGCCCGTTAACGGTCACGGTATTTCCAGAAATCTGCTCGATTTTACCTTCTACAGATGCTGGTAGAGTTGGTGAGGTAGTTGTGTTGTCGCCACCTTCGCTGCCGCCACCACAAGCTGCCAGAGTCAGAGTTAACAGGGGAATCATTGCGTATCGTTTCATTCAAAAGTCCCTAAAAGACAAAGTGCTTAATTTTCGGCGCGGAATCTATCACAGGGTTTTTGCTTGAATATCAGCAACAATGTCAGGTTTTTGTCAGATGTGATTTTGCTTCAATTTCTCAGGTGCTATAAGTGGTTGATTGTCTATAAAAACAGCGGGAATCGGTCAGTAAAGGCAGCGAAAACATGTTAAACAGCAGGCTATCGTCTCAATATTGGAGTGACGCTCCACTAGCGAGAATCATCTTTATTCTTCGAATGAACCTGCTGGAGTCATCTTGCCTACGGTGTAACACTATGAACCACAATGCGCATTGACGGTGAATAGGCATACCAATAACTCGATTGAATGTGAGTGCATCCAACAGCGTTGTGTGGTGTTGCATCATTGGTTGAGAGCATTTGGGCGAAAGAGGGCGGAAGATGAAAGTTAAAAATTACCTTGATTCTTATGATGGTTTGTACGATGCGATTGACACGCAGTTGGTTGACGGCTTGTATGTGATTGAGCGTCGGCGTCCGCGTGAACGCAGAGAAAATCGTTTGAAGTTCCAAGGGTATGATCGCCGAAATAATGCGGAGCGCCGAGATAGCATCATTATTGATGAGTATATTTGAGTGCTGAATAGATCTGCAGAAAGCGGCTCACGATGAATGTGTGTGATGAACAAAGAAAAACGGTGCCTGACGGCACCGTTTTTCGTTTGGATAAGCCGCTGCATATTGGCGAAAACTAAACTTTATGCTGCTGGTGTGCGTAAACCCCAATAGCGGTGGTAAGTACATAAAATGACACATAGAGGGCAGCGATGAAAAAGACACTAAGCACATTAGCAAAGGTTAGGGACATTGATACCTTGGTTATCCATTCACTTGATCTCTGTTTGTATCAGGCTTCGGTGGTAATTGGAGATAAAGAGTTCATGGTGACTGACGACATTGGTAATTTGGTTCGTGCTCACTCTTTGTTAGAAATCCAAAAGCAGTGCCAGAATATCAATGCTAATACTCAAATCATGCGTCAAGAGAGTGCGTATGACGAAATGGTTGGCGGCCCGAGTAAAGGAAAAGGGAACCGATTAGAAGTTCAAATCAGTGATAACAAATTGTATTAGCTTGACGAAAGCATCCTTGTATCAAAACTGCCTCACCCTAGTTGAAATGCGCCTGTTAGGCTTAAGCTCGAGTAACTATAAGACGCTCATCCTGCCTCTTAATGTCGCTCAGACAGTCATTAGTAGCAGGGAGAGTGCACATGTTAGATCACGGGGTTCGCAGTTATGTCAGTGACAAATTGACTTCCATGGGGCTTGATTCCGACCCCTATGGCACAGAGCCTACCGTTATCTTTATCCTCGCCGCGATAGGCGTATCGCTCATCAGCTACCTAATCGTTCATCGGGTAATCGTTCGCACGGTTAATTTTGCTATCAGCAAAAACAAAAAATCGTGGGGAAATAGCCTGACCAAACACGAAGTATTGGAAAAAATGGCGCTGCTTGTGCCTACCTTGCTTCTCGATCTGTTGGTTCCTCCCATTCTTACGCATCACGCGCTACTCGCTACACTGTCTGACCGATTGCTCGGAGTAACCGTGTTAGTGATGTTCATCTGGATGATATTTTCACTGCTCGATGCATTGCATGACATCGCAGAGAAAAAGGGCGTAACACGCCGTATGCCAGTGAAAAGCTTTGTTCAACTGATAAAGCTTTTCACTTTCTTTGTCGGCATTGTTGTTTCAGTCTCGATCCTCGCCAACGAATCTCCCATTATTTTTCTCAGTGGTTTAGGGGTTGCGACGGGTCTGGTGATGCTGGTGTTCAAAGACACCATTTTAGGGTTTGTCGCAGGGATCCAGCTTGCTGCTAACCGCATGGTGAGTTTGAATGATTGGATTGAGATGAACGATTATGGCGCAAACGGCTCGGTGGAAGAGGTGTCGCTCACCACGGTAAAAGTGCGTAACTTCGATAACACGGTCACGATGTTGCCCGCTTATGCGCTGGTACAAAATGCATTTATTAACTGGCAGGGCATGTCGGATTCAGGCGGTCGTAGGATCATTCGATCGGTGAATATTGATGTTAACTCGATTCGCTTTATGGCAGACGATGAAATTGAAGCGCTAAAAGAGATACGCATATTGCGTGAGTTTTTGTTTGAAAAATCCCGCGAGATAAAGGAATTTAATGACAGTTTCGACGATGTTCCCCATGTGGCCAACCTTCGGAAAATGACCAACATTGGTGTTTTTCGAGCCTACCTAACCACCTATCTTCGTTCTCATAAAGATATTCACCCTTATATGTTGTTTATGGTGCGTCAACTTGCGCCAACGTCTGAAGGGTTGCCGCTACAAATCTACGCGTTTACCAATAATACTGACTGGGTATTTTATGAAGGTGTGCAGGCTGATATTTTCGATCATATCTACGCCGTCATGCCCCTTTTTGGCTTACGACCTTTTCAGAAGTTTGGGGGGTATGATGCGGGAAGTATTGGTACACAGAATATCGATTGATTCATGTGACTACGCAAGAGAGCTGCTGTCGGGCGAAGACGAAATCGTCCAGTCGTAGGGTGTGCCCGACAGCATATTCAATGGAGTAAATATATAGACTAACTCCATGAATTAATGCGACATTCCTCAATATTTCTCGTCTCAATAAGTTCCTTTGTTTATCTTTATGCACTGCGTAGACTATTCAATATTTTTCTATTGACCGTTTGATTAATATCGGCGAGAGGAACCAAACCAGAAGTTAGATCTGCTCATTTTGCTGGTTCCCATTTTCTGTACCATCTCCCATATGATGTTGTGCTCGGTCTCAGGCGATATTGGGATCTTACTATCTCAAAATTGATATCTTTGAAGTGATCGGTTTTACAAATCTTGCGACAACTCGCGTTGCTTGAGTGTGTGATTATTGACGTGTTGGCATCATGCATATGCATGAAAAACAGAAGCAAAGGGTGCAGTTGCATAATACGTCGTAGTCGTCAGAGTAGTTATTTGGTCTTGGCGAGATTTATTAGCAGAAGCATTGTGAAGTCAAATTGCTCAGAAAGGGACATTCATGGTTTTTTCTAATAACAAATTAGCATTGTCAGTCATTCTATCATTGCAGCTTTCTGCTTGCGGAGGTGGCGGTGGCGGAGATTCATCTGCGGGCGGAGGCTCTGGTGGAAGCGGTGGTTCCGATAGTGGAACCCAAGCGTCAAACTACACGAAAATTGCTTTTAATCTAAGCAACGCATCCACACTAGTAACTACAGAGAAAGCGCTTTCTCAAAGTCAGTTACGTGCAGGATTGTCTAGCGTTAGTAATCAGCAGGACGTTTTACCATCGATTGCATTTCGTGACTTCAATACGCCTTCCGGGAAAAAGTCTCTAAGTACAGGCTCAGGTAATACCAACTTATTTGCTTTGGGAGACGATGGTGAGCTAGTACCTGTGGTCACTGCCGATTTTGATGCTAACTTCTCGTTCACAGTGAAGAGTCCCGATGGCAAGTATATTTATGCTGCGTTGGATTGGTTGAACCGTATCGACAATTATTCTCTGGTTCTAGAAGAAAACTGCGCCATTTTTAGAATTGCCCTTGCGGACAACGGTGTGAGCTGTCTGCTACCTGGTCACTTTGCAGAAGCCCCTTGGGGGACTTGGCTGAAAGAAGTCAACGATGGTCGATACAAGCCGATTCAGTTTGATAGCCAAGGTAACATTTACTTTTTAAGCGAAGCATTCACCGTGACGACTAGCAATGAAGGCACTGATTATGAATACAAATCGCTAGATTACTCGTATTTTGCGAATGCAAAATTGACCAAGATTGATGCTGTGAGTGGTAACGCAGTCACCATGACTTCTGATGCTGACGAAGTGAATAGCTTCATTGTGACGCAAGATGATGCTTTGGTGTATCGCACCGATACGTTGAACATGATCCCTAATGTATTAGCGAAATCACTGAGCACGGTCACGTTAACGGATGGCTTGTACTGGAGTGACGGTTTCTACTCTTTGGATGATAACGGTACTGTTATCTACCGTGACAATTTAACTGCAAATGATGATATCAGTATCGCCCGTGCGAGCGAAGAGTTTGAAGGAGGGGTCAAGAAACGTACCATCAAAAGTTATCGACCAGACAGATTGAGTTGGTCTAACCGTGTGATTATTGGTGATGATGGCTATGTTTACAGCATGTATGTAACGTATGAAGATGACTCTGAAGGCGATTTTAGCAGATATGAAAAAATGCAGCGTATTTTGCCTTACGCTGCGGGTGAAATTCTCTCGGTAAAAGTACCTGACTATTACTATTGGAAAACACCTATTCATGTCTCCAAGGGGAATGCGTTTTACGTCGAAGAGCAGACGCACTCTGCTTATGGTCAATATGATGTAGTGGGCGTTCAGCCGCTCACAGGAGAGTCGGCAACCATTTTGTTTGGTGATGCGCTGACTGATCTTAGGTTGAGTATTGAAGCGTGGAAGCTAAGTGGTAACACACTCCACTTTACCGGCATAAATAATGCTAAATCCACCATGGTGACAGGCCAAATCGATATTGAAGCATTGTCTGAAGGGCGACCGGAATCGGAATACTTAACGCTAAATAATACAGCATCAGTGTATGACGATTCTCTTGAAATTCGAGACCTCCAACTATTACGTGATGAAGAAGAACGGGTAAATGTGGGTACGCCAGAAGTGGTTAACTACGTTCAGCCTCAAGAAGAGCTTTACGCAAGTACCATTGAATTCAATCATTGGATGGATATAGATAGCGTTTCAAGCAATTTTAGCGTGACTGAACGTGACGAGTTTGGTGGTTATGTAGATGACGTTGATGTGATGCCGATCTGGCTTGGTAAGGTTGTTCACTTTATCTATGACACATCGACCGGTTCAGGAAGCGGTGCTAAACAACCCTTGAAATTCAACACAGATTATCAAATCGCATTGGGTGGTGAGGGGCGAAATCTTGAAGGTGTGCCATTATCATTGGCGCAAAGTAATGCCGACAGGACATTCAATTGGTCTACGCGAATCGGAGAAGGCTTAACTGTTGTCGATGCTGAGCACGACAATTACAGCTTCACGACAGGTAAGGCCATCAATGTGTTTGGCAAAAATGTAAAGATTCCACTGATTGAACGTGAGCGCACTTTCGATCACAAGCTGTCTTTGGTTACGGCGTATAACGAAGATTGGGAGTTGGCATTCCATACCTCTTCTAGCGAGTGGAAGGGCTACATTAAATTCGATTATTTGGCGATCACTGGCTCATTACACATCTTGAAAGAGAGTGATAATTTTAGTGGTGATCGTGACTGGCTATACGAAGATCCGAAAGTCATTGGTTCTGTAGTGAAAATGGATGCTGATCTTGTTGAAAGCAACGGCAAGATTGTCTTTAGCCTGAAAATAACTGATGAACTCGGTAATACGTATGACGTATCACGAGAAATCGACCACTTAAATGAAGATTACTCTCTGACGTATACGTTTGACGACAACGGTTTTGGCGCAGAATATCGCAGTATTCTCGACAACATACTGCTTACTAATTCGGATGGTAGCACCACGTACATTGATGAAAATTTTGATAGCTATGAAATTGGGAGCGGCAACTTTGTCGGCGGTCTCGGTGTTGTAGAGTTGGTGGACGACTAGACGTTCATTGACGCTTATTTTGTTAGAAAGTCCTCGATTCGTCGGGGATTTTTTTTGTATGTCTATCATGTTAGCGTTGGTTGGACGGTGCATTGAATTGGAGAACAGGCATATCGACATTAAAAAAATCACTTGGCAAGAAACGATTGATATTCGCCATCGTGTTTTGTGGCCAGAGAAACCCGCTTCTTTTTGCGAGTTAAACGGAGATGTTGATGCATTGCACCTAGGAGCGTTCATTGAAGGGCAACTTGTTTGTGTCGCGTCGGTGTTCATTGATGGCAATCGCGCTAGACTGAGAAAATTTGCCACGCTGCCTGAGTACCAAGGACAAGGCGTTGGGGGCGCTGTGCTTTCAACCATACTTAATGGCAACATTTTGTCTGACCAAGGTGTTGAAAATTTTTGGTGTGATGCCAGAGAATCGGCAATGAGTCTTTATAAGCGCTTTGGCATGTTGCCTGAAGGCCAGCGTTTTTATAAAGGTGATATTCCGTATTTCAGAATGAATATTCAGTTAGAACAATGAGGTATTCGCCAAAATAAAAGCGGGCGCAGCAGGGCGGTGCAAGCTTTGCACTACAATCGAGCTTATGAAGTACCTAATATCATGTCGTTCTATTTAATTTCTTTAAAATCAATGAAATAAAAAACTGGCAAGGGGTTTGCAATAAGATAAGTGTGCGTAAGGCACATGTCCTACAGACAATAAACGTTTACTCCTTGCTGTAAGTTTTTCTCTGCTCAATCGGTTTCGGTCGATTGACAGAGAATTTTTTATTTATTCTCGATGAGTCTCAATTCTTTTCATGCTCTTACGTTTCTTCATCTATTCATGCGTTGTGTATCGAAGAAAATTCATTGTCTGTTGTAGCTATATATAGACACCTTGAATGGCTGTGCCAATCTACGCTTTTCTTATATTCCACACTGCGTATGCAGAATATAAAGAGAAGGTGAAACACATGGCAAAGGTAATCGTATTGATTCATGGACGCTCAAATAAGCCTGCGCCTGTGACATTAAAAGACAATTGGATTGAAGCGATTCAAGAGGGGTTGAGAGCCAATACATCGTTGACATCATTGGGGGATACAAAAGTTGAGATGGCGTATTACGCTGATCTTCATTATACCAGCGGCCCCGTGAACGATATTGATAACAGTGAGCCATATATAGAAGCCAAGCCGGGCAGTATCAAGCGTTACAAAAAGGGTTTTTTCGACCGGATACGAAACCTGTCAAGCGGTTGGATTGAAGGCGTCGTTGACAGAGTTGAAGAGTACAGCGGCGTGTTTTCAAAGCTTGCGCGAAGTGTTGCCAAGAAATTATTGAGAGATTTGGGTAAATATTATAGCCAACCAGCTTTTCGTCTCAGTGTGAACAATCGATTGGAAGATATCTTAAAGAAACATCGAGACGACGAAGTCATTTTGGTCTCCCATTCTATGGGCACTATTATTGCCTACGAAGTGCTGCGTGATATGGGCAAAACAGGCTATCAAATTGACCACTTGATCACGATGGGCTCGCCACTTGGTATGGCTGCAGTACAGGGGAACATGCTGAATCATCGCAACCAACTGCGTACCCCATCATGCGTAAAACGTTCTTGGGTAAATTTCTCTGATCCTGGTGACTATGTGTGTATCGATACTCATCTAGCGGACGACTATACCCAAAATAGCACTAATATTGGGGTGAAGGATTATTTGGTCTGCAATGATTATCCGAAAAACGAGCATAAATCGTATGGCTACCTACGTACCCCAGAGTTTTCGGAACACTTAGCGTCGCTGTTGTAGCTTCTTTGCCGTCGTCAGTGTTGTTGTACATCCATATCAGCATATTAAACAGAGCTTACGTAAGTGTTGGCTCTGTTTGATTGATTGTCACAGAACGGAGTGACAATTGAACTTCAAACCTGAAGCAAAATGGTATTACTTTGGCGCTAATCCCATATCATCAAGCTGATATAATATTTCCTCTTTACGCGTTTTTGCCACTTCTTGCCAATGAATGCCTTCCCGCGCGCCTATAATTGCGTAAATAGAATTTAATCCTGTACCTTTCACATTTAGTTTCAGCTGCTTATATAACTCAAAAGGGTCAATGGCCATAAAATCTTCAACAGTATTAATATCCACTTTCGCTAAAATTTCTTCGCTCTTAGGTCCGAAACCTTTTAAATCCCTTAAACGCATTTGAACCTCAATGATCACTGTAGCGCCCACTTTAGGCTGCTGATTGTTTGTTGGCCTGTCTTTAGTCCTGCTTGGTTTGCTCGTTCTATCTGGTGAATGCGACTTACGTAGGCTTTTCTTCATTAACAAGCATGCTCATGAATTTTTCAAATCGTTTTAGTCGAGTTTCGGGCTTCTTTGCACTTATTAAACCATTAGCAATGACATAACGATTTGACTTGGTGAGTGTTTTAAAAAAAGCGTTAGCTCTCGGCTGGGTTTCAAGTGCTGCGATAAAATCAGTGGGTACTTCGATCTGACTGACCACATAGGCATTCTCCCAACGGCCATCGGCTTTCGCTGCACGAACATGTACAAGCCCAGACTCCATCATCCTACCTTCGTTTATTAAACGTTCAACATGCTCAGTGTTTCTCTTTGACCAGTTACTTCTGGTTGTTCTGGGCGTAATGCGTTGAAGATAAGTTTGGTCATCTCTTGATTTCTTAATGCCGTCAATCCAACCCCAGCATAAAACCTCTATTACAACATCATTCCAGGTGACACTTTGAATCCCTGAGTTTTTCTTGAATATCTTTACCCAAAGCTCACTTTCAGTTGCGTGGTTCACTTTAAGCCACTCACGGAGATCTTCCGGCGTTTCAAATGTCATGCTTTTCAATTGGTTTGGATCAGGCATCTCGATAGATTCTCTTAGACACAACGTTGTTTGAACTTTCTATAGTGACTATCCCAGCTCGTTCTGTTGATTGCTAGATGTGCTTGGTTGTGCCGTCATTATTTCCAACCTGAGCCCAATTCGCACTGTTTTTTAGGTCTTTCCAATCAATGAGATACGCATTTTTCAAAATCACCGCTTCGAGTTGACACGAAATCACAGAACCGTCTTCTTCAAACTCAATGTCTGAGACCAGAAAATGTTTCTCTCGTTTGAACGATTTCGGTCGGTGGATAGAGAATCATTTCTTGTTGTCTTCGTTGTTTCATTGCGTTGCTGTTGATAGTCGTCGTAACTCACCGTTGGTGAAAGCATCACTAAGCCTTCTTTCTAGCTCACTCACTTAACGATCGTGGTATTTATACCAACTTGTGCGGTTCTTCCAGTCGAAGTTGGGAATGTTGATTCGTTGATTTGTTGTTCCATTCCAATTCAGGGTAAATCCGCCTTTTTCTAATTCTGTTTTAATTTCTTGGCCTACTTTAATCTTATCTGGAACATCACCATTGACATGATCATAGGCGATCATTAACCCTCCCCCGAAAACAGCCCGCTCCAAATCTTGCCCATGATAAAAACAATAGCCATAGAATTGTGACTTAGGGAATCTACTTAATGCATCATATGAATCTTCATGTCCATCTGACATCGTATAACCTGTATTGTGCAAACACAGAATCCCTTTGTTTTTTAGCTCAGCAAATACACTGTTCAGACGATCGTTGTCTGTTATTTGTGGCCAGGCTCTCTCTGCAATGAGTTTTTGTTCAAATACACCATTAACAGACCCGCGCAGCATTGCCTCATCGGCACCGTCTTCGAGTAGGTATGAAATTGTTTTTTGGACCTCACGAGGAGAGTAAAAACCGCTCCAAACATGAACATTGATGGCATTTAAAATGTGACGATTAACATCATATATCTGTGGTTCCTTGGAGAAAACAACACAAGGAGTGATAAGTAATAACCCGAGTAAGATACTTTTCATGGAAGATAATACAGCGCTTTATTATTTGGAATTTTTCTATTATACACGAGCGTCCCCAATCTCTAAGTTGGTCATTTTCTGTGGTGTGAGTTTGTTCAAGAGTTGACGAGATGGTATTCTATTTCAAGGTTCACATCGCAAGAATTAATGTAATTGTGGTTGATAATGATATTTGGGGTAATCGAAAAAGTATTTCTCAAAGACGTGTGTCTTGATGAATTTTTAGATTTTCTGTTAAATGTTGGATGACAAAGTGAGGCAGTATGATATTAAGACCTGAACTACAGCCCCCACAGATGGATCTGGTTCTTTTTGAACGTTTGGTGGCGCTTGCAAGTGATATTGATGGTGGAAGTGAAGAAGAATGCCAGAGTAAAGTACATGAATTTAACCTCCTTTCCGAAACAAATCATGAATATGTGGATTTTCAGGGTATCTATGGTGGTGCTGGCCATGAGGATTATGTATGTCGTCTATTGAGATTGAAGTCAATATCCCCACAGTTCAATGTGACAGAATGTGAGTTGATTGAAATAACGAGACTTGCAGTTCTTGGCGACGAGGCTTATCTAGATATACTAGAAAAAAATGTCACGTATCCTTCTGTTTCCGATTTGATTTATTATCCAGAAAATGTTAGTGGTTTAAATTCTGATGATCCAACCATTGAAGAAATTGTCACTTTTCTCCTTGAATATAAAGTGACAGAGCTTGCTAGCATGGAAAAAGTTAAATTGCTGACAAAACATATAGATCACCATCTTTGTGATGAAGAATTTCGGGTGTTATCGGAAAATTTAGCTGGTTTCGAGTTGAATTATCTCTCGGGTTGGATAAGGAGAAATAATATAACTGTTAGAAAAACGATAGAGTTAATTGAATCTGGAAAGATAACATCAGATTACGCTGGAACTGTTTGGTTGAAGCTATGATTTAATGTTTTGTGAGAAATCAAGTTTGTCTTGTAGGGTATGACGCTATTTTGGTTTTAAATAATCTGACTAGCTTGGCTAGTATTAGATAAATGCTAGCGTATTGGTTGGTTTTTGTGGTGGTCAGCATTGCTTATTGTCATGGTTACTGTTTGAAGTGGGTATTATCCGGCGCTTCAATGATGTTGGATTTTAAACAACCTAAAGACCACTCAACAATGAACTGGACTAAGGGTGTTGGGTGGATTTCAACATTTCCTCTGCGGCTATCAAAAACATAAAGTTCATAGGAATCAATGCTTGATCCGGGTTTAAAGTAGATTGTATCACTATTTTCAGTGGAAGCTAAAGGGAATAGCTCCTTGCTAAAATGACGATGCGATTTGAAATCCGTATCAGCATCAATGATTTGATTAATATCATTTAGATAATCATAGTCTGCATGAGTTTCAAAAGGGTTCAAAAGAAAAAGGAATGAGCCAAAACAACCAGAACCATAGTCTTCAATGATTTTTTTGAAGTCACTTGGAAAGGAAACGCCGATCTGTTTTTCGACCCGAAACCAGTCGTTTTTTAGTGGCGCTCCTGTCTTATTTGGTGGTGGCTGATATATCTTATTCAGAGTTTTAGTGCTATTTCTCATTTTAATCTCGATTCAAGTATTCAATTCACAGTGTATGAATGGGAAAGTTCTTCTGAAGTAATCTGATACATCAGGATTGTTTTCCAAAGCTTTGAGAGCGGCTTCGCGAGACAATTCATAGTCATGGATTTTGACGATGCCGCGAATATAGGCAATGCCATAAAGTGCTTCTTTTTGACTCTCGTGTAGTGGCCATTCTGGAATGAAACCCAATACATCAAAAATACGCGCGAGGCAGCCTGAAAATTGACTCACCTTGAAGATATAGCTAGGAATGTCATCGACACCTATATGTGAAACAACATAGTCCGCCCACTGTTTAAACTCATTCATGCTTAAACATTGTGAAAACAGGCACTCTACAACAAAGCCAATGTCTGCACCGTTTTCTTCGTAAATTGAAAAATTTTTCATATGCTGATGATCACGTAGTGAGTGAAATAGACGCAAAACACCAATGAACTCATTGAAGCCTTCTATAAACGTAGTCTTTAAAGAATTCTTCAAAAGATTCAGCTAGTTGACAGTCAATCTTTTGTTGAAATACGTTGTAACTGACAATAGTTCCCGTGAGGGATTTAGTATCAATACACCAACAAGTATCATCGTCTTTGAAAAAGATCACGATCAAATGTGAGGGTAAGTTGTAGTCAGTACGAGCAGCGAGGGTATCGCCGTAAACAGTTCCTCCATAACTAAGAGTTGCGTCATTGCTCTCTATGCCGGATATTTCCGAGTCAGCGACGCCACCACCCCCTAATGTACTTAGGAATAATTTGAAAGTTTGGGGGAGGTCTAGTTTGAGTAGCTTTTCTAATCTATAAAGCTGAATATCGTCTGCGCCACCTTGCCAAAATATCTCATGTTGGCTTTTTGAGAGCTGTTCCGCGAGTTCCTCGAAGTTTATGTTCATCTACCATTGTCCAACCGGTGTTGTGTCTCTAGTTTGTGTATTTAGCAAGGGAACTGAGCGTTAGAATCGATTTAGTCGAGTTGCTTCCGACTCTGGACGCTTTCGACAACGTACTGAAATTCCTCTCTAAGGCTTCCAGATATAATTTCTCCGTCAAGTGAAAGTTCGAGGCCATCAGATATGGATCCAATATCGAAGGTGCCATCGATACCAGCAAGTAGCATTGATATGGTATCTACTACACATTGCTCAATGTATTCGTCGATGACGACATTGTCTCCAGTTGCGACAAGGTCTTGGTATATTTCGACGAATTTCTTATGGTTTTCATTTGCCACAATACTGTTTGGATGCGTCAATACTAACTGTTTTATAGATCGATGCAGTTCATTATCAATCAAGTCTCGTTTTAGTTCCTGCACAAAGTGCTCTGTCTTATCCATCTATCATATCTGCTATTCTTCATCCTTGGCGGTCTAGGGTGGTTATACATCGTTTGGGTGAATGAAAGTACTAAGCATTTTCTTTGACAAATTGTTCCACTTTTTTATGCCACTCGTGGTTGTTCAACGTTTTTGATGATTCTAAAAGTACACTGGCATTAGAGCTCCCAGCAAACTGGATACTGTAGAAAACATTTCCCACAAAAGCCGATGAAAGGAATACCCCTTTATTTACCAACGATGAGACGGCATCAATGAACAATCTTAGTATCTCAAACTGTATGGCCTTCGGTTCAATTCCAGCGTTATAAAGTTTGTCTATTTCTGATTCTATAGTATTGTTTGTATGGATAAATGTATCAAATTCGTTAATATGCTCCCATTCATCGGCGCATATCTGAAAATATAAGTCATTGTTCTGTTCGGATTGACGAGTGAACGTAGTTTCTATATCACTGTGATCCTCCACAAGTGATAGAAACTCAGTGTCTAAAGTCATATTCTGATGAGTGTTTTTATCGCCTTCTCTGCGAACCGCGTAACCTATGCCCCGAAACCCTCCTGCACTGTATATGCAGAATGCCTCGATCTTATTAGAATTTGAACCTTGGTTGAAAACATTAATCAAATCTAGAAGATCGTTATGAACTGCTTCTCTTAATGTCTCTGTGAATTCTGGCAATAATTTTATTGTTATTTGGATTTTGAAACCTCGTGTTGTTCCAAGGCTTTGATAATGTTGAATTTTAATATTCTACCCAAGGTGTAATTTCCTCCATCTAATATCTACCCTCAAAGGCGAGTTTCGTTGAATACAGTACCATTATTTCCAACCTTGAGCCCAATTCGCACTATTTTTTAGGTCTTTCCAATCAATGAGATACGCATTTTTAGAAATTACCGCTTCGAGTTGACACGAAATCACAGAACCGTCTTCTTCAAACTCAATGTCTGAGACCAGAAAGTGCTTTTCTCGGTTAATCGGTTTCACTGCTGTCCATTTGCTGTTTTGTAACTTGGCTGGATTGATTTGATTCACATGTACTCCATCGGTGTCAGTGTCAGTGTCAGTGTAGGTTTGGGTATATGAAACCGTTCAATGATTACGGTTCTTCAGCCATTTAAGTTCATTCAGCGATAACTAAGAAATTGAGGATGCAGGATTCAGCGAGCATTGAGTAAATCGTCCTAGCAAAGAAGAAATGGGTAAAGCAGGTGGTCTAGATATCTCCTATTTGGTCGTTGGCTCAGCTTTCTACCTTCAACATGTTTGTACAAATAAGCAGATGACCAAGGTGATCTTATTTCGCTTGCTTTTACATCAACTCAGGATAAAATTCGCGCCCTTGACACTCAGAGACTTGCCTTAAATGAACAAACTATCGCTATGTGCAGCATTGGCTTCAGCAGCACTACTATCGGGGTGCGTGACATTCCCGACTCAGGAATCAGAACAAGTTAAAGTGATTTGGGATGATGTAAATGCGATTCAAGGATGTGAGCATAAAGGGACAGTAATCGGCTCAGAAGGGCATTTCTATGATTACTGGCTTCACGCAGACAAAGACATGGTATGGGGAACGTTGAACCAAATGCGTGCGAAAGCCGCAGATAAAGGTGGCAACGTGTTGTACTTGTATCAACCATTTGGTTTCTCCAGTTCTGTGACCATGTTTGGCAACGCGTATGCGTGTACAGATGAAACAATGGCAGAGCTAAAAACTGCGACCTCGTTGGAAATGGAAGCCGTGGCTGACATCATTGAAGGCGAGCAGGCGACAGTTGCCAATGAAGCCAATCCTGCAAATAAAGCTGAGAGCGCTGAAACAGCGAGTGATGCTATCAGTCACAAGAAATAACTGACTAACTCGCATCTAGATTTTACAAAGGGCATCACCGTGAATCGGTGATGCCCTTTTTGTATGATGTGATCGCCGTATTGAAAAGGGCTACTGCAACAATCAGTGAATGTTAAGCCAATACACTTTCTTGTTTGTCGATGGCGCTAAGTTGTTCGCTCAACCCTGCAGCTAAGCGCGTCACGGCTTCCGCCAGCTCTTCATTGGTGGCGTTTGTGAAATTCAAACGAAGCGCTGCTTTGGCGCTTTTTGGGTTTGGATAGAACACTGGGCTAGGGACAACCGCGACACCGTTACTGAGTAGCGATTTTGCTAACGCAAAGGTGTCACACTCAGGCAGTGTTACCCAAACAAACATGCCACCATCAACGGCGTTTAATTCACACCCTTCAGGCAGTTTTTGCTGCAGTTCGCTAAACAAGGTTTCATAGCGAGATTTGTAGAGCGAGCGAATGGTATCAATGTGCTGATCGAAGTCTTTGTGTTCTAACAGGCCAAGCAGCAGGGCTTGCATTGGCACACTGGAGTGCAGATCTGCGCCTTGTTTTACTTTTACCATTGGCTCGATGTAGCTACGTTTTCCGGTTACCACGCCAATGCGTAAGCCGGGAGAAGCAATTTTCGAGAAAGAACGCAGAACAATCGAGTTTTGCGGGCAGAAATCTGAAACCAATGGCAGGGCTTCACCAGCAAAACGCAGCTCGCGGTAAGGTGCATCTTCAATCAGTGCAACATTATATTTCACGCACAACGCTGCAACCTGTTGACGTGTTTCGAGTGACCAACAAACCCCTGTTGGATTGTGAAAATCGGGCACGGCATAAAACATTTTTGGTGATTGCTCGGCAAAACAGGTTTCTAGCGCAGTTAAATCTGGCCCGAATTCTGTTTGCGGCACGGTCACCATGTCAGCTTGTACTAAGCCAAATACTTGCATCGCACCCAAATAGCTTGGTGCTTCCATCACGACTTTGTCACCAGGGTTCACGTAGGCGCGGGCAATCAAATCCAAGCCTTGTTGTGAGCCGGTACAAACCATGGCCATGTGGTTTTCTGGCAGTTCAAAATAGGTGTTGAGAAACTTGAGTAGTGGGCCATAACCCGCTGTCGCGCCATATTGAAAAACTTCGGGCATGTCAGACAGGCCTTCGAGGGTGGCTTTCATCAGGTCGATAGGGAAGGTTTTTTCATCCGGCAATCCACCAGCAAGAGAGATGACATTTTTGTCTGACGCCGCGGCGAGAATTTCTCGAATATATGAAGATGGGATTTGCTGAAGCGCTGTTGCGATTTCCATATCTGTACCTGAACGACGAAATGAGTGAGCTATCAGCGAATATTACATCGCATTGTGTTTTTTGGCATGTCCATTTATGCTGTTCGATATGTCCATTTATGCTATTTCATCGAATGAGCCAGCAACATATTTCGCGCATCAATGATGTGCTCTACTACATTCACCAAGATATTGGTCGAGACCTACCTGTGAAATCGCTTGCCGATGTGGCTGCGTATTCTGAGCAGCACTTTCACCGTATTTTCAAGCGAGTAGTGGGTGAGTCAATTCATCAGTACATCCGCCGTACTCGCATGGAATATGCGGCAAACCAATTGATGTTTGATACTCATTCCTCTGTGGTTGATATCGCGAATAAATGCGGTTTTAGCTCAGTGTCTTCGTTCAGTCGGGCATTCAAAGCCACCTTTCAAGTCGCACCTGGTGAGTGGCGAAAGCACGATATGGAAAACTCAGACAAGCCTTACTTAAAAGATCCTGACGTGTCGGCGGGGTATGAGCGTGTGTCAGCAATGACCTTACCTGAACCCAAAATTGTGGAAGTTCCAGAGCGATTTGCTGCTTATGTTCGCCATGTGGGGTACAACCGTTCAATTAAGAATGCGTGGCGAATTTTAATGGCTTGGGCGGACAGTGAAGGGCGTGACCCGTCAATACAGTTCGGTTTACACCATTCAAATCCTGCTTGGGTGGAGTTAGATAAATGTCGTTATGTCGCCTGCATTGCGATTGATAAACCATTGAAGGTCAGAGGCGTTGTGAATCAGTTGGTGGTGCCCGGTGGATTACATGCGGTGTTTCCGCTGCAAGGCGTATACGGAGAATTACTGCCACAGATAAGCAAAGTGCTCGAGCACTGGCTGCCTGCCTCGGGTTTTAAACTTGGCTCAACGCCCGCGTATGTGCATTACCATGCGAATCATTTTATGGAGGAAGATGAGAGGTTTGAGCTCGATTTCTATTTGCCGATCAGCTTCTTCTAAAGTCATCGAATTGAGTAAGCCTTCAGAAATATTCACAGGGATAATTGAGGATTTTTGGGGGTTGGAGCGTGCAGCGGGAATCGAACCCGCATCATCAGCTTGGAAGGCTGAGGTAATAGCCATTATACGATGCACGCGCTTGTTTGTAATGTAGAGGCCAAGCGCCACCATCGCAAGGAAATGCTTTTTTATCAATGTATTATTGTGACATTGAGGGGGTGATGGTGGCTATTTGACCGCTGTTTGTCATTTGCTTCTTGTCATGAGAAGTTCAAATTCAAGTTTATGCGGTCTCCGGCTTAGGCTGATAACGACCAGGCTTGTGATTCATGGCTAAAATGAGGTTGGTTGTGATGGCGCCAAGCACTGATAGCAAAATCAATGTGATATCGACGATGAACAATGACATCACCACAATGGCGCAGTCCAGGGCCATTTGCACTTTTCCAGCCCGGATACTAAAACGCTCTTGCAAATAGAGCGCGAGAATATTGAACCCGCCAAAGCTCATTTTGTGACGGAAAATCACTAACATCCCCATGCCTATTAAACCGCCGCCAATCAATGCTGCGTATAGCGGCTCAATATGTGTGATTTGAATGACGTGATGTAAATGGTCAACGGCGATAGAAACCAGTGTCACGGCCACAAATGTGTTAAGCGTGAACCGCCAGCCCATGCGCATGACGGAGAGAAGATAAAACGGAAGGTTAAGTGCGAAGAACACTTGCCCAAACGTAAAATCGCTCACTTTGGTCACAAAGATGGCCAAACCAGCAGTGCCACCGGTTAGCAAGCCAACTTGGTTGAAAAAAATAACGCCGAGTGAAACGAGTGCACTGCCGAGCAATAAAGCCAGTAAGTTTTCTCGTAGATTATGGTCTTTATCCATGATTGTTGATTCCTTTCATTACGCCTGCTCTTCCATTAATTCATGCAGGTAATCGACTGAGTAAGATGCTTTTCTTGGTTGTACTTGTCGAGAAAATGATGGAATTAAGGCAAAAATGGGTGTGAATGAAAATTTACAGTACGTAATTTTACTCTTTGGATTTTGGGATAAATGAGAACTTACACACTGCCGCAAATCGTGAAATTGTTTGTGAGCCCTCGATGCATTGTTGTGAGCGGTTGTGACTTTTCATGGCTCAATATGGAAAGAGTGCGGATCCTAAATTACGTTTTTATTATAGAGCGTGGCGTTTAGAGCCAATGAATAGCAGATTAGGAAAAGAGAATGGATAAGAAAGATAAAGCATTCTTGCGATGGGCGAAGACTCGCCAAAAAGGGGCATTTCGATATATTGCCGTCAATGCGCTGATGATCACATTGGGCGTTGTTCTAGGGAGAGCTGTCGGGTTTTATTATATCAAAGACAACCCTTGGCCGACTGATCTCGGGTGGCAACTTATTGTTCCTTCGGCCGTGGTGGTGGCCTGTATGTCACTGATATACCTCGTTGTATGGCATCTTCGTGAATCGAGCTTTGAAAAAGAGATATATGACAGAGAACGCCAATAAGTCGTCATCTTTTCTGTGTTCGTGCGATTCATAAAAGTGCGATTTATAAAAATAGCCGCTCATTGCGGCTATTTTTATATTGGATAAACCTTCGGGGTTACAGTGTCACACTTTTCACCATGCCTGCTTCTGCATGGCCTGGAATGTTGCAAGCAAACTCAACGTTCGTATCACCGTGGAAGTGCCATAACAACTGCTTTGCTTTGCCTGGCTTAACCGTCACTGTGCCGCCTGAATCGTGGTCATGACCACTAGTCATCTTCTTCATCATTTCGCGGTGCTTTAATTGTTCGTCCATTGAGCCAATTGAAAACTCATGGTCGATTTTGCCAACGTTCATCACAACAAATTGCACGACGTCATTAGGTTCAATCGTTACATCTTTCTTGAAGTTAATGCGCATGTCGTCGCTTAGAATAACGTGAACCACTTTGTCAGGCTTTGCGCCATTGGCAGGCATGCCAACCGCAGACATTCCTTCTATGTTCATCATGCTTGAGTGGTCCATTTTGGCATTGTCCATGTCACCGTGACCCATTGCGGCATGGTCCATTTTTCCGTGGTCCATCTTGCCATGGTCCATTTTGGAATGGTCCATAGCATCTGCCGTTACGCCAGTAGTGAAAATAGCCAGTGATAGTGCCAGTAGTGTTTTTTTCATCATGTTTTCCTTTTTAAATCAGTGTATACGCCGCGTCTTTTCAACGCGGCAAGTCAATTAATCGTGTTGTGTGATTTCGCGATTTTTCCAAAGTTTGTAGACAGCAGGGAGAACTAACAGCGTGAGCATCAACGCCGATGCCATGCCGCCAATCATAGGTGCGGCAATGCGCTGCATGACTTCGGAGCCAGTGCCTTCGCCATACATGATGGGAATGAGGCCAATGATGACGGTTAACACTGTCATCATCACCGGGCGTACACGCAGTCCTGCACCTTCACGAATGGCTCCCGTGAGGTCTTCTGGGTATAGCGGCTGGTTGTTTTCTTGTGCTTCCAGTTTTTTGGCGTGCCACGCTTGGTTGAGGTACACCAACATAATGACGCCGATTTCTACGGCGACACCAGCAAGCGCAATAAACCCAACACCCACGGCAATGGAAAAGTTGTAGCCGAGGTAATGCATCAACCAAAGGCCACCTACCATGGCTAGCGGTAATGTCGCCATAATGATCATGACTTCACCAACACGACGGAAGCTGAGATACAAGAGCAACATGATGATGGCGATGGTAATTGGAACAACGACACTTAAGCGCTCTTTGGCGCGTTCCATGTATTCATATTGTCCCGACCACACGAGTGAATAACCCGCAGGTAGCTGTAGTTGCTCTGCGACAACAGATTGTGCTTCAGTCACGTAGGAACCGAGATCGCGACCGTCAATATCCACGAATACCCAGCCATTAGGGCGTGCGTTTTCGGTTTTGATCATCGGTGGGCCATCTTCGTAGCGAATGTCTGCCACATCTGCCAGAGCGATACGAGCGCCGTTAGGGGTCACCAATGGCAAGTTTTGTAGTTTAACTACAGAGTCGCGGTAGTCTTGCGGATAACGCACATTGATCGGATAGCGTTCTAGCCCTTCAATGGTTTCGCCCACGTTCATGCCACCGACGGCGGTTGAAACAACCTGTTGAACGTCTTTGATGCTTAACCCATACCGAGCAGCAGCAAGGCGTTTGATATCGATAGTGACATAACGTCCGCCCGCCACACGTTCTGCATACACAGAGGCGGTTCCAGATACTTGATTCAGTATGGGTTCTAGATCTGCACCTATCCCTTCAATCACCTTAAGATCTGGCCCCGCAATCTTAATGCCGATAGGGGTTTTTATCCCTGTTGCCAGCATGTCGATACGCGTCTTGATTGGCATGACCCAAGCGTTTGTTAGACCGGGGAATTGCACGAGATCGTCGAATTCTTTGCGAAGCGATTCTGTTGTGACGCCTTCACGCCATTCTTCAGAAGGTTTCAACTGGATCACGGTTTCAATCATGGTCAAAGGCGCTGGATCAGTCGCCGTTTCTGCACGACCAATTTTCCCCCACACTGTGTCCACTTCAGGCACTGTTTTGATGAGCTTATTGGTTTGTTGCAGTAGTTCACGCGCTTTACCAATCGATATTCCCGGATAGGTGGTGGGCATGTACATAAGATCGCCTTCATCCAAAGGCGGAATAAACTCACTACCCAACTTGCTAGTGGGGTAATAGGCGGAGGCCATCAGTGCAATAGCAAGGGCAATCATGGTCTTCGGGTAAGTGAGGCTCAGGTTTAGAACAGGGCGGTATAAGGCAATCAAACCTCGGTTGACCGGGTTCTTTTTCTCAGGCAATACGTTACCGCGAATGAAGTAACCCATAAGCACAGGTACTAAGGTAATTGCGAGACCTGCAGCGGCAGCCATGGCATAGGTTTTTGTAAACGCCAGGGGCGAGAACATCTTGCCTTCTTGACCTTCGAGTGCAAACACGGGTACGAAACTCAAGGTGATGATGAGCAATGAGAAGAAAAGTGGTGCGCCAACTTCTTCTGCCGCTTTGCTTATCACCTGCCAGCGATTCTTGTCAGTCAGGGGAGTGCGCTCGATATGTTTATGCACGTTTTCAATCATGACAATGGCGCCGTCGACCATTGCACCAATGGCAATCGCAATACCGCCTAGAGACATGATGTTGGCGTTAATTCCTTGCCAATGCATCACAATAAACGCAGACAGAATACCAATAGGTAAGCTGATGGCGATGACCAGTGACGAGCGGATATGGAACAGGAATAGCGCACATACCACGGCAACAACGATGAACTCTTCTGCCAGTTTCTTCCAAAGGTTTTCAACGGCGTTATCTATCAAGGTTGAACGATCGTAAGTGGCGACAATTTCGACGCCTTCAGGCAAGCTGCGCTGAAGTTCGTTGAGTTTGGTTTTGACGTTGTCGATCACTTCGCTCGCGTTTTCACCAAATCGCATCACGATCACGCCACCGACGGCTTCACCTTCTCCGTTGAACTCTGAAATACCTCGGCGCATTTGAGGGCCGATGTTGATGTCAGCAATGTCGCCGAGCAACAAAGGTGTGCCTTWCTCGGTCACTTTCAACGGCAGTGATTGAATATCTTCCACACTAGAAAGATAACCTGTGGTTCTCACCATGTGCTCAGCTTCCGCCACTTCAATCACGGATGCGCCAGCTTCCTGATTGCCGTTTTGAATTGCCATGTTGATTTGTTGCAGCGTCAGGTTATAGGCACGCAATTTTGCAGGATCAATTTGCACCTGATATTGCTTCACCATGCCGCCGACAGTGGCAACTTCAGAAACACCTTCCACGGTTTGGAGTTCGTATTTCAAGAACCAGTCTTGCAAGCTACGCAATTCCGCCAGGTCGTGTTGTCCAGTTTTGTCTTGTAGAACATAACTGTAAATCCAACCCACACCGGTTGCATCAGGGCCTAATGTTGGCTTGGCGCTGGGTGGCAGTTTTGGCGCGACTTGACTTAAGTACTCCAACACGCGTGAACGCGCCCAATACATGTCGGTATTGTCGTTGAAAATGATGTAAACGTACGAGTCACCGAAAAACGAGTAGCCGCGAACGGTTTCAGCGCCGGGTACTGCCAGCATGGCGGTCGTGAGTGGATAGGTGACTTGGTCTTCCACCACTTGTGGGGCCTGACCCGGATAACTGGTTTTAATGATCACCTGAACATCAGACAGATCGGGCAGGGCATCAACAGGCGTGTTTTTTACGCTGTATAACCCACCCAGAGTGAGAAATGTGGTGGCGACTAACACCAAGAAGCGATTGGCGATCGACCAACGAATAACAGCACCAATCATTGCTCGCCTCCTTGCTGTTCAAGTGCTTTCAATACGAAATCAGCGCCATTTTTTGTTACGAGAAAACGCACACTTTGGCCTTCAGTAAATCCACTGAGATTGACACTGTCATCGGCGGAGAAATTCATTTCTCCCGCTTGCCACTTCCATTCTTCGACAGGCTGATGGGTGAGGGTGATCATGCCAAAATTGGCCATTAACATGGAGATCTCACCAGAAACCCAGACCTCATTGGGTGAAGCATCTCCGCTGACTTTGAAATCGACAATTTCGTATTGGCCTGACTCGGCTTTTTGCATTTCGAAGTCGATAGACTGTCCGACTTCAAAATCATCAAGATCAACGCCATTAGCGAAAGTGAAATTCATTACCATGCCCGGCCAGTTCCATGCAGGCACGGGTTCATGATTGATGGTGAGCATGCGGTGACCCATCATGACATCGGTGATTTCACCTTTTGCCCATTGAGTTTGCACAGGTGCTTCGATGCCATTGATTCGGGCAAGATCTGCAGATTGGCTAGATTCTGAATCCAACATAAAGTGTGCAGACGTGACGATGCGATCTTGATCCGTCAGCCCTTGAAGCACTTCAATGGTTTCGCCTGCTTCTCTTCCCACTTCAATGCGCGCCGAGCGGTATTTACCTTCACCTTCAGCTAAAACAACGCGCGTCATGCCACCAGAGCGAATGACGGATGATTTAGGGATCGTTAGGACAGCATCGTCGGTGACGGGTTGTAGCGCGATATTAGCGAACATGTTGGGCTTAAGTTCGCCATTGGCGTTGTCAAACTTCAAACGCATCCGCAAGGTGCGGGTTTTCGGATCTAAAATAGGATAGACATAGTCGACTTCACCCAGCCACTCTTTGCCCGGTAGGCCATCGAGCGTCATTGCGGCTTTGCTGCCCGCTTTCATCCAATGTGCTTGGCGTTCAAATACTTCTGCATCAACCCAGACTTTATCTAAAGGACCTGCACTGATCACGGCTTGTGCTGGGGAAATATACCCACCTTCACGGATATTGAGGCTCGCAATAACACCATCACCCAAGGCTTTGATATCGATGGTTTGTTGTGCTTTTCCGCGTTTAACGATTTGCTGGATTTGGTCGCGATCAACCCCTTGTGTGACGAGGCGTTCGGTTGCACCTTTCACTAGCCCTTTGCGACCCGTTCGATAGGCGTTTAAAAGCTCTTCTTGTGCTTTGACTAAGTCTGGCGAGTAGAGAGTAAAGAGTACGTCGCCTTCGCTGACTTTTTCACCAACGGCATTGATGTATAGCTTCTCAACCCAGCCCGCGACGCGAACGTTGGTTTGCCATAATTGGCTTTCATCAAATGCGATATAACCGACGGTTTCAATGCGCGGCGATAGTGGTGCCCATTCTACTCCGGCGGTTTTAACGCCCAGGTTATTTTCGACGGAAGCATTGATTTTCACCGTGCCGGGTTTGTCATCCTTGCCTGACATGTCATCGGCATACACGGGGATGAGATCCATACCCATTGGAGACTTCCCTGGCTTATCTCTTTGGTAATTAGGGTCCATTGGCGCTACCCAATAGAGCGGTTCATCGTTTCCGCTGGCGGGTGAAGTTGCCGCCATTGCGGACATATCATGCCCCGAAAGAAAGTGGTTAGCTCCAAAACCGATGGCTCCGCCAACCAGTAACGCGAGAGTAGCGACTTGTATGTTTTTCATTGTTATCTCCTACCTTGCGGTGTCTTACTGTTTGGTGGTTGTTAGGCCTGTGGAAGCTCTGCTGTGCGCTGGTAATGCGATATCTGGTGTATTGGTGTTGTAATTGAATCCACCCAATAAGGCAGCCAAGTTGCTGTTGACCAAGTTCAAATCGGTCACCAGTCGTTGTTGTTCTAGCGACAAGGTCAGTTCGTCGTTGGCTGCTGCTATCACATCGCTAAACTGCGCCGTGTTGTTTTGATATCCACGTTCTACAGCTTTTGTACGCGCATTGGCTTGTCCTAATAGCGTGTTTTCGTAACGCGATAGGCGTTGCTCAATGTTGCTCTTGTCTACGAGAAGGGCGTTAACCTTGGCGTTCATTTGTGCAAGGAGGAGGTCTTTTTGCGATTTTGACGCGCCCACTTGGTACTGTGCAGCAGCGAGGTTTCTGTCCTGACGATTGTCAGTAAACAGAGGAATATCTAGCGTGAGGTAGGCGCTGACCAAATCAGAAGCTGGCTGGCCATTCATCCCATTAGCTTGTCGGTAGCCATACATCACTTCAACACCAAACTGGGGTGCATAGGCTTGCTCGGCTATTTCAACTTGGGTTTGTTGCACGGTAATCGCTGTATTGGCCATTTTGACCATTGGGTGCTGAAGAAGTAGCGAAAAATGTTCAGTGCTTTCTGTTTGATCCAAAGTGTTTGAGAGCGCCTGCCAGTTCAATTCATTACTGGCATTTAACGCCTGCGAATTTGCTAACCATTCGGCACCCAACCACTCTGAAAGTTGAGAAACGATACGACGCTGAACTTGCGCGTTGGCATTGAGCTTGTCATCCAATTTGCTGACCTGAAGCTGAGCGTTGAGTAAGTCCTGTGCTTCATTTTGACCCATCGAATAGTTGGTTTGGATAAAACGGGTTAGCTCTCTTAGTAGGCGCTGATTTTCTTGAAGAATACGCTCAGCCTCTTGTTGATAACCGAGTTCTAACCAAAGTTGAGTAATGGTATTGGCAACGTCGCGCTCGCGTACTTCCACTTGAAACTGAACGCCATCAGCCTGTTGATTTGCTTTTTTTCCTTGTAATAACAAAGTATCTCCGCGCTCAAACTGTTGCATGAGACCGACGGAAATATTGGTCATTGGGTCTTTGTCGAATTGAAAACTGTCGATGGGAAAACCACCAACACCGACTTTTAGTTTCGGGTCCATGAGGGTGGTGCTCGCTACTCCCGTTTCGCGCATGGCTTGGGATTGCGCATGGAATTGTTTGCGACTGGCATCGTTATCCAGCGCTTTTTCAATGAGTTGCGTTAGCGTGTTGGAAGCATTTGTGGCACGCGCAACGTCTTCTTTTGTAGCGGAAAATGCAGGTGCAGACATGCCAACCACAGCACTGATCACCAGTGCCAATAAGCTCGGTTTGATATTCACGATATAAATCCATTCTGTTCGCGTCGAAATTGGACGCGGAATTACCCTCCACGGCGCGAATCAAGCGCAGTGGTACGACATTTCAGAGTGAGATTTAGGCTATCGGGGGGCGATAAAGAGACTGGGTACGTTCAATGACACTGATATCTCGTTCTGAGGAAATCAGGGCAAGTTGTGTCAGCAATTGTTGAGATTGATAGGCTGGCGACAGCAAAGCAACGGACGTAAAGCAGGTTGCAGAGCAGCAGTTATGAACCATGTTTGTGTCGTCACCGCAATGTGTTGGGCTCGCACTTGATTGGTCAATGGGTTCATCAATGAGTTTGTGGTTTGCATGTTGAGCGTGAAGATTGACGGGTTGCTTACCCATGTCACAATCGACGACATTGGCAGACATTTTGTGTCCGCTCATCATGTCCATTTGCATAGACAGGGAAGATGCGCTTGATGCAAAACTGGAGAGCAGCATGACAAGCAAGCTGATCACTGAAATCCAGAATGTGCGAAAAGAAGAAAAGCGCATCACATAACTATTCAAATGAAGTATTGCTGATGAGTATAAAGGTTACAGCTAGGGGAAAGTCAATGAGTTTTGACTTTTCAACCAAAGAACCTTCAAAACTGCTGTTAACTTATTCAATTTGCGATGAAGTTAGCCGGCAGTTTAAGACGCTGGCTCTACGTGGCAGGGGATATCCAGTAAGAGATCCGCCAAATTTGTTGGGTGAATCATATCCTCTTTTGCAATACCCATCTGCATCGCCACTTGTTTGTTGTATAGCTCCCAATGTCTGAGTAACAGCGCATCTTCATTACCATCTAATTCTGGCCATGTTTCATTCAGCATAGGCTTGAGGCTGACCGCTGCATGGGCGTGCTGAAGCATTTGCCACTTCATTTCCCACAACTCGATTGGCGTATCTGGGTGCTGCTGGTTGTAGTCCTCGAACAAGGATTTGAATACTGCGGAAAATTGGTCTTTTGAACGCAAAAAGTAGGCGAGAAGAGCATCGTTTTTTTGGCGAACTGCATCTGCGATAAATTGAATCGGTTTAGGTTCACATAAGATGACTGCATTCAACCTGACCAAGAAAAGATAGATACGGTGGGCGCTGTCTTGGGTGTCGGGAATTTCCAATAGCAACTCAGCGATATAGCGTTGTAGATAGCTATCCATTCCGTCACTCACGGCCTGCCAAATCTGTTCTTTGCTGCCGAAATGGTAGCGGATCAAACTGTGAGACACGCCCGCGCTTTCACTGATGTTTCTCAGTGATACTCGCTCAAAACCGAGTTCAGCAAACATGTCTGCAGCCACGTGCATGATAAGGCACTTTGTTTGCTCGGCGGTTTCGGCGCTTCGGCGCCCTTGTTTTCTCTCTTGCGAGGCTTTCGACTGCATGGCTTCAACAACACTCCGTAAGGTGACTAACGCTTTGTAACAGATATGAGTTTACGACACCAATTTTTTTACTGCACAAGTGGAAAATATATTGATCCAATTCAAAATGCAAATATACTGCACGGGTGTGTAATAAAAATAATTGGAGAGAGTGAAGTGCGATATCAACGATTGAAACGCACCCTCGGGAACTTACTGGTTATGTTGACAACAGTTGGTTTACTAGCGGGTTGTAACGAAGCCATATCGGAAACACCGGAAGCGATGCCAATCAAACCTGTGAAACTGTTGGCAGTACAGGACTATGTAGTTTCCGAGACTGATAACTTTTTAGCAGAAATCGATGCCACCAAGCGGGCGCAGTTGTCGTTTCAGGTTGGCGGCGAAATTCAAGATTTTGCCGTCCGAATGGGACAACACGTTGAGAAGGGGGAGTTGCTCGCTGTTTTAGACGCTAGTGATTTAACGCTTGCACTTGATTCAGCTAAGGCGCGTTATTCTTTGGCGAAAACGCAATGGAAACGTGCGCAACAGTTGTACAAAAAGCAATTGGTAAGTACCGATGTGTACGATCAGGCGGAAACGCGTTACAAAGCAGAACTGGCTCACTATGAGCAAGCGAAAACCGAGCTAGAGTATACCCAAGTTGTAGCGCCATTTGACGGTGTAGTGGCATATACCTTTGCCAAGCAACATCAAGTTGTTGCTGCGAAACAGCCCATTCTCAATCTTATCGATAACACCCAACTTGATGTGTCGTTTGCCTTGCCCGTTCACTATGTTGAGCAACTAGGAATAGATGCGCTGACCGAACAACCACTATGGGTGATGATGGATAGCGATCCTACATCGAGAATCCCCGGCAAGTTCAAAGAGCTTTCAACTCAACCAAATACCGAAACCAATACATACCAAGCGACATTGACTATCGTTCGCCCTGAAGCACGTAATTTGCTTAGTGGCATGACGGGACATGTTCTTATCGCGAAATCTCAAACCGGGCTTCAGCTTTCTCTGCCGGAATCTGCTTGGGTTAGCCGCGATGCTCAAGCTGGCACGGTATGGGTAATGGATGAAACTACGCAGCGCGTTGCTAAAACCGCAGTGCGTCTTGATGGTGAAGGGCGAATTAAACAAGGCTTGGATGTGACTGACTTAGTCGTTGTCGCTGGTGTTGAAAGCTTGAGTGAAGGACAAGAAGTGAAAGCATGGATTCGCGAGGATGGCATTTAATGAAATTAAGAACACTTACCGCCGTCATTGTCAGCGTACTCATGTTGTCGGCGTGCTCCCAAGATGAAAAAGACGCGTTGGTGGCACAGCCTTTGTACGTGTCGACCACGGCAATCGAAGCACCAGTAAAAAACCAGTTTCGTGTGTTCAAAGGGCAGGTTGTCCCAGCAGAACAAACGCCGATTGCGTTCCGAACAACTGGAGAAATTCGTGAAGTCTTCGTGAAATCAGGAGACAAAGTTGTCCGAGGACAACCCATTGCGCAGCTAGATGACAGCAGCGTGCAGCAAGCATTCAACGATGCTAAAGCACAATATTCGCTGGCGTCTAAGCAATTGAGCCGAAGTAAAGACTTGTTCGAACGCGCCATGATTTCTGAAGCCGAGTTGGACGAGTTAACAGCAAACCGCCAATTGGCGAAAGCTCAATATGAATTGGCAAAAAACCAACTCAAATATACCCAACTTATTGCGCCGTTTAGCGGCACGATATCTGATGTCTTTAAAGAGCGTTTCGAGCGTGTTCAAGCAGGCGAATCGGTGGTTGATATGTATCAGGACGACAAGGTCTATGTGCAGATCGAATTGTCAGATAACGTTCTCGCGATGATCACACCAGACGGACGCAGCGTCCAATATCGCCCAACGGTCACTTTCTCTGGCGTTGAAGGGCAGCATCAAATGAATTATCTCGAACACACCAATGAACCTAGCCAGCAAACGGGAAGCTATTCCATGTGGCTAGAGCGTGACCAAATGGACCCACTTATCTTACCGGGCACGACCGCAACGGTAGCCGTTGACATGGTAGAAGCGGGTATCACAGCGGTTGATGGCTACCAAGTACCGATGACGGCATTGCAGGCTGGCGATAACAAAGGGCGATTCTTTGTATGGAAGCTAAATGGCAACCAAGTGAATCGTGTTGAAGTGGCTGTGTCGCAAGTGAACGGTGACGGAGCCATCATCGCGTCAGGCGTTGTTGAGGGAGACATATTGATTAACTCCAGTTTGCGTAAGCTACGCGAAGGAAAAGCCGTAGAAACAGCGGAGATAAATAACGGATGAACATCGCTGAATATTCCATCAAGAACAAAGTCATTAGCTGGCTATTTATTGTCATCTTAGCCATTGGCGGCGTGACTTCGTTTCTTGAATTGGGCCGACTAGAAGACCCCGCATTTACGATCAAAGATGCCATGGTGGTGGCGACTTACCCGGGAGCAACACCGCAGGAAGTGGAAGAGGAGCTTACCTATCCACTGGAAAAAGAAATTCGTCGTTTGCCTTACATCGACAAAATTACGTCAACGTCATCAGGCGGCATGTCGCAGATTATGGTGAGCATGAAGATGGACTACGGTCCTGATGAATTGCCACAAATCTGGGATGAGATGCGTCGTAAGATCAACGACCTTAAACCGACGTTGCCTGCAGGCGTTAACTCGCTCTCCATCATTGATGATTTCGGTGATGTGTTTGGTGTGATGATCATGCTAAGCGGTGAAGGGTATGACTACGTCGAACTCAAGCGTTATGCCGATGTGATGTCGCGTGACCTTGAAATGGTCGATGGAGTTGGAAAAGTGTCGATTGCCGGTGACCAGCAAGAGATGTTGTTCGTCGAGGTTTCCCTCGATCGCCTTGCGTCACTCAACCTCGATATGTCGATGGTTGCGGGTCTGTTGAATCAACAGAACAATGTGGTCTCTTCAGGCGAAGTCATGGTGAATGGCGAGAGCTTGGTGATCCGCCCTAGCGGCACATTGAATTCCGTTGAATCGCTCGAAAACCTGATTATTCATGGTCGAGACACGGGCAATCTTATTCGATTAAGAGATGTGGCAACCGTGGTGCGTGGCATTCAAGAAAAGCCCACCAATGTTGTTACTTTTAACGGGAAGCCAGCCATTAACCTTGGGGTTTCTTTTGCTAGTGGCGTGAACGTGGTTGAGGTTGGACAACGTCTAACTGACGAAATCGCCCATCTAGACACCATGAAACCGGCAGGCATAGAACTTAACTACTTCTATAACCAAGCGGCGGAAGTGGATGCGTCGGTACAAGATTTCATTGTGAGCCTTGGGCAAGCTGTCGCCATCGTCATTCTGGTCTTGTTGTTCGCAATGGGAATTCGTAGCGGCATCATCATTGGTGTGGTGCTTTTGCTTACTGTGTTCGGTACCTTCATTTTGATGGAGTACAACGACATTGAACTTCACCGTATTTCGCTAGGCGCTTTGATCATTGCGCTGGGTATGCTGGTGGATAACGCAATCGTGGTCGTTGAAGGGATTTTGGTCGGGCTGAAAAAAGGCCGAACCAAGATGCAGGCTGCGTCAGACATTGTTAAGCAAACACAGTGGCCGCTATTGGGCGCGACGATTATCGCGATTACTGCCTTTGCTCCGATTGGCTTATCTGAAGATGCCACCGGTGAATTTATGGGTTCACTGTTTTGGGTGCTGTGTTATTCGTTGTTCTTGAGCTGGATTACGGCAATCACCATCACACCATTCCTTGCTGACTTACTGCTTAAAGAAGAAAAGATCTCGTCTCAAGCTGAAGGTGATAGTCAACAAGAAACAGATGACCCCTACAAAGGGTGGTTGTTTGTGTTGTTCGGCTGGACACTTAAACTGGCGATGCGTTTCCGCTGGGTGACGGTGGTAGGCATGGTGGCTCTCTTGTTTACCGCAGTCTTTGCGTTTGGCATGGTGAAGCAACAGTTCTTCCCACCCTCGAATACGCCAATGTTTTACGTGGACATGTGGATGCCCGAAGGCACCGACATTCGTGAAACTATCAAGCAGACTGAACGTGTAGAAAAATACGTGCGCGAACAAGAACACGTCGAATTTGTTTCGACGTCAGTGGGGCAGGGTTTGCAGCGATTTGCGCTGACTTATCAGCCAGAACAGAGCTACGAAGCCTATGCGCAGCTCCAAGTTCGTACCACTGATAGAGAAAACATGTTCGTGGTGTTGAATAGCCTGACAGGTGAACTCTCTCGTCAGTTCGAAACGCCAACCTTCCAATTCAAGCTGATGGAGTTCGGGCCGTCTCCTGCGTCAAAAATAGAAGCGCGAATCACAGGTTCTGACCCACAGGTATTGCGTGAGATCGCACTACAAGTTGAAGATATTCTGCACACGGATCCTGGTTCACGAAACATTCGTCATGATTGGCGAGAGCGCACCAAAGAACTAGTGCCGGTGTTTAATGAATCCAAAGCACGTCGGTTGGGGATTTCGAAAGAAGATTTGTCGAATACACTGCAAATGACGTTTGGTGGCTCAGCCATGGGTTTGTTGCGAGATGGTGCTGATATTCTGCCGATTGTCGGTCGTTTACCAGAATCTGAGCGTGTGGATTTCGAATCGCTTCAAAACGCTAAGATTTGGAGCCCATCGTTACAGGCATATGTACCAATCGACCAAGTGATTGATGGTGTTTCGTTGTCATGGGATGAGCCACTGATTAAGCGTCGTGATCGCAAACGCACACTGACGGTGTTGGCTGACCATGATGTGCTGAGCGAAGACACCGCAGCCGCTTTGTTTACGCGTATTCAGCCAAAAGTGATGGCGCTGGATCTTCCTGATGGTTACAGCATTAGCTGGGGCGGCGAATATGAGTCGTCGAAAGACGCACAAGACTCGTTGTTTGGCTCGCTGCCAATGGGTTACTTGCTGATGTTCGTGATTACCATGCTGCTGTTTAATTCGCTTAAGAAGCCGTTGGTGATTTGGTTTACAGTGCCATTGTCGATTATCGGTGTGTCATTTGGACTGCTGCTGTGGAACATGCCATTTAGTTTCACGGCATTCCTGGGTCTACTGAGTCTCAGCGGTATGATTTTGAAAAACGGCATTGTATTGATGGATCAGATCAATATCGAGATGGATTCTGGCAAAGACCCGTATCTAGCCATTGTGGATAGTGCAGTGAGCCGCGTGCGCCCTGTGAGTATGGCGGCTCTGACAACGATTCTTGGTTTGGTGCCACTGATGTTTGATGCGTTCTTTGGTTCAATGGCAATCACCATCATGGCGGGCCTTGGTTTCGCCACCATCCTGACCTTGATTGTTGTGCCAGTGATGTATTCGTTACTGTTTGGGATTAAGCCACCTAAGACGGTGAAGTCTGGTAGTGATGAACACTCAAATGATCAATTGGCAGAGAATCAGCAAAATAAGCCTAAAGCTCTGGAAGTGGTAGAAGCTGTTTAATCGTTATACCATTTTGAGATAGCCAAAAAGCCCCGATTTCGGGGCTTTTTATTATCAAGAAGTTTCGCCTTCAATGAAGTTAAGCGGCTTTCCAGCTTCCGCTGTGAACCAGTTTGTCTGTAACTTTGTCGATGGCTTTCTTGGCGCGAGACACAATGGCATCAATGTCTGCATGATCGACAATGAGCGGTGGGGCAAAGCCCAAAATGTCGCCGTGAGGCATGGCGCGTGCGATTAACCCTTCTTCCATACATGCAGCCGCAATTTGAGGACCGACTTTGAGGTTCGGATCAAAATGCTCGCGTTTGTGTTTGTTGCTGGAAAACTCGAGTGCATGCAGCAAGCCAACACCTCGGCTATCGCCAATTAACGGGTGGTTAGCAAATGCAGTTTGCATTTGTTGTTGAAAATACGCGCCCGTGTCACGAGCATTGGCGGTGAGGTTTTCGCGCTCGATAATATCGAGATTACACAAAGCAGACGCAGCACCAAGTGGATGACCAGAATAGGTATAACCGTGACCAATCGCGCCCCACTGATCTGTGCCGTTTTCAAGCACTTGCCAAACTTTCTGACCTACCATAACGCCAGATAGTGGTTGATAGGCGGAGGTCAGCCCTTTTGCAACGGTGATCAGATCTGGCTTCATGTCATACATGATGGAACCAAAGTCAGCACCCAGGCGACCAAAGCCACATACCACTTCATCTGAAATCAATAGCACGTCGTATTTGTCCAACACCTTACGAATTTCCTGCCAGTAACCTTCTGGTGGTGGCACAATGCCGCCTGTGCCTAATACTGGTTCGCCAATCATGGCAGCCACGGTTTCAGGGCCTTCTGCGAGGATCATTTTCTCTAGTTCATCGGCACAGTGTTTGGAAAACTCACGTTCTGTCATGCCGTCGTCTTCGCGTCGATAATAGTACGGAGCAAGAGTGTGTTTGATGCGCTCCAAAGGCAGATCAAAATGTGCATGAAACAGTGGCAAACCTGTCATTGAACCAGACGCGATACTTGAACCGTGGTAACCACGATCACGTGAAATCACTTTCTTCTTCTCAGGTAGACCACGGGCATTGTTGTAGTACCACACCAACTTGAGCTGGGTTTCGTTGGCATCGCTTCCCGACATACCGTAGTACACCTTGCTCATGCCTTGGCCTGCCATTTTTAGAATGCGTTCTGACAGGGAAATCAGGGCTTCATTGGTGTGCCCGACATAGGTGTGGTAGTAGGCAAGTTTCTTGGCTTGTTCGTAAATGGCCTCTGCCATTTCTTCACGTCCGTACCCGATGTTGACGCAATACAGCCCTGCAAAGCCGTCAATCAGTTCAATGCCTTCAGAGTCCTGAATGCGAATCCCTTTTGCACTGGTAATGATCCGGCCAGGAAGGTCACCATCGGCGTATTGCTTTAAATGTGTCGATGCATGGAATACATTCTGGCGATCGACTTCAAGCAGTGCTTTGGTATCAATTTTCTGTGTCATAACAAACTCCTTTTCTGCCATGTGCGTTAAGCGCAGGCTTGATATTCTTAGTCTTCAGATACTTAGTCTTCAGATTCTTCGTCTTCAAATTCTTAGGCTAAGGCTTAACAGCCGCTGGCTGTCGGTAGCCCGCCGAGGCAGTAGTATTTGATTTCGCTGTATTCATCAAACCCATGACGGCTACCTTCTCGCCCAAGTCCGGATTGTTTCATCCCACCAAAGGGGATGGGGTGACCTGTCATCTTCACGCTATTTACACTCACCATGCCAAACTCTAATCCGCGCATGAGCTTCCAAATGTCGCGAATGTCGTTGCCATAGATATAAGCGGCCAGGCCATATTCGGTGTCATTGGCGGCGATGATTAGCTCATCCAGGTCGTCATAGGCGATCACGCCTGCGACGGGGCAGAAGTTCTCTTCGCGATACACAGACATTTCTGGAGTGACGTCTGCCAATAACACCGGATTGAAGAAGTTGCCCTTCAGGGCATTGTGTGGAGAACCCATCACCAAGGTTGCGCCTTTCTCTAAGGCGTCATCAACGAGTGATTGTGCTTTTTCAACGGCTTGATGATTGATAAGCGGGCCAAGGTCGATACCCTTTCGCATACCATCGCCGACGCGCAATTTCTTCATGCCAGCGGCAAAGGCTGCGATGAATTCATCATGCTTGTCTCGTGGCACAAAGATGCGGTTGGCGGCAAGACAGTCTTGCCCTGAGGTTTGAAACTTGGCATCAATGGCTGCGCTAGCCGCCTCTTGAATGTCCATGTCTGGTAGCACGATGAACGGCGCGTTTCCGCCTAACTCCATGCTGCATTTCTTAACGGTGTCGGCACATTGCGACAGCAATAGCTTTCCGACTCGTGTCGAACCGGTAAACGAAAGGGCTTTGACTTTGTCTGATGCACACAAAGTCGCTGAGATCATCGGCGCATCACCCGTGACGACATTGAAAACGCCTGCTGGGATACCTGCTCGTTCCGCAAGCTCTGCCAAAGCCAATGCTGAAAACGGCGTTTCATTTGCTGGCTTAACAACCACGGTGCAACCGATCGCCAGTGCGGCGGCTGCCTTTCGCGTGATCATTGCATTGGGGAAATTCCAAGGTGTGATTAACGCGGCGACACCAATAGGTTCTCTGAGAGTTGCCAGTTGTGCATTGGGGATATGACTAGGAATGGTATCTCCGTATGCACGACGTGCTTCTTCGGCAAACCAGCGAACAAATGACGCGCCGTAATCAATTTCGCCCTGCGCTTCATTGAGTGTTTTGCCTTGTTCTAGCACCATGAGGCGTGCCAAATCTTCTTTGTTGGCAAGCAGTAAGTCATGCCAAGCCATGAGCAGCGTGGCGCGTTGTTCTGCCGATAAAGCACGCCACTTTGTAAAAGCCTTGTCAGCAGCATTTATTGCATTATCGATTTGAGATTTCTTTAACGAGGTTACATAGCCAATCACGCGATCGTCTGCGGGATTGATAACGGGAATATCTTCGGTGCCTGTCACCCACTTCCCATTGATGTAGGCGAGTTGACGTAGCAGTCGGGCATCTTCAAGGTGCTCAAGTACTGTATCGCTCGCTTTTCCTTCGTAAGGTAGATTTAGTGCGGCCATTTATGACCTCCCATTCAGGTTTTTGTTGTCCTAGTGATAAATGTAAGTCACTTACTGCGAGGGAGTTTTCTGTTAAAGGAGGTGTTGGGTGGTGTTTTTTTCAATTAAACAGCTTAAGACTTGGTGTTTTTTCTGTATCGAGTAAATGGGGTGCGTTCGAAAGAGCAAAACGGAGGAAGGGCATAAAACGTGGCACTGTGAAAGAGTGATTTACCGCAATAGATTTTCATCGATTTCTAACTCATCACCCTGATGCTTAATGGTTTTAGTCACGATGTAGGTGTAATAGCGTTCTATGCAGAGATCTGAAATCAACCAACTGTCGATCAGACGCTGATATTGGTCAATGTCTTGCACCATGACTCGCAAGATGTAATCGATGCCCCCACCAGTGGCAAAACAGTCTGCGACATCTGGACATGCTTGCATGGCTTCTTCAAAGCGTTGAAAACTGGCTGCGTCATGCTTACCCAGCGTGACCTCAACCAAAACAGGGGTTTTCTTGTTCAGAAAGTGGGGGTTAATTTTTGCGCCATATCCTTCGATAATGCCCGCTTCTTCGAGACGCTTTACCCGTTCCCAGCAGGGGCTGATTGATAAGTTGATCGCTTCGGCGAGGTGTGACTTTGTGATACGACCTTGCGTGCTGAGGATTTGAAGAATTTTCGTGTCATATCGGTCAAGTCGCATTCATGACTCCATCAAAGAATTGATTCACCCATTAAGCGTGGCACAGAGTTGTCGTGATAGCCTTTTGCGTTTCATTTTTTGTGTAATGGACTTTCAGAGCATCAGGGCTATGTGAGAAGCAGGCTTATGCGATCGCCTTTGCCAACACAGCAAAAGTGTCTCCAAGGGAGATTTTTGATGAGTGACGACGAGCAGCAATGATGCCACTGGTTTCTGCGTGATATTGAGCAGGTTGCTGTCCAGTGCGCTCGGTGGAATATATTCGGGCGATGAGGTCACCTTTCTCAATGGTGTCGCCTAATGCAACGCAGAGTTCTAAAATGCCATTGTGCTCGCTTTGCAGATAACACTCGGCGTGAGGAATCTCCAATTCGATTGGAGAAGAAGATGGGGGGAGGTAATGACTTTTCAATATGCCGCTGTAAACCAGAAAGTTGTGTATCCCACGATCGGCCATTTGTATTGTCTCTGGTGTCGTTGTTCCGCCTCCACGAAGCTCTGTGGTAACAAACACTTTACCTTGGCTTTCTACTGCCGTGTCATAAAGCTGCGTTGGGTCCATTTCTTCCATATAGAAACAAAAGGGCGCACCAAATAACTTCGCGCCTTCGATACAGCGAGATTCTTGGGCTTTGTCGCTCAAGCGATGAGCCGCAGCAAAGGGTAAAATGTCGAGTGTTTTGCCACCGGAGTGGATATCGAGTGCAGTATCACAAAGGGGGATCAAATGGCGAGTAAAGTAATCTGCCATTCGCTCAGTCATGCTGCCGTAAGGATGCCCGGGGAAGGCGCGGTTCATGTTTCCATTATCGATGGGAGAAACGCGACTTCCTGCGTCCACGGCGGGTTGGTTCATCATGGGAATAACGATCACTCTGCCTTGTATGTCTTTTGTTGAAAGCGTGTGGGTGAGTTTCAGTAGCGAAGTTATGCCTTCGTATTCGTCACCATGGTTGCCGCCGGTTAATAATGCCGTTGGACCGTCACCATTTTTTATCACCGTGATAGGGGTCATGACCGCCCCCCATGCGGAAGCATCATGTGAAAACGGCAGTTTTAAGAAACCGTGTTGTATTCCGTCTGCATCAAAATCAACAGTGGCTGATACTGAGCTTGGCGGGAGTTTTTCCATGTGATGCTTTTCCTCGGCTTTGTTGTTATATGTGTAGCTGTGAATGATATGCAAGGCTTAGGCTTAGGCTTAGGCTTAACGATTAGCAGTTCAATGTTTAACAAACAATTGTCGTGGAAAATTACACAAGGTTTCTGCGCCATATTGTGTGATGACAATACTTTCTGTTGTCTCCATACCCCAATTATCCATCCAAAGACCTGGCATGAAATGAAATGTCATGCCTTCTTTCAAGATCGTTGAGTCGGTTTCTCGTAAGCTCATTGTGCGCTCGCCCCAATCGGGAGGGTAACTCATCCCTATCGGGTATCCGCAGCGCGAGCCTCCACGGTCAAAGCCGTACTTTTCCATGATGGCGTTTAACGCACTGGCAATATCGCCGCAGGTGTTACCAGGGCGAGCAACGGCTAAACCCGCTTCTAAGCCTTCGTTGAGCGCTTCATTGGCACGTTTAAAATGATCCGCAGGCTCGCCAAGGTAAATGGTACGAGATAGAGGGCAGTGATAACGTCGATGTACCCCCGCCATCTCGATAAATGTTCCTTCTCCTTTTTTAAAGGGACGATCGTCGTAGGTAAGATGGGGCGCAGAGGCATCGATTCCTGAGGGAAGAAGGGGAACGATCGCGGCGTAGTCGCCAAAGTGTCCATCATGACCAATCACAGAGTGCTTGTTTATTTCTGCAACCAGTATGTGTTTTGGCAGGCCGGGTTCAATCAAATCAAAGGCGACGCGGTGCATGTTTTCGACGATACGAGCGGCAGCCCGCATGTAATACAATTCTTGCTCGGATTTCTCTGCTCGACACCAGTTGACCAGCCCTGTTGCATCGACAAAAGACGCAAAGGGAAGATTGTCGCGAAGTGCCTCATAGGCCGTGGCGCTGAAATAGTAATTGTCTTTTTCGACACCGATACGTCCACGATCCCACAGCTTTTCAGTGAGTACTGAAGTGGCAAGAAACTCCATCGGATGAAGTGGCGGATTCATGACATAGTGGTCAGGATAACCCACTACATGGTCATGATGCATGTGGACGGTTCGTCGTGCGCCATTAGCGTCTTGATTACGACCGAACCACAATGGTTCGTCTTCGTGACCAATAACGACACATTGCGGAACATAAAACGACCAGCCGTCATAACCTGTTAGCCACGCCATATTGGAAGGGTCGTGAACGATAAGCAGATCAATCTCGTTTATTTCCATGGCTGCACGGACTTTCGCCAGCCGGACGCCGAACTCTTCGAGCGTAAAATTTAGCACAACGTCACTCATGCCCCTTTCTCCTAAACATACCGCCCAATTGGACGAACGTTGACATCACAAGAGTCATCGCCAGTCATCAGCAAGAGGAATTCGGGGTCGATATTCCGTCTTTATTGCAAGATGGCTGTTTTGCCTCCCAGCTTTGCTTCATGTTTAGCTCCGAATTAAGGAACGTACATGTCGCGCGTTTTGTTCAGTGGTCTGTCTCCTTTGCATTTCAATTTCGAAGGACTACAGTTTTTATATGACAAGGCAGTTCAATGCAGATCAATGTAAAGCCAATGTCATGAAACCTTTCATTAACATATATTACACATACACCATCGGTTAAATTTTGGTCAATAAAAACTTTGAACTATGACAATTAACTTACACCTCGAATTAGCCTCAGGGCTCCCGAAATATCTAGCGATCTCAAAAGCGATAATCGAACAAATTTCTGCTGGCATATTGGTGTCAGGCACGAAGCTACCGCCTCATCGCGAACTCGCTGATCAACTGTCTGTGAGCGTACAGACGGTGAGCAATGCCTATGCACATGCTGAAAAGCAGGGGGCGGTTGAAGCGTGGGTGGGAAGTGGTACGTTTGTACGCAGTTTTGCGCAGGGTAGGGAGAGCGAATTTTTACTGACACAAGATGTAAAAAGCGAACATTCTGTTGACGATGTGATAGACATGTCGATAGCGCATCCGGTTTACACCAATCAGATAACGCAGTTATTCAACGAAACGCTAATGACCATTGCGCAAAGCGGTGAGACCGCGCATCTTCTGAATTCACCACGACCCGTACCCGGCCAACGACGTCATATCGAGGCGGCATTGCACTATTTGTCTCAGCAAAAACTCAATGCGGAAGCTGAATGTGTATTGCTCACGAACGGTGCATGTCATGGCTTGGTACTTGCACTGGGTACAGCGATCTCCTCCGGTGATACTGTTGCTTGCGAAAGATTGGTTGATCATGGGTTGATTGCCCGCTCTAAAATTTTCAATTTTAAGTTGTGCGGCATTGATATGGATGAGCAAGGCATCATCCCTGAAGCACTGGAAAAAGCCTGTCAGCAAAGAGATATCAAAGCGCTAGCCTGTACGCCAAGCATGAGTAACCCGACCAATGCACACATGGGTCTTGAGCGTCGCATAGCAATTGCTGACGTTGTGCGACGATACAATCTGACTCTCATTGAAGATGATGTGTATGGAGCACTTGAGCCTCATCGCGTACCACCAATTTCGAGCATCATTCCTGATCAAAGCTTCTATGTGACGAGCCTGACAAAGACTGTTGCTCCTGGTTTACGTGTAGGTTATTTGGTGGTGCCTCGTCACCTTAAGCACCATGCAGTAGGCCGCTTAGCGGCAACGAGTTGGATGGCAACGCCTTTGCCATTTGAAATCGCGAGCCATTGGATTGTGAATGGTTCTGTTGAGCGCATTGAAGCGTTTCAAAGGCAGGAATTTGCTGCAAGACAGCGCTTAACTGCAAAGTGCCTTTCGGGTCTGTCGTTTTCGGCGCACCCATACGGTCAGCATGTATGGCTAACATTACCGAGTGAGTGGCAAGCCGACAATTTCTTGGAAGCAGCACGGCAAGCTGGAGTGCAATTGACTGGGTACCAACCCTTTAGTTTGGATGCAGACAGTAAGATAAATCATGTGCGAATTAGTCTGGGCGTGGAAGCAAGTCGGTATAGCATAAAACGCGGTCTGCAGATTGTGTCCGACTTGGTGAAAAGCGAACCACCTCCACCTCATTTCCTCCTGTAATTGACCTAATGTGACACTCACGTCGACGTATTTTTCGATAAAATTGAGATGACGACCCATGTCAATTGAATTGATTGCACTGATTGACGGGTTAGCGATTCATATGCAATTGGATTAGCTGGTTGAAATTAGCGCAGGTTTGTTGATGGTTTTACGTTGTTTTGTAGTCTTTTGGTGACTTTTCGTATTGGTGTGATTCTGCTTACAATAAAAAGATATATTTCAATTGAGTGGCGATATTCTCACATATATACTGCGCGAAAAATTTATCAATCATACCGAAACAACGTTTGGAAACAGCCTTTCGTAAGCCGTTGGCTTAGTGATACTGAGTTAGCAACGAAAGCCACTAATCTTCCGTTATCATTACTCATAAAGATACGCTTTTCTGGAAACGGAAAATGGCGTTTTCCTTGGGTCTGTCAAAAAAACGGAGTTCGATTAGCTTTCTGATTTCGACGATTGAATCGTATATAACGAGATCCGTCATTATATATGCGAGTATTTCCGTCACTCCGATCTTATTACGACACGTATGTACGTGACATATCGATCGTATTTTTATTGATTCTGCCCTTAACGATTTGTAACGCGATGTCGATATTCGTTGGGCATGCTCTGAATTTTTCAAATTTCCCTTCGGTGGCAAAACAGTTTTTTGATTTCTCCAACATGTTGATAGGGGTATATCCGACTGTCCTGTGCTTGATTTCTACGTATTATTTGTCGTCCAAACATAGTGTTAACCCCATGGTGGTCACGCCCTATGCGCTCGCGATGTTCGTTACTATCTCATTAGCGAATGGCTTGGTCTCTGGACAAAATGGGTTACCAAATAATCCGTTAGTGGCAATATTAACTTCGGGTGTCGCTGCTGCTTCTTGCGTGTCTTTCCGTTTGTATCCGCTGAATCCGTTACGAGTGGATTTCGTTAGTTCTCTTTATAAACAAGTTGCACATTTTTTCGGTTTTTTGCTACTCACAATGGCGTTTTCCGAGCTGACTAGAGCTGTCATCTCGTATTTTGATAAATACCGCGATTTACTGATGATTGACCCGCTCACGTTTGATGGCGGTGTTGTTTATCTCTTTATACTTGGTGCGCTTGGTTCTGTGGGCATAAATGGCCATAATTTCCTATTTAGAGTCAAGCAACAACTGTTTGAAGATACTCAACTCAACCTTTCCGCGTGGGAAGCGGGTGAGGCGAGTCTAAACATTCTAGGGCAAGGATTCTATGATGCGTTTTTGTCTATTGGTGGGTCGGGAAATACCCTGAGCTTACTTTGCTGCATTTTGTTGTTTTCAAAAGATCGACGTCATACTGCGTTGGCGCTATCCGCTTTACCGTTGGTGATTTTTAACATAAACGAGCTACTGCTATTCGGTTTGCCGATTGTGTTTAACCCAATCCTCATTGTGCCTTTTATTCTCGTTCCTATTCTGAGTTTTGTGACTGTTTATGGCGTTATGTCATTAGGGTGGGTAAACCCAGTTAGCACAATAGTAGATTGGATGACGCCCCCATTTTTGAGCGGATATATCGCAACGCAAGACAGCGTGGGTGGGGTGTTACTTCAAGTTGTGGTGGTGGCTCTTGGCGTTATAGTGTATCGCCCTTTTTACTTGCTCTATGCTGGCAATAGTGGCATTGACGATAAGGCGCTTATCCGCAAAAGCGAAATTGAAAATAGCACCATGAAGTCATTTCTCGGCGATGTGAACAATTCGATGGGTAGCTACATCAACATGCATGAGGTTAGTCAGCGTGTTAGTCGCATGCTGAGTAACGGCGAATTTGTGATGTTCTATCAGCCTCAAGTACATCTTAACGACCCTGAGCATCTCTCTTTCGAATCGCTTGTTCGTTATAAAGATGAACATGGTAAGTTGCATCCGCCTACATTTGTTGCTGACTTTCAGCAACTGAGGGCTATGTGGCACCTCGACACCATGGTGATCGACTTAGTGTTGTCCGATATGAAGACCTTCCCGCTGGAAAAGGGATGCAAAATCGGTGTGAATGTATCGGCAGATACGATTTCAAATCCATCAGTGGTTGACTATATCACTGACCGGTTGGCTCATTATCAATTGCCCGCTACGGCGTTAGAAATTGAGGTTACCGAAGAAGCAATCTTGGATGACCATACTCACATTGCTCGCAACATTGCGGCACTTCAAGAGATGGGTGTGACAGTGGCGATTGATGATTTTGGTTCTGGTTACGCGTCATTTCCGCACTTGCTTAAGTTTAACTTCGACAAAGTGAAGCTCGATCGTTCATTGTTGCTGAATGTTCAAGAAGAACGCGGGCAAAATCTATATCAATTGTTGGCGAAAATCAGTGAAGTGACAGGGTGTGAAATTGTGGCTGAAGGTGTTGAAACACTAGCTGAAAAACAATTCGTGAAAGGCTGTGATATTGAAATTTGTCAGGGGTACTATTTTGCGAAGCCTTTACCGCTTGAAGAGGCGGTTTGTTGGACCCTTAGTGCAGATGAAATGGCGTCAGAGATGAAATAGGACCTGAACTGGTTGACTAGCGCTTTGGTTAACTAGGAACGTTAAAACGGGTAACAAAAAGCCGCATCTAAGGATGCGGCTTTTTTGGCTCTAACACGAGTTATATTTGGTGTTAGCTGAAATCCAATAATTCGACTTCGAAAATCAAGGTTGAACCCGGCCCAATAGAACCTGCAGCTGCATTACCATAAGCCAAGTTTGATGGAATGAAGAATCGTGTTTTTCCACCCTTTTTCATCAACTGGACGCCCTCTGTCCAACCTTTTATCACTTGGTTAAGTCCAAATTCAATAGACTCACCACGTTGTACTGAGCTATCAAACACTGAACCATCTAACAAAGTACCATGGTAGTGAACGCGAACGCGTGATGTGGCTGTTGGATGCATTTCACCTTCGCCTTCTTCTAATACTTTGTATTGAAGCCCAGATTCAGTAGTGATAACCCCTTCTTCTTGCGCATTTTTTTCTAAGAATTCAGCGCCCAATTGCTTGTTCTTTTCTGCCACTTTTTTTGCTTTCTGGCGGATAAGAATGATGAAAACGAATATCACGATGATGATGAGAGGTAACGCAAAATCCATGGTAGCTATCTCACTGTTTGTTATTGGCTGAGCCTAAAATTATACCCATCTAACTCGGAGTGTCTCGGCGTCAACCGATTGAACTGCAAAGGGGTAGGTACTTTCATTATCCTTAAGCATTGCACAGATTGGAATCGTTAAATTCAAACAAGATTACTGGGGTATCAGTATCAGGCTATGGATGCTCTATTTTGGTGCAATCTTTGCGCCATAACGTCTCGTAATCTATTGAATCTAACTGGTTAGAACCATTAAAGAATACGGTTTGACGGGGTTTGATAGCCAATGGAGCTGAATCCGGCCTCTTCAGGATTTATTGGTATGCCATTTGCTTTACCAATATCGTGCTTATACGCACAGCTATACTCACTCTCCCCTGAAACGGGGATAGCTAGTTAGCGCGTACTCCTTTGTAGTTTGTCCCCGCTTGTTTTATACAGGCGGGGATTTTTTTTTTCCCGTTTCATGAAACAAAACACCCTGTGATCCTCGTTCAATCTAATTGATATGTAACAGTTTTTATGAATTTGCGTATCGGCGTGATCTACTTCTATTTTGGTGTGAAATCGATGCTTTGCTGCAAAGAAATGGCGAAAAAAATGTAACTGACTAACTACATTCCGAATCGTAGTGCCAAACTTGAGAATTTATATTCGCGTCGAAAATTAAGTGGTGAAACAGTAAGGGGAGCACACCAACCAACATCCAATACGTGGAGAAAAATAACAATGTATAAAGGACTTAAGTTTACAGCGGTTGCCGCATGTGTTGCAGGAGCTCTCGGTATGAGTGCGTCTGTATACGCTGCACCAACGCATGATAAAGCCGTGATTGGTTACCTAACGCAATGGGAAGCGTGGAAAGGGACTGATGCAGGTTTTAGCGTTAAAGGCGAAGCAACGCATTTGAACGTAGATATGGATATCTACTCCATTCTAAATTTTAGTTTTTTTGGCGTGGCGAAAGATGGCTCCTTGCACAGTGGTGACCTTCGCAATAAAAACATCTATCAAGATGGTTCGGTTCAAGAGCCAGGCCCACTTTTGCACCCAGATGTATATTCAAGCTGGGATTTCCACATTCTTTGGGGTGAACTTGAGTATATTCACGAGTTCCCAGGGAATGAACCGTGGCAAGCTGATCAGCTAGCTAAAGTGCAAGCTCAAGGCTTTGTAAAAGATGGTCGCGGTTGGAAACATGCACCTTCTGGCGTGACGGGTCAAATGCCGATCCCGTTGAAGAAAGCCGGTGGCGCACCAGGTTTGATTGACTTGGCTAACCAAAAAGACGTGAAAGTCATGGCGTCTATTGGTGGTTGGAGTATGTCAAAACACTTCCCCGAAATGGCCGCAAACCCAGCTATGAAAGAGCGCTTCCTTGCTGATATTGATCGACTGATGGCGCTGGGCTTTCACGGTATCGATATCGACTGGGAATTCCCAGGCTCTGGTGGCATGAACTTTACGGGTACAGACGTTGATTACGCTAACTTTGAGCAATTGATGGATGATATTCGTGCGCGTATTGGTAACGACAAACTTCTAACCGCCGCATTTAAAGCGGTACCTGCTGCACTTGAAGGTTATGACTGGAACCGTCTATCGAACTCGATGGATTACTTCAACATGATGACTTACGACCTTAACGGTGGTTGGTCAAACGTGACAGGTCACAACTCCCCGTTATATCCATACCCAGAAGAAGAGTTTGATGGGTTAACACTGGACGATTTGCGTGTTTGGATGCAAGCACGTGGCATTCCATCTAACAAGATTAATTTCGGCGCTGCTTTCTATGGCCGTGGCGTTCAAACCAAAGAAGCGACAGCTTACTTGGGCGCACCAACCGACAAACGTACGGTGAACTTCTCTGTTGATGGCCCTACGTCTTCATCGGTTGATCTAGATAACTGGAAGGTGTTTGAAGGGCAACCAAATTACAACTACATCATTAAGCAAAATGGTTGGGAGCATTTCTGGGATGCCAACGCTGAAGTCCCTTATGCCGTAAAAGGGAAGTATTTCCTAAGCTACGACGATGAGGAAGCCATTCGCAAGAAAGCCGAGTATGTGGTTAACCATGATCTTGGCGGCATCATTGTTTGGCAGGTACACGGTGACATTCAGTGTGAAGGCACCTTTATCAATCATGGTTCGAAGCTGAAGGAATGTACCAACCTGAAATCGCCATTGGCGCAGCAGATTGACAACGTGTTTAGTGCAAATGTGTTGCCAAATGAAGCGCCAGTCATTTCGGTACCGGGCGCACAAGCGGCGGATTCTGGTCAGGTGATTAGCTTTGTTGTTTCAGCGGTAGACGCAGATGGTGATGCACTTTCATTCACGGCTGCAGGTGCAGATGTCGTTGATAATGGCGATGGCACAGCGACTGTGACTTACAAAGCGCCTAACACCGCAACTGATCTGACAGATACGGTCACTGTCGTTGTTAGTGATGGTCGACGTTCAGATTCTGCTTCGGTTACGGTGAATGTAACTGGTAGCGGCGTAGTTGAAAATACAGCACCTGTGTTAAATGCACCGGCTTCTGTCGATGTAACTGCTGGCGATGCGACTGTAATTACAGTTTCTGCGACTGATGCTGATGGCGATGCGCTAACGTTTGCCGCTTCTGCAGGTGTTGTTGCTCAGAATGGCAACAGCGCGACCATCACGGTTTCAACGGTTGATTCGGATAAAGACAGCGTGATCAGCGTTGTTGTTAGCGTGAACGATGGTGCCGCTAGTGCCGACGCGACGGTTGTCGTCAACGTGAAAGGCAATGCAGGCCCAGTTAACGGCTCATGGGATAAAGACACCATTTATAACACTGGCGACAAGGTGACATATAACGGTGTTGAGTACACAGCGAAATGGTGGACGAAGGGTGAAACTCCTGGGTCATCTTCTGTTTGGGAAGCGTTTGATGACGGTTCTGCACAAACGTGGAGTGCTGGTAAAGTCTATGTGGGTGGTGATTTAACTATCCATAAAGGCAATACTTACAAAGCGAAGTGGTGGACGAAAGGCGATATGCCTGGGTCAGCTTGGGGACCATGGGAGCAGCAATAATCCCATTGTTTCGGAGTGACACTACACTGATATAGATTCTATCAAATCAAGCCTCGCAGTCGCGGGGCTTTTTTTCGTCACTATCGTCTCATACATAAACCCCTCAAAATACTTAAGGTGGATGTAGAGCTCAAATTGCACGAGTGCGTTAATCACGAGACATGTGTTTTCATTTTGGTTGGCGAAATTTAATTTATCTCGTTGATTTTAAAGTAAATAGTAATTCTTCTTTTGTAAGATAGGAAAAACCGATTGGAACCGTAGTAACAACCTATTGGCTGTCGACCTCATATCCATCTATACCTGTTAACGAGCACTGAACAAGCAAAGTAAGACAGGTTTTCATTTGGAGAGATTAATATGTCTGACGTAGGTAAATGCCCTTTTCATAACAGCCCAAGTCGCGGAACCACGAATCGAGACTGGTGGCCAAATCAACTTCGGATCGATATTTTGCACCAGCACACCCCTGAATCGAATCCATTAGGCGGTGAGTTCAATTATAAAGACGCCTTCAATCAATTAGATCTAGATGCAGTCAAACAAGATATTCATGCTCTGATGACGGATTCTCAAGAATGGTGGCCTGCTGATTTCGGTCACTACGGACCTTTGTTTGTGCGAATGGCATGGCACAGCGCAGGTACTTACCGTACATCTGATGGACGCGGTGGTGCGGGAACAGGCAACCAACGTTTTGCCCCCATCAATAGCTGGCCTGACAACGGTAACCTCGATAAAGCCCGTCGCTTACTTTGGCCTGTTAAACAGAAGTACGGCCAACATATTTCATGGGCGGATTTATTGATTCTTACCGGTAACGTGGCGTTGGAATCCATGGGCTTCAAAACATTTGGTTTTGCAGGTGGTCGCGAAGACATCTGGGCGCCAGAGGAAGATGTGTACTGGGGAACAGAAAAAGAGTGGCTTGATGACTCTCGCTACAGCGGCGAGCGAGATCTTGAAAATCCACTCGCGGCAGTACAAATGGGCCTGATTTATGTTAACCCAGAAGGTCCTAATGGCGACCCTGATCCGCTTCTTGCAGCCACCGATATTCGTGAAACATTTGCGCGGATGGCAATGGATGACGAGGAAACTGTGGCCTTGATAGCTGGCGGGCACACCTTCGGTAAAACACACGGAGCAGGCGATGCCGGTTTGGTTGGGCCTGCACCCGAAGAAGCGCCAATTGAAGCGCAGGGTTTTGGTTGGAAAAGTGCGCATGGCTCTGGAATGGCTGGGGATGCAATCACTAGTGGTCTTGAAGTGACATGGACACAAGCTCCAACACAATGGAGCAACTATTTCTTTGAAAACCTTTTTGGCTACGAATGGGAGCTTTCAAAAAGCCCTGCTGGTGCTCACCAGTGGGTGGCGAAAGATGCTGATGGTGTGATTCCAGACCCATTTGATAGTTCGAAGAAGCGCTTGCCGACAATGTTAACGACGGATTTATCACTGCGTTTTGATCCTGCTTACGAAAAAATCTCGCGTAACTTCTTAAATAACCCTGATCAATTTGCTGATGCTTTTGCTCGCGCATGGTTCAAGTTAACGCACCGTGACCTTGGGCCTCGCTCACGTTACCTTGGTACAGAGATTCCGAGTGAAGTGATGCTTTGGCAAGACCACGTTCCAGAGCGTGATCATGCATTGGTAGATGCAACTGATATTGCGCATTTGAAGTCTAGGATTGATGGAACGGGCTTAACGGTCTCACAACTCGTGTCGACAGCTTGGGCTTCAGCATCAACCTTCCGAGGTTCAGATAAGCGCGGTGGTGCAAATGGGGCGCGTATTGCGTTAGCACCACAAAAAGACTGGGTAGTGAATCATCCTGCTGAACTCGCCAATGTATTGGCAAAATTAGAAGGTGTGCAGCTCGATTTCAACAGTGCTGAGACTGGCGGTAAACGTGTTTCACTTGCGGATATCATTGTTCTTGCAGGTGGTGTTGGTATCGAAAAAGCAGCGAAGCATGCAGGCAAACATGTTGATGTTCCGTTTACGCCAGGAAGAACCGATGCCTCTCAAGATGAAACTGATATTCATGCCTTCGCTGTACTAGAGCCTGAAGCGGATGGGTTCAGGAACTATCAAAAAACCAAGTATGCGGTCTCTGCGGAAGAAATGTTGATCGACAAAGCGCAGCTTCTAACGCTAACCGCACCTGAAATGACCGTGCTAGTGGGTGGACTTCGTGTTCTCAATACCAACGCAGGTGGTCATTGCCACGGAGTATTTACCGATCGCCCTGAAGCGTTAACGAATGACTTCTTTGTGAATCTATTGGACATGGGCGTGGAGTGGCACCCCGTTGATGGCAATGATGTCTTCGAAGGAAAAGATAGGCGAACGGGTGAACTGAAATGGACCGGGTCTCGTGTTGATTTGGTGTTCGGTTCAAACTCTCAATTACGTGCATTGGCAGAGGTATATGCCACGCAAGATGCGACACAAAAGTTCCTTGATGATTTCGTATCAGCTTGGACAAAAGTGATGAATCTAGACCGTTTCGATCTCCTCGCTTAACTGAGCCTAATGGTGCGAAATCGTGCATATGTTTTGTGCGAATTGAAATGTTAACCAAAACCGTCTTAGGGCGGTTTTTTCGTTAATGAACGACACTATCCCGAACAAGTGATTGCACGTATTGATAAGCAATGGCTTAGTGGCATCGCTGGCCAATTGTTTAATCGCGCAATAATGATTGAAAGCATCTTAAGATCGGAGGTGTCGGCTGAACAACTACCAACAAAAAACGCGCTGGAAAGCGCGTTTTTTGGATATACACATTAATGACAGAACGATTAATGTGTTGATTGGCCGCCGAAGTATTTTTCTAAGACTTCTGGCGTTAGTTCGCCTTTCTCTTCGAGCGCTTTAAGTTCTGCAGCGATGCGTTTTTGATCTTCTAAAGAAGGCAAAGGAAGGTCGGGTTCGCGCTGAGGCGCATCTTTCATCAAGTTTTCTAAGTCGATCATTGTTTGATACCCATAGTCTATTTGTCTCGTATTCTAAGGAAAAGACCCCTATGCGAGCAACCTCAATATGTGTATCTACAAAGAAATCGTTGCTTGTCCTACCGAACGTGGAAAGCAATATGGGTATTCGAGCATGAACTACGAGTAACGCGTGATGCAATTGAAGTCAGTAACATAGCGAGGCTACGGTGAAGATAAAGACGTGCTGGTGATGGAGGGAGTGGTATAGGGCATGATTAATAGCGTCTAGCCTATGCAATATAACCAAAGTACTCAATAAGCCGAGAATTATCGTAGCTGTACCGCTTTTAAGCGATTTTGGTTCGGAAAGGGGCTTCATTTCTCGAAAGAGCATCAAATTCTTGTGTTTTTTGTTTTTTTGTAACACTGTAACAAATATACCTAAACGCGCTATGCCAACGTGTCATAAGGCGCATAGCCGACACACAATAATAAAAAACAAGGAAGGTAGCGATGTCAGAATTTCTTGAAGTCTATGTGGTTAATGCCTTTGTTGCTGATAATCAAGGCGGTAACCCTGCGGGTGTTGTTTTAAATAGCGCCCATCTTTCCCCAACACAAATGCAATCCATCGCCAAAGAGCTTGGTCATTCTGAAACAGCATTTGTATCTCCATCTAAGAAAGCAGACTTTCGCGTTCGTTTTTTCACGCCAACCAATGAAGTCGACTTTTGTGGTCACGCTACTGTTGGGACATTTTCAGTTCTCTTTAAGAATGGCAAGTTGGCCGCGGGAGATTACAAACAGGAAACAGGTGCGGGCATTCTCGGGGTCTCTATTTCTGAAGAAGGACGTGTTTCAATGGAGCAAGCGTTACCAAAATTTGGTAAAGAATTCTCTGTTGAAGACATCGCGCCTTTGTTAGGGATTACATCAGAGGATATTTTAGCAACAGGTTTACCCGTCAAAGCGGTGTCGACTGGCTTGGTCGACATTATTGTCCCTGTGACTGATGAAACTGTGCTGAATAAAGTGACTCCGAACTTAGCTGCCATTAAAAAGTTCAACAAAGCCTCTAAAACAGGGGCCGTGCATGTGTTTTCGTTAACCCCTTCAGAGTCAGATATTTCTGCGCGTTGTCGTAACTTCGCTCCGTTGTTGGGTATAGATGAAGAGTCGGCAACGGGAAGTGCTGCGGGTGCGCTGGCATCTTATCTGCATGTATATCAGGGGGGTGGCAAATACCGCTATTTGTTTGAACAAGGTGAGAACCTGAACAAACGCTCATTGATTTGGGCCAGTGTAGAACCTGATGGAGAGAAAATTATCGGCGTTAGTGTCGGTGGTTTTAGCGATAAGCCACAACGTATTCCCTTTCGCATTGAAGAAGTCGCCGAATAGTCGGTAAGCACCTTGAAAGACAAAGAGAAAAGAAGCCGATAGGCTTCTTTTTTTAGTTTCAGGCGATAGAACGTTTATTGTTGTCGTGGATTCATCTATTTCGCGGAAAAAAAAGGAAAAATACGCCATTTGGTCTAAATTTTAATAATGAGTTTCATTAATGGGACAATGACTAAGTGACTGAAGTGTTTTTTTCGTGTCAACCAATCTTCGACAACGAATTGAAGCATTGGGGGAGCGAGCTTTTATTCCGAGAAGGGTTGGAGAACAAGTTCCCGTCGGTTGACGAGGATACGGCAACATCTCGGATACTGAGTGCCAATTTCTTAGCGAGTTCGGATCGAAAGGCCGACATCCGATACATCGTCAGTTTTGGTGAATCATCACTGCTGGATGAGATCCCACTAGCACTGCCGCCACAACATCTTATCATTTCGGTAACCGAAGATTGTTTACCCACTCAAGATCTGGTGAGCAAACTTCGAAGCTATCGTACGGAAGGCTACCGTATCCTAATGGATAGTAAAGCCATGAGAAATGAGTGGCGAAGATATCTAGAGCTAGTGGATATTGTCAGTGTCAGTATGGAACGTAGTGACCCTTCCGACTGGGAAGACACCATCATTCAATATTCACAACAAGTGTTTCTTGCTCGAAAAGTGGAGACACAGGAAGAACTGAATGCCGCTCAAGGGTTCGGGTTTGCATTGTTTCAAGGCTACTTTTTTGAGAAGCCACAAGTCGTTAGGTCGGAAGATGTCGCTCCGTCAGTCATGTCTTTGCTCGATGTTTGTATTGTGATTAATCGAAATCCTGATGACATCGATACGCTGACAAACATCATTTCGAAAGACGTTTCTTTGCTTTACAAAGTGATCGCGAGTTCCAACATTCTCGCCAAGACTAAATCCAATAAGATCTCTAATCCTCGTCAGGCGGTGGTGTATTTGGGCGTACAGGCGTTAAGGCGGTTAGTGTCGTTGTTGATTATGTCGAATTTAAACCATCAGCATGCTGCGCAATTGCAAAGTACGGCATTAACGCGTGCGACACTATTATCCATGCTGACACTTGAATCGAGCAATTTTAATCAAGATGAGGCCTTCATCGTCGGGGCGTTTTCGATGTTGGACATAATGTTAAGTAAACCTATGTCTGAGATCATCAGTCATTTGGATTTATCACCGAATGTAAAAAAAGCGCTCGTGTCGAAAGAAGGGGTGTATGGGAACTTGCTATCCATGTGCAATGATATCGAGCATGCCAATTGGAACGGCTTAGTCCATTGGTGTAATCATCTAAAGCTCAATGACAAAAAGGTATTGGGCGAATTCGAATGTGCACGAACCATGACCGCTGATATCACGGCTAGCATGCAGGTTTGATTTTATGTTGATGATACGAACAAGGCTCGCGGTCATCCTGCTAATTAGCGGGACACTCATTCTCAGTATGTTTGGTGTTTTTAATTATGTGAAAACCCAAGAGCGCTTGCAGAACGAGTTGGAACACGAGATTTCGTCGATTGCAACGCGATTGTCTTATCGCCTACCGAACCAGATGTGGAACTTTGATTTTGAGTCGGTGATTAAAGACCTAGAAAGTGAAGCGCTATCTCGCTTTGTATATCGTGTTGAGGTCATCGCCAATGATGACAGTTTTCGGCACATTACCGCACCCAAAGATGGACGATTTGACAACGAGTTTAGGCTACATCGTTTCCCAATTCTTTATAAAGAGTTGGGGGAGCCTAGGCTAGTTGGAGAGTTGATAGTCTATGAAGATCCCAGACCTATTGAGAGTTCGCTGACATCTGAAATATTGTCAGGTATTGCCCAAGTGTTTTTGCTTGATCTCATGATCATGTTCTTGATTTGGAAATACGCACGAGCGATTCAGGAGATTGAATCTAGCAAAAACTACCTCAACACCATCATTCATAGCTATAAAGATGGTTTATTGGTTCTTGGCGAAGAGCATCAAGTGACCACACTCAATGAAGCCGCGCAGCGGATGTTTGAGCTTGAAGATGTACCACAAGACCAGTTATCTCTGACCAATATTATTTCCAAAATCGTCCCTGATTCACGTGCGTACTTTTCTCAAGCGCTATATGGTCTTAACACTAAAAATCTGAACTATGAGTTAAGTCGAGCAAACGACAAGCTCATCGTTCAAGTCCGATCAACAAAAATCGAAGTAAACGAATCAACACTGCAAGTCGCAATTATTCGCGATATCACAGAACAACACCTCGACAAAATAAAAGTGTCTAAGGGCGCTGAATTGTTCTCCGCGGTCAAAACATTGCAAGACAAGTTTCTTGTGAGCGACGATTATCACAATAGCTTTAAAGAAGTACTCAAAATATTGCTTCGAATTGGTGAGAGTAACCATGGGTTAATTGTTGAAGTCGACTACAGTGAAAAGAAAAACTATCGACCTTTGGCTCAAACACGTTTGGTTGCAAATGGATATGTGTCCGAAGATTTTGTGAACAGTGTTGTTACTAAGGTGATTGAAACACAAAAAGGCGATAGGAGCCTGCAGGTTGCGGGTTTAACCAATAACAACAATAAGCTCATCATCAACGCCTTATGCATGCCGCTATTTCTCTCGAATCAGCTAGTGGGTGTTGTGTGTTTGTTCGATGAATCAACCAGTTATGATGATGACTTGTTGTCATGGATTGAGCCGGTACTTTCGAGTTTGAGTGCCATGGTTAACTTTGTTCGTCAGAAAAAACTCAATGATTTGATCTCTGAAGAAATGCTTCAAGCGAAAGATGATGCTGAACGTGCCAATGAAGCGAAAACAAATTTCCTCGCGATGATGAGCCATGAAATTAGAACACCGATGAATGGTATTGTCGGTATGTCTAATTTGCTAAAAGATACCCCACTCAATCAACAGCAATCCTACTTTGTCGATACTTTAGTACATTCATCGAATGCCTTGCTAAACATCATCAACGATGTGTTGGATTTGACCAAAATTGAAGCGGGTAAAATGCAGCTGCTTGAACAAGATAGTGAACTCGTTGATCTTGTTCATGATGCTTTGGTGGTGTTTCACGCACGAGCCGTTGAGAAAAACCTCCGTCTCCATTGTTTGATTGACCCCGAGCTACCGCGTTGGGTCAGCATAGACCCTGTGAGATACACTCAGATAATTCTTAATCTTGTTGGTAATGCGGTTAAATTCACTAAGCAAGGTTCTGTGATGGTTCATATTAGCCAAGCAATAGTTGATGGCAACGTATTGCTGCGCTTGAAAGTCAAAGACACAGGGATTGGGATTAGAGAAGAAAATCAAAGAGCCATTTTCGATAACTTTACGCAAGTTGATAGCTCATATTCACGGTCGTACCAGGGAACGGGACTTGGGTTACCAGTATGCCTACGTCTGACTGAATTAATGGGCGGGGAATTGAAAGTGGTGAGTAAAGAAGGGGCAGGCACGACCTTCACCGTCGATATCCCCTTAAAAGCGTCTATCGATCACCAAGAAACATTATTTGCGGGAATGACGCTGAAAGAGGAAGTTGCAATTCTGAACGTGGTGATTGCGACGTATGATCCCCAACTATACGCTGTGTTTAGTGCTTATCTGAATAATATTGGTCTTTCAGTCTCTCAGTTTATCCCCAGCAAAACATCACCAGATGTCATCACAGAATCAACCCTATTGTTTGTTGATGATAGTGAGATTGGCGAAATGCGTGAATTGATGAATGGGGCTGCGAATAGCATTATGATCAGTCACGACGGAATGATTGATGAGCTGGGTATGCCTTGTCTGATTAACCCAGTGAGTCCAGACACTCTATTTAACGCGCTTACCATAGACGATCCTTTGCCGACTAATATTGCCGATAAACCGTCTGCCGATGTGATGTTTGATGGCCTGAATGTGCTTGTGGCTGAAGACCACTTGGTCAACCAAGATCTTATGATTTTGGTACTTAACAGTTTAGGTTGTACCGCCTCTTTGGCTGAAAATGGGTTGAAAGCCCTTGGAATGCATAGCGAAAAACAGTATGACCTTATTCTCATGGACTGTCAGATGCCAGAAATGGATGGCTTTGAAGCGACCCGTAAAATCCGTGAATTTGACACTTTAACACCTATTATTGCTGTCACTGCCAATGCATTGTCGGGTGATGCTGAACGATGCATTGATTCTGGGATGAATGCTCACTTAGCGAAACCGTTTACCAAAGATCAACTCGTGAAGTTGATGTTGCTCTATGTGGCCAGTGAGCATGTTACATCGAGGGATGAGTCTCTACATGGCGGTGACGATGAAGTCGTAAATCAGGAGGATGTCACTGCTCGCAATGAGTATATGGAAGTAGAGAAAAACCCAGTGTCACCTGCGAAAGAAAACGCTCAAATTTCTTGTTTAGACTTGTCACGAATAAGAGATCAGGTCGGTGACAGTGAAGAACTGATGCAACATATTCTTGGTAAATATGTTTCTTCTCAACAAGCGGATATTGATGCTTTTCAGAAGGCGTTAGAAAGTGAAGATATTGATGCTGTAAAAAAGATTGCTCATCGCATGAAGGGCGCCGCGTCAATGATCGGTGCCGATGACTTAGCCGCATTGTGTTTACGGATTGAAAAAACGAACTGTAAGGTCGCAGAAGATTTACAGGCATTTTTGCCGCAACTCAATGATAGAACAGGGGCTATTGAGCGAGAAGTTGAAGCAATTTGCTCCATATAGAATGGAATTAAGATCACATAAACAAATGACTAATAGCGTGATTTCATTCAAGAAATACGTTTTGTCGTGTGAAACATAAGAATATCAAGATATACGACCAATTTCCTCCTGCCATTGTCTACTCTTTCCTTGAGAGTGTTGTGTTGTCTGCTTTGACAACTTAATCGCTTTCGAATTTCCCTATAAAAGTGAGCTCACAAGGAGAGTTACAATGAAAAGAACGCTTTTTTTTGCGTTTTTGTTCAGTTTAGGTGGTTGTAGTGAAGAGCCTCCTGTTCCAGAGCCTGATGCTCGTCCAGCAAAACTCATGACCATTTCAATCGGAGAAGGTGATGTTATGCGCACGTTTCCGGGTATGGTTGAAGCTGACGACAAAGCGGTGCTTGCTTTCCGTGTCGCAGGGCAGATCCTTTCAATGCCTGCATTTTCAGGAGAAGATGTTGCTGAAGGAAAAGTGCTAGCGGAACTGGATAAAGCTGAATACGCATTGCTCTTAGAGAAAGCAAAATCTATTCATGCACTTGCTACGGTCCAATATCAACGTGCTGTGAAGCTCAAAAAGACAAATTTTATCTCTGCTCAAGATTTTGACAAAGCGGTCTCTTCATTAAACGAAGCCAAAGCCGATCTAGAATTAGCGCAATCCAATTTCAACTACACAACATTGAAAGCGCCTTACGGTGGCACGGTGTCTTTAAGAGTGAAAGAAAAATTTGAGTATGTGAATGCAATGGAAGCTGTCATGCATATTCAGACTAACGAAGTGATCAATGTCAGTTTCCAGCTGCCAGAAAGGCTATTTAAATATTTCGCCTCTGGGGGAGAGGCCATGAGGCACTTTCCTTCAGTATCATTTGACGCCTATCCCGATCAGGTTTTCCCCGCTGAATTTAAAGAAGTGGACACAGAAGCTGATTCCACTACCGCTTCATACCGAATTACTGTGTCTTTGCCTCGTCCTGATGGTGTGAACGTTTTGCCTGGCATGGCGGCTGAAGTGTCAACAAGCTTACCCGTCAGTGCTCAGAATACGCTGCCTTCTAGCGCGATTGATAATAGCGGCGGCATGACGTCGGTGTGGCGAGTAGAAGAAGGCGGCAAAGTTAAAAATGTTCCTATTGTGCTTAATGGTGAAGTACTGGAAAGCGGGCTATCTGACGGTGATGTCATTGTCGTTAACGGTATTCAAAGTCTTGAGGATGGTGTGGTTGTCTATCCATGGGTGAAGGAGAGAGGGCTGTAATGATGGAAAATCTTTATACAGAGAAACATCACCTATCCTTCAGCAGAATCCAGGTGAAATCCAGACCAGTGAAATATGTCGCGCTGTCCTTGACTGCGCTTTTTGTTTTGACCGCTTGTTCAGAGGCTCCAACAACCACACACATACCCGTACAAAACGTAGAGGTGCTTGACGTCGGTGGGAATGATTCTGAGAGCCAATTGCATTTTCCAGCGATTGCAGCAGCGGCCGACAAAGCTGCCTTGTCATTTTTGGTCGCAGGTGAAGTTGACAAGATTTTTGTTAAACCCGGAGAGGTCGTTAAAAAAGATACGGTGCTCGCAACAATCGATCCCATTAACTACAAGTTGGCTGCTGACAATGCGCAAGCCAAATTTGATGTGGCAGATAGTCAGTATCGTCGCTCCAAACCGCTTGTTGAAAAAGGTTCCTTGGCGAAATCACAGTTTGATGAGTTGGCTGCACAGCGTCAGATTGCAAAAGCGGAATTGGACATTGCAAAACTTAAACTCTCCTACACCACGCTGAAAGCACCTGTTGATGGCGTGGTGAGCCGTGTTCCCGTGGAGCAATTTGAGAATGTAGCCATCGGGCAGACCATACTCAATATTCATGATGCCACACAAGTTGATATTCGGATCCAAGTGCCTGATGTCATGTTTACTCGCCACGGTGACCGAACCCGCGAAGAGAACTCTCGAGTGATCAATCCAAGCGTTCAAACCGATGATGGAAAAACATATACCTCAAAGGTGAAGGAGTTTACGGCTGAACCTGACCCCACCACAGGTTCTTTTATGGTGACCTTAACCATGCCAATGCCTGAAGACAAATTCATTTTGGATGGCATGACCGTCGAAGTCGTGGTTAAGGAAACCGGATTAATTCAAGAACGCGCGAACATTCTCGAAGTCCCACTGGAAACGATATTTAACGAAGATGGTGATGGGTTGAATAGCAACAATAAGTTTGTGTGGATAGTTAATGAAGATAATCAAGTAGAAAAACGACACGTTACTGTTGGAGCCCTTACGCCAACAGGTGTTTTAGTCGTTGATGGATTGGAAATGGGTGAAAAAGTGGTGTCTGCAGGTGTGAATAAACTGCGTGCTAACCAGCGCGTCAATGTCTTGATGGAAGAGGACGCCAACAGATGAAACAGACCATTGCGAGCTACTTTATAAAAAATAAAGTCATTAGTTGGATGCTAACACTGATTTTCATTATTGGCGGCACAACGTCTTTCTTTGGATTGGGCCGATTGGAAGATCCCGCCTTCACACTGAAAGATGCCCTTATCGTGACAAGTTACCCGGGCGCAACGCCTCAGCAAGTGGAAGAGGAAGTCACATACCCGATAGAGAAAGCTGTTCAGCAACTGGTGTATGTCGATGAAGTCACATCCATTTCCAGTCGTGGCTTGTCACAAATCACGGTAACCATGAAGAACAATTATGGCCCGGACGATCTACCCCAAATCTGGGATGAAATGCGACGGAAAGTGAATGATCTTCAAGGAAGCCTGCCTCCTGGAGTCAATACGCCGAAAGTCATCGATGATTTTGGCGATGTATATGGCGTTTTGCTTGCGATAACAGGTGAAGGATACTCGTCAAAAGAACTGACGGATTACGTCGACTTTCTTCGGCGAGATCTCGAGCTAGTTGATGGGGTGGCGAAGGTACAAGTGACGGGCTCACAAAAAGAACAAGTGTTTATCGAAATATCGATGCGGCGCCTGTCGAATTTAGGGATTTCCCCGCAGGTTATTTACAACCTTTTGGCGACGCAGAACGTGGTGAGCAATGCAGGTGCATTGCGGGTAGGTGATGAATATATTCGAATTCACCCAACCGGAGAATTCAAAAGCGTAGATGAGCTCGGTAATCTCATCATTAATGAAGCGGGCTCTAGTGGCCTGATTTATTTGAAAGATGTTGCTGATATTACGCGTGGCTACCAAGACGTCCCGAGCAACTTACTCTCTTATAACGGAGAAAGGGCGTTAAATCTTGGCATTTCATTTGCTGAAGGGGTCAATGTTGTAGAGATCGGTCAACGGGTTGAACGCCGCTTGGCTGAACTAAAGGAAAATCAACCTATCGGCATTGATATTGGTGTGGTGTATGCGCAGCCGGTAGAAGTCGACACGTCAGTTAAAGGTTTCGTGGTGAGTCTGGCGCAAGCGGTGGCGATTGTCATCGTGGTGCTGTTGTTGTTTATGGGCCTAAGGTCAGGGCTACTGATCGGCTTGATATTGCTGCTAACCGTGTTGGGTACCTTCATATTCATGAAGTATTTCCAAATCGATTTGCAGCGAATTTCATTGGGCGCTTTGGTTATAGCCTTGGGTATGCTGGTGGACAACGCCATTGTGGTGGTGGAAGGTATACTCATTGGCTTGAAGAAAGGGCGAACGAGAATTGAGGCTGCCTCTGATATCGTCACGCAAACCAAGTGGCCATTATTGGGCGCAACAGTGATTTCAGTCACTGCCTTTGCGCCGATTGGATTGTCAAGTGATTCCACTGGTGAGTATTGCGGAACGTTATTCACTGTATTGCTTATATCATTGATGCTCAGTTGGTTTACTGCAATTACATTGACCCCATTTTTCGCCAACTTGTTTTTTAAAGAGCAAAACGCAGATGAGAGTGGTGACGAAAGCGATCCCTATAACGGTATGTTGTTCGTGGTATATACAAAGTTTTTAGATATTTGTATGCGCCGTGCTTATCTCACCATGTTTGTTTTGTGTGCGGCACTAGCTGCTTCTCTTTATGGTTTTACACTGCTTAAACAGTCATTCTTTCCGTCTTCAACAACCCCAATCTATATGGTGGATGTTTGGATGCCTGAAGGGACAGATATCCGCGCAACCCAAGAAACACTGTCTTCCTTGGAGTCATGGGTGAGTGAACAGTCGTCGGTTGAATATGTTTCAACCAGCACAGGTAAAGGTACGCAGCGATTTATGCTGACCTATGCGCCTGAAAAAAGTTACTCAGCATACGGTGAGTTGATTATCCGGGTGTCAGACTATGATGCGGTATTGCCTTCGATGGCTGATGTAAGATCACACATTGAAAAAGAGTTTCCTGGCATTCAGTACAAGCTAAAGCGCATTGAGTTAGGGCCTTCAAGTGGTTCAAAAATCGAGACTCGCATTGTCGGTTCAGACCCAAGTGTGTTGCGATCGATTGCCGCTCAGGTTGTCGACATACTCAAAAGCGATCCAGACGTAGTGAATGTTCGTCACGACTGGAGAGAGAGAACAAAAATCCTTCAGCCAGAGTTTAATGAGAGTCAGGCAAGGCGTTATGGCATTACTAAGTCAGATGTTGATGACCTTCTGATGATGTCTTTCTCTGGATTAAATGTGGGTGTCTATCGCGACGGAACAACGCTAATGCCGATTGTGGCAAGACTGCCAGAACTTGAACGCGTTGATGTTAAAACCATCGAAGGCATCAAGATTTGGAGCCCTGTACTTAATGACTTCATTCCCCTTCAGCAGGTGATTTTAGGCTACGAACTGATTTGGGAAGATCCACTAATTGTACGAGAAAACCGTAAGCGTACATTGACGGTATTCGCTGACCCTGATCCCCTAAAAGACGTGACAGCGACCACCTTGCTTAAAAAAGTAAAACCTGAAATCGAAGCCATTCCCTTGCCTAAAGGTTATAGCATTGAATGGGGGGGAGAATATGAATCATCGGGTGATGCGCAAGAAAGCCTGTTCACCACGATGCCACTTGGTTATCTGTTCATGTTCTTGATTACAGTTTTCTTGTTTAACTCGGTAAAAGACTCTTTGATTGTTTGGTTAACCGTGCCTTTGGCTGTCATTGGTGTGACAACTGGCCTATTAGTACTTGATACACCATTTGGTTTTATGGCGTTACTTGGTTTCTTGAGTTTGTCGGGGATGTTGATCAAAAACGGCATTGTGTTAATTGACCAAATCAACATTGAAATGCAGAGCGGAAAAGAACCTTACAATGCCATCGTCGATGCGGCAGTGAGTCGCGTTCGTCCAGTTTGTATGGCTGCAATTACGACTGTCCTTGGTATGCTGCCGCTATTGCCTGATGTATTTTTCAAACCGATGGCGGTAACAATCATGTTTGGGCTCGGCTTCGCTACAGTGCTGACATTGATCGTGGTGCCGGTACTGTATCGCATCTTCTATCGAGTGAAATATTCCTCAGCCCACTAAGGGTAATTTCACCGTCAAAAGGCCTGTATATTTTGCAGGCCTTTTTAATTTCTATTTTTTGCCGAAAATCACATACTAAATTTTCCAGAAAAAAAGCACAGATAACTGTGACTAATTATATGCAATCATAACAATGATTTACGTTTAATTTCCGGGTGTGGATAAATTTATTTTTATCCACAGAAACGGTTGATAACTCGGTAGACTACGTTGCCGAGCATAGATGGAATGCGGGTTCTATAAATGTCAATAGGCGGGGTTTTTGCCAAAAAACTTGGGCCAGGGGACTTGCATAATTTGTGACTTTTCGATGACAAAATGCCTTTTGCTGATGCTTGCTAGGTTTACGTGTTGGTGACTTAAGATTCAGGAAATGTAAAGGAAACCACCGAGTGAAAAAAATCCAAAGTTCTTTCGCGTGTATAGGTGGAAGAATCCGCTAAACAAGAATATGCCAATGATATGACAATCCTTGTATAGCGGAGGTTTCTTTTAAAGCAAAGGAGAAGGGCGGTAAGTTAGTCTGGCTGACTTTCGTCGATTAATGGACGTGACGCTGTCTTAAAGGAGTATTTTAATGCGAGGTAACCACATACCGCGGCGAGTATTGAACCTATGAAGATGGATATACGTGATAAATCAACCAATGCGTGGTTATCTGTGCCCGGGAAAGCGAGGGTCGTGATAAATATCGACATGGTAAAGCCAATACCACACAAAATGGAGGCTGACATAACATGTATAAATTGAATTCCTTTCGGCATGCTGCCAATACCTAATTTGATCGACATATAGCAAGCGAGAGAAATACCAATGGGTTTGCCGAAAAGCAGACCTAAGGTGATTCCTAGTGGTAGTGGTTCAGCTAGCATGGATAGACTGAAATTATCGAGCGGCACGCCGCTGTTTGCAAAAGCAAAGAGCGGGAGAATGGCAAAACTACTCCATGGGTGAATACCGTGTTCCAAATAGCGTAATGGACTTCGAATGCGATGATGCTTGATTCGTAGTGGAATAGCGAAGCCAAGAATGACCCCCGCGACAGTTGCATGCACACCTGATTTCAGCACGGCAACCCAAAGGATGCCGCCAACAAGCAAATAGCCGGTTAAACGAGCAACGCCTTTCGCGTTCATGTAAAACAGCGTCATGCTGGCTAACACGGCAATTGAAAGTGCAATCACGGACAAGTCGCTACTGAAAAACAGCGCAATAATAATGACCGCACCGAGATCATCTATTACGGCTAACGCGAGTAGAAACACTTTCAAGCTGACAGGAACTTGCTTTCCAAACAGTGCTAACACACCCAAGGTAAAGGCAATATCGGTCGCTGCAGGAATTGCCCAGCCTCCTAGCGCTTGAGGGTCATTCACGTTGAGTACGACAAAAATCAGGACAGGCACAACCATCCCACCGACAGCAGCCATTAGCGGGAACATGGCTCTAGATCGCGTGCGAAGTGCGCCTTGCATTAACTCGCGCTTTACTTCTAAACCAATGAGGAGAAAGAAAATAGCCATCAAACCATCATTGATCCAGAGTAATAAATTCTTCTCTATATCTAGCGAACCTACTTTGAAGTGAATAGGCGTATCGAGAAGCGCGAGGTAATAGGGAGCAAGGGGGGAATTAGCAATGATGAGTGCTAAAAAAGCGGAGGCAATAAGAATGATGCCGGGCGCTGTATCGAGTTGAAAAAAGTCGCTTATTTTTTTGCCCAAAACAGACTCCGCTGAATTCGCTTTAATACTTAAGTCTAATAACGAAAACAATAAAAGGGCAAAGAAATAGTTATTTCATTTTAGAGACTTATTGGATTTTTTTGGCCTATCCAGCAAAGTTGTGTGAAAAAATCAGTTTATTGCTTTTACCGATAACGTTAAATCAAAGATCGCCATCGGTTCATCACCATGTAAAGTAGGGCATGTGGCTGTGATTCTGACGGGTTGATTGACACGCTCGCCGCTTGCTATTGTCTGATCTAGCATCTCATCGATGAGTTTTCCGTCGTCACATGTGAAGATTACATCTGCCTCTGGACGCTTTAGGAACTCCGCGGTCACTGATTTGAATGCGAGCGATATTTTCTTTCCTCGAGACTCTGATTTACTCATTGCCATAAAACCGCCTGCCACATCAGCGCCAACAGCCAAAACGCCGAAATACATGCTATTCAGGTGGTTTTTGTTTCTACGTTTAAGCGGAATTCGAATTTGAACGCGCTCTTCGTTGAGTACAAGAATCTTAGGGCGGCAATACCAAATCAAAGGGACTTTGAAGAATCCGAATAGCTTTAGCATTCGGTTAGCATGGGCAAGAGTCTTTTTCATTGGTCTTCCTTGAGTTGAAATTGCTCCACTTACGTTAATGGCTCAACTGGTCGGATGTCAATGTTAACACTTTGTTTAAAAGGCACGTTGTGATCGACGTGCCGATTACCTAAGCCATGTAAGTTGGCTTAGGTCGCAGGGAAAGCCAGTTGGCCAGGATACAAAGGAGGAATGAGAGACTGGCTAGGCGTTACTCAGCCTATGAGCCCTAAGAGTTGAGCACGACAAAATGCGACAATGGTTTTGCTATCTTGAATTTCGTTGCTGGCGATCATATGCGCCACTTCATCTACAGAAAAATGCACAACTTCAATAATCTCGTCTTCATCTAGCTCACCATCAGTGGCACTGACCTGTTTGGCGACATAGAGGTACTGCGTTTCATCACAAAACCCGGGAGCGGGAAGCGATTCTCCAACACTGTGCCATTCCGAAGCCGCTAACTGTACTTCTTCAGACAGTTCGCGTTTTGCACAAGTTTCAGGATGTTCCCCTGATTCCATGGTGCCCGCCGGAAACTCATAGATCCAGCGGTCAATGGAAGGACGATATTGATGAACCATAACCAATTTACCATCGTTTGCGACAGGCAGAATGAGCACTGCGCCGGGGTGTGTCAGCGTAATGTGTTCCGTAATTATTCCGTTTGGCAGGGTTTGTTCGCGAGCTTCAAGCGTGAAACGTTTCCATGCGTAAATAGGGGTAGTAGCTGTCATTAATCGTGTTCTCGCCTTAGTCTGTGAGTCGTTACGCTACATTTCGAAACGCAAATCACCGAAGATTAGATCGTGAATGGCTATGAAAGTGTGATCAAACACAATAAAAATGTGTGGTGCTCAAGAAATATGGTAAGATTTGCCGCTATTTTTTGTGGGTGTATCAGCGCGCGAAGTATCATGAGTAGTGCGCAGTAACGACCTGTATATAAAGAAACATACTATAAAGAAACATTGGAGTATCACCTTGCAATTTGAAGACCTGGGTTTAGACAAACGCCTACTAAAAACCATTGAACATTGGGGTTTTGATTCGGCTACCGATGTTCAGGCATCAGCCATTCCTGTAGTAAATGCAGGAAAAGATCTGTTGGCGTCGTCTAAAACGGGCTCAGGTAAAACACTGGCCTTTTTGCTCCCAGCGATGCAACGCGTTATGCGCGCCAAAGCGTTAACCCGTCGCGACCCTCGCGTTGTCATTCTTGCGCCAACTCGTGAACTGGCAAAGCAAGTATATGGTGAATTGCGCAAACTGATTGCGGGTACACAATACAAAGCCGTGTTGATCCTTGGTGGTGAGAACTTCAATGATCAAGCAAAAGAATTCCGCAAAGATCCAGTATTTGTTGTTGCAACGCCTGGTCGTTTAGCTGATCACCTAGAGCATCGTCACTTGAGTCTCGAAGGGCTAGAAATGCTGATTCTTGATGAAGCTGACCGCATGCTAGATTTGGGCTTTGCACCACAACTAAAAGCAATCAACGCAGCAGCAGGACATCGTCGTCGTCAAACGCTGATGTTCTCTGCAACACTTGACCACCATCAAGTGAACGACATCGCAGCGGATATGCTGAACGATCCAAAGCGTGTTGCGATTGGCTTCGTCAACGAAGAACACAAAGACATCGAGCAGCGCTTCTACTTGTGTGATCACCTCGATCATAAGCAAGCATTGCTTGACCGCGTATTGGCGGATGAAGAATACCAACAGTTGATGGTGTTCACAGCAACACGGGCTGACACTGACCGTCTAGCAAATATCTTCATTGAACGCGGTATTAAAGCCGTTGCGCTGAGTGGCGAATTGAGCCAAAGCGCACGTAATCGCATCATGAATGAGTTTGAGCGTGGTCTGCACAAAGTATTAGTGACGACTGATCTCGCATCGCGTGGGTTGGATATCTCAAACGTTTCACATGTGGTGAATTTCGATATGCCAAAACACTCGGAAGAGTATGTTCACCGTATTGGCCGTACTGGTCGTGCAGGTAACAAAGGCATTGCGATTTCGTTTGTTGGCCCGAAAGACTGGAATAGCTTCAAAAGCATTGAAGGCTTCCTTGATAAGAAAATGACTTTTGCTACCTTCGAAGGGTTGGCTGGTAAGTTTAAAGGTCTGGTACCAAAACGTAAGAAAACGTTTAGTAAGAAACCGACTCAAGCGAAGAAAACTAACAAGCTTGCTGCTAAGAAAGACGCGCCGAAGAAGCGTAACAAAAGCTTCTATCAAGGTGTCTCTGTGGGCGAGCAAGTCTTTATGGTTAAGAAGAAAAAGCCTGTAGAAGAGTAATCTTCAACTGATTGAGAAAGCGCCTTTAAAGGCGCTTTTTTTGTATCCGATTTTGCCTAATATCGTTGTTCATTCATTGGAACTATAGAGTCATTCCCAAGCAAACGACTCCCTTTATCTTCAACACGATCTTTATCGTGGCGCATGATTAATGTCTTATTTATTGGAAGTGAAGAGTAATAATTTCAGAGGTTTCATTAAGTGTGAGCGTCCATAAATTTTTTGTTACAAGGGGACTTATACTCGGAAAAGAAAGCGCTTTCTTTTCAGGGAGGGCCGAATAGAAATTCCGAATAGTTGTGTAAATAGGACGTATCCCCTTGAATACCATTAAGTTACTTACTCTTTTATGTTTTGTCTCAATATTGTCCGCCTGTGGCGGAGGAGGAGGCGGTGATGAAGCAAGTGCTGGTAACGTGGTCACTCACGAACTTAACGTCACACTGATGAACAAAGACACAAATCAGGGAGTGTTAAATGCCACCGTGAGTGTGGGGGATAAGACCAAAGAAACTGATACGTCGGGCAATGCGTTGTTCTTTCTTCCCAGTGGTAATCATACGCTTTCGATTTCCCACGATGACTACTTGAATGTTAGACGAAACATCAGTGTTAGTGGTTTGCAAGGTGACGTTGAAATTCTATTGACCAAAAAAAGTGTGTCAGACGGTGGCTCTGAAGGCGGAGTTGGCTCAGACGGCGGTGATGGCACAGACGGCGGCGATGGCACAGACAGTGGCGATGGCGACGGTGGCGATGGCACAGACGGCGGTGATGGTACAGACAGTGGCGATGGCACAGACGGTGGCGATGGCACAGACAGTGGCGATGGCACAGACGGCGGTGATGGCACAGACAGTGGCGATGGCACAGACGGCGGCGATGGCACAGACAGTGGCGATGGCGACGGTGGCGATGGCACAGACGGCGG